>JAWOGU010000155.1:0-10942 GCA_046496595.1 Chloroflexota bacterium
CGGCTGAAACCCATAACTTACTGATACGAGGAATCGACATACTGTCCTCAAAAAGAATCTCCAGTAAGACCATCTCTTAAGGAAAGAGACTAAGGGGGTAAAAGGGACACCTAACGCAGCCTGATAACGTTCATCATGCACCGTATCATGGGATTGCCTAAGTGCCGAGAGGCATAAGGTGACGGAGTCTTATAGTAGTCGTGTGAGTAACGACACACCAGGGCGGACGGGAAAGCCGTCTACAGGGCGAAGGAAGACAGGTTAATCGAATATCTATAGAATGGAGAGTTGGTTGGATGGCCGAAAATCATAAATTCATAGATATAGTTCACAAGTTAGGTGAAATAAAGATTAACTGGAAAGCCGGATGCGGTTAAAGTCGCACGTCCGGTTTGGGGAGCGGCGGTTGGAAACACAGGTTATGCTGTGCGCTGGCCGCCGACTCTACTCAATGAGCAGGCTGGGCATAATCCCGAGTTTCGACTCAACAGCAGATGCGCTTTTTTCCCGTGATTTCCCACAAGCGGACAGCCTCTCGTTTGAATTCCTTTGTATAGGTTTTTCTTTTACTTGTCATAAGGTTCCTCCGAAAAAATGTACTTGGTCTTAACTTGTTGTCCACTTTTCTGAGGAAGATCAAATCCACATGCGCACAGATCAAAACCATGAACAGAATAGATTCGAGGGCTTAAGACGTTTCTTAATCCTTCCCCCTTAGTCTAACAAGGAATCTATCAGAAAATAATGCTCTAGTCCTGTAGATTCATTGTTGTCGCTCATTCGTTTTCTCGCTGATCGACTGACAGATTTTACAAATAGCACATTTTGCCCATTTGAATCTCTAAATCGCATTTTTGAGTCATTTTTAAGCCAAAAATCCGCTTTATGAGATGAAAATAAGATTTATCAGTCAATCAGAAGTTTCTCGACTGTTGTGTTTGGGTCCATGAACAACTTGTCAGAGTATATGATACTCGACTGAAAATCAGTTTTGGCCACGCGAAATTTTCAGAAAAACAACGGCGTAGATTTACATAACATAAAGAGTTGGGCAAATTTTGGCCCAATTGTTGAGTGAAAAGGCCAGATTCGCCTTATTGTAAAAGTCGCTGACAAGTTGTTCATGCACCCTCTCGTACTTGCAAAGTTAGCCATAAAGTTTTAGTATTTATCAAGAAGCTTGCGTAACTGCATGACAGTACTTCATATCCTGTAACACCATCAATTTATGTATCGAAGCCATCATTTCAACCTGACTGGACATTGACGTTCTTCATTTGTATCCGGTGGAGATACCCTGGCGGTATCTCATTGACAGACAAAGCTGTTATTTTTGTCAAACGTCGGCGTCGCATCTAAGGAGGTGATTTTATTGACTTGACTTCGATCAAAATGAATCCCGCTTTTTCTCAAAACCCTGTAACTACTAAGGTTTGGGCTGGTCTCCTGACAGTACCAAACAGGGGCTGGTAGTTATAAACCATTTTAATTCCTGTCCTATGTCCTATTTCCATGAGGAGGAAATATGAAACGAAAAATATTCAGCATTGCAATGCTATTTTTATTAGCATTGCCCTTAACACTGGTGACATTTGCCCAAGAAGGCAGCTCTCAGCCAGATCGCTTACAAAATCGTGAACTTCCCGAGAGTGTAGCAGCGCTTAAATTAGATACCCCTTTGGAAATCGACAGCCTGCCTGGAGATGTGCTGGATAGCAGCTTATGGGATGCTGTTGGCGCCAATAAGGTTATCATCCGCCTGTCCGCTGATTCAGGGGCGGTTGCCTTTGAGAAAGGCGCTAATACAGTCAATGCCACACGAACTGCCAAGGTTCAACAAAACGCTTTCCTGAATACTGTACGTACTCTCGATCCTAATGCACGCGTGATCGCTCAAGTCCAGGCAGTGTTAAATGCGGTCTTTGTAGAGGTAGATGCCTCTGTACTGCCGGCATTGGCTCAAGATGCGCGAGTAGTGCGTATTGCGCCCGTAGGCAATTACGAAACAGACCTCTCCGAGACGGTACCTTATATTGGTGCATCTGCTGTTCAAGCAGCAGGGTTCGATGGTCGTGGCATTAAGGTCGCTGTATTGGACAGCGGTATTGATTACACCCATGCAGCATTGGGTGGTTCGGGAGACCCGGCCGAATATGCGGCAAACAACCCCAATGTGATTGAACCGGGAACCTTCCCGACTGCCAAAGTGGTCGGCGGTTATGACTTCGTCGGTTCCAATTGGCCCAACGGTGTGGAAGTTCCCGACCCCGACCCGTTAGATGATGGCCCCGCGTCCGGACATGGAACCCATGTGGCGCACATCATTGGCGGCTTTGGTGGTGTTGCCCCCGGCGTGGATCTTTATGCTGTGAAGGTATGTTCATCGGTGTCTTCCTCTTGTTCCGGCATTGCCTTGATCCAGGGTATGGAATTTGTGGCTGACCCCAATGGCGATGGCAAGTTCAGTGACCGGGTGGACATCGTCAATATGTCTCTCGGTTCATCCTATGGACAGCCCTTCGATGACGATCTTTCCGCAGCCGTGGATAACGCCACCAAACTTGGTATCCTGACTGTGGCGTCCGCCGGCAACAGCGCAGATAAGCCTTACGCCAACGGTACCCCCTCATCAGCGGCCAGCGCGCTATCTGTCGCCCAGACCGCTGTCCCCAGCGGTTTCCTACCATTGATGCAAATTCTTGCCCCAGCCAACATCGTCGGCAATTTCCCGGCCGTATTTCAGCCCTGGTCAGCGCCCCTGACGACGGCCATCGAAGGGCCTGTACAGTACGGTAATGGCGCGGGCGGGAACCTGCTGGGTTGCGATCCCTTCCCAGCAGGTTCTCTTGCTGGCAAGATCGTGCTGGTCGACCGAGGCGCCTGCAACTTTTCACTGAAAATCAAAAACATTGGTCAAGCTGGGGGCTTAATTGGCATCATCGGCTTGGTAGCCCCGGGTGATCCGTTCGAGGGTGGTGACGGTGGCGATCGCCCCATCGATATCCCCGGCTTTATGATCAGCCAGGCCGCCTCCAATCGCCTGAAATCCGGACTACCCAATACGGTCGTTCGCTTCGATCCGGCCGTAGGCGTCCCGCTGGCCGGCAGTATGGTCGGCAGTTCATCCCGCGGTCCGCAGCATGAGAGCACGACACTGATCAAGCCCGAAATCGGCGCTCCGGGGGCATCGGTCTCCGCCATCGCCGGCACCGGAACTGGTGAAGGGCCGTTTGGCGGCACCTCCGGCGCTGCGCCTATGGTGAGCGGTTCAGCCGCTTTGCTGCTCCAGGCTTATGGCGGCACCAAGGCCACACCCGGGGGGACTCCTCCCGGCCAGGCCTTAGGCCATGGTTTGAAACCCATCGAGGTAAAAGCGCTGTTGATGAACAACGGCGAAACAAATATCGTCAACGATCCATTAACAGGTGCGCTCGCTCCAATTACCCGCATCGGCGGTGGTGAGGTGAGAGTTGACCGGGCACTGGCTGCGCCGGTAGCCGCATGGGACAACGACGTCCCTTCGGGCGCCTTGAGCTTTGGCTATGTGGAGGTAGCCGACGATGTAGTGACGCTCGTTAAAACGGTGCGAATTCGCAACCTCGACAACAAAAGACATACTTATACGGTGACGCCTACTTTCCGCTTCGCGGATGATGTTGCAAACGGGGCAGTAACCGTGAGTGCGCCCTCAAAGGTTGTCGTTAGCCCCGGCCTGGGGCGGGAAACCCTGTTCAATGTCACATTGACTATTGATGGCTCCATGCTGCGCGGCAACTTCATGAATTCGGGCAGCCAAGGCGCCAACCCGGCGGCCCTGACTACCAATGAGTACGATGGCTACCTGATTCTGGATGATGGTTCTCATCCTATCCACCTGGCCTGGCATGTCTTACCGCGCAAGGCAGCTCATGTTGTGCCTGACACGGCCGTTCTCGTTCCAGGTTCGTTCCCGCAGGTCATTGGGCTGAACAATACCGGCGTGGGCACTGCACAGAACGACGCCTACGCGCTGCTGGCAATCAGCCCGAACCAGCCCGAAGGCGGCCTGGGCGAGCAAGCGCCAACACCTGACATCCGGGCGGTGGGCATCAACACTTTCCCCGTGCCAGCTGGGTTCTGCTCGGCGAATCCATCTTTCCTCTGGGCCTTTGCCGTCAATACCTGGGAGCGCCAGGAACACTTGCTGCCGGTCAGCCACCAGATTTATTTGGATACGAACCAGGATGGCATCGATGATTACGTCATCCTTAATCGGGACGCCTCTGGCCTGGGTACCATCACTGATGGCCGCCAGTTATCCTGGGTGCTTAACCTGAATACAGGCGCGGCCTCCGCCTTCTTCTTCGCCGAGCATTCCATGAACACTGGCAATACCGTACTGCTCATATGCGGCGAGCAGATTGGCATGAATGCTGCCAACCTGCTGAGTACGAATGTAGACATGGATGTCATCGCCCAGGACTTCTACTACGGCGGTCCTGGCGATATCGTCGAAGGGTTGACGGTAACGCCGCTTGGCGAGCGATTCTATGGCGAGGCCAGCGATGTCGCTGGCAACAGCTACGATCCTGCCGGGCTGGCAGTATACGACTTTGGTCCATTCCCTGGCAACACGTCTGAACTCGGTCTGATGCTGGTCACCAATGGTGATCGCGGCGCCGGTAACCGCGGTGGCGCAACTCAGGATACCGAAGCGCTGCTCTTCATGACCCCGTAGTATTTCACACCTGGCTTCTGAAAATCTTGACCGTGTGGTCGTAATAAGGAAGCAGGCGCGTCAAATAGCAGGTAAATAATAAGCGGGGTTCCGGATTGGGACTCCGCTTATTTTATATTGGCTGCTATCATGACTGCGGTGTGCCTGGAGGACGGATGGGAAGGAATCCTTGCTCGCAAAGGAAAAAGTAACCCGTGTCCGCGGCGTGATAATCGTATTTATTCTCTCCCACCCCAAGAACCACCTGATAACCGTTTACTAAGGCCTGCGTATAAGAAACGCCCGGCTGCGGGCAGCCGAGTGAGCCGTCATTCCAAATCACTTCCTGTGCCTGAATCACCTTGATTTCGTCTATGGCAATTCCTGTGCGTTCCACGAGATCAATCTTGATGGCATCCAGGAGTTCATTTGGAACTTCACCAGTCACGGGAGAGCTTGTCTCTGTGGTTGGAACTCGTTCTGGCATCATGGGAGTACGGGTGATAACGGCCGTTGGCGTTGCTGTCTGTGTCTCTGTCTGCGGCGCGGAACTTGTTGTGGGTGTGGGCGTTGTTTCTATCATTTCAGGCGAAGTTGTAGGAGTACAACCGAAGATGCCAACAATCGCCAGCACACATAAGAGCATTTGGTATGGAAATGTTTTCATGTTTTGCCTCCGCTGCAATATAACTCTATTAATGACGTCATGAGATAAAGAAAAGTTCCCGTTTTGGCGAAACGGCGGATGGCGCTATGTAGTTGTTCTCCTGTAGCCTGGCACAGCGGGCGGTCTGCGATGACCATGCCCCTATCACTCATGACTCATCAAAATAATCGTTCTGTTGTGCGTTCCCCGCCTCACGGGTACCGGTTCCACTTCACAGACAAACCCACTGCCGCCAGCGCCAGGATGGCGCCCAGCGCCGCAAAAATGACGCTGATTTCCAACGTCTGTTTTTGCAGCACAATTTGCGTCGGCAAGTTCAGGAAGACTTCGTTCAACTGGTCGGCGCTTTCGGCGCGATAGTAAGCGCCGCCTGTCATGTCGGCCACCATTTGCAGCGTCTCTTCGTCAATGACCAGGAAACGACGGAAGTTGCCGCCGCCGCCGCCAAAACTGCCACCGAATCCACCGCCAAAGCCGGGGCCAAATGTACTGCCGCCTAACTGTTCCGGCGTACAGATCATCTGCCCCGGATTGGAGGTGCCGAAGCCAATGGTATACACCCGCACATGCCGGTCGGCGGCTTGCTGCGCGGCATCGACGGGCAGGGGGCCGCGGCTGTTCGCGCCATCGGTGAGCAGCACAATAATATCGGGCTGGTAACCGGCATCCAGACCACTTTCACTGTTGTCGCCTTGGAGATTAAGGCCGCTGGGCGCCACGGCTGAGTTGATTTCGGCAATGGCGTCCAGCGATTTCAGGGTGGCGCTGCCGATGGCTGTGCCCAGCGCGGTCGTCAGATTTTTAACGGCCGTTTGCAGCGCCTCTTTATCCGTGGTGGGCGGAACCACCAATTCGGCAAAATCGGCAAAGGCCACGATGCCGATTTGGGTGCCATCCACCTGGTCATCAATAAATGCCAGCGCCGCTTCTTGCGCCACCATCAGCCGGTTGGGATCCACGTCTGTGGCGCACATGCTGCGTGATACGTCGAGAGCCAGAATGATGGTGGTGCGGCTGAGTGGTACTTCTACCAGAGCGGCAGGACGGGAAACGGCCGTTATCATCCCAGTCAACGCCAACACAAAAAGCGCAAACGGCGCATGCTGCCGCCACCGCGACCGCTTCGGCAGCGCTTCCCGAATCAACGAAAGGCTGGAATAACGCACAGCAAACTTACGCCTACGGCGCAGCATCCAGACATAGGCCGTAATCAGCAGCGGTATGAGAAGTAAAAGCAGTAAAAACCAGGGCGATAAAAAGGACATGATTAATGATGAATTGTCAATTGTTAATGATTGACCCGTCTCTAATCTCTAATCTCTTCATCAAGGTATGCGGCCAAACCATACCATCGACAAGCCGCCGCCCAGCAGGAAAAACAAAGCGCTTATCCCGGCGAGAAGCGACGTGATTTCCATCTTTTCCCCTTTGATGGTCATCTGTAGATCGATGTTTTGATAAACTTCTTGCAGTGTCTCCGCATCTGCGGCATGGTAGTAAAAACCGTTGGTGACCCGGGCAATATCCGCCAGAACCGGTTCGTTGAGCTGCGTAAGCACGTAAAAACCATCCACCTCCAGCACACTCCCTTCGGTGCTGCCAATGCCCACTGGATAAATACGTACCCCGGCTTCGGCCGCCAGTTGAGCCATGTCCAACGGTTCGGGCGGGCTGGTATTTTCGCCATCCGTCAACAGGACAATAACGGCCGATGAATAGTCGTCAATGTCCAATGCAGGCAAGTCCTCCGGCAGCGCGTCTTCGGCAAAAGCGGCTTCGCTGATGGCGAGTGGTTTCCCAGCCACCGCACTTAAGGAGGTGAAGATGCCCCGGCCCAACGACGTGTTTCCTTGCGGGCTGAGGCGGTCAATCGCGGCCAACACATCGGCCTGCACGTCTGTGGGTGGCTGCACAATCAGGCCGCCGTTGCCAAAGGCAACCACGCCAATCTGAATGGTGCTAGGCTGGTTTTGCACAAAAGCACGCGCTGCTTCCTTAGCGGCTTCGATACGGGTCGGTTCCAGATCGTCGGCCAACATGCTGTTAGAAACGTCAAAGGCCAAAATAACGGTGCCCTCAATGCGCGGCAGGCTGACCGGCAGTACGGGGCGGGACAAGCTAAACAGCAGCACCGTCAGCCCCAGCAAATAGAAAACCAGCGGTCCATGTCGGCGGCGGCCTACGTCGCGCCCTGATGTGTTTTGCACCATGCCCAGCGGGCCTAAATTGTTGATCGTTTGCCGCCGCTGGCGCAGCAAGCGTCCATACAACCCGATGAGCAGGGGGATGAGGAGCAGTGTTAAAAGCAGCCAGGGCCAGATAAAAGTCATCAGCGTCTTTGTCTTTTGCGCAGGGCGGCCATGCGCACGATGGCGGAAACCAGATCTTCTTCGGTGGAGATGGTGAACAGGTCTACCCCGGCGCGGCGCACGGTTTCTTTGAGGGCGGCTTCTCGCTGTTGGGCGACTTCGTAGAAGCGGCGGCGAAAAGTGGGATCGCTGGTATTGATGGTAAGCTGTTCGCCTGTTTCCGTGTCCTCGACCACAATCATGCCGGCGTTGGGCAGTTCGGTTTCACGAGGATCGTACAGGCGGATGGCGATGAGTTCGTGACGGCGGTTCAGAAGGGATAACGGCCGTTCCCAGCCCGCCTCACTGATAAAATCCGAAACCACAAAAACCAGCGAACGCCGGTGCAGCGTGTTCAGCCCGGCATTGAGCAGTACGTTCAAATCCGTAGACATTCCGGTTGGCGCAGCGTCCTTTTTGAGCAGTTCCCGCATCAAACGCAGCACCTGATTTCGACCGCTGCGCGGCGGGATGGTGCGCTCCAGCCGATTGTTATACAACATAGCGCCAATGCGGTTGCCGCCCCGGGTCAACAAACGAGCCAGCGTCGCCACAAAATCGGTCAGCACCAGTTCCTTGGGCCGCGCCGCCGGCCCAAAGCTCATCGACGGGCTGGTATCCAGCAAAAACCAGGCGGTGATGTCGCGGTCTTCAACGTACTGGCGCACGTAAGGCTGATTCATGCGCGCCGTTACATTCCAGTCGATGTGGCGAATGTCATCGCGCGGTTCATACTCGCGCAAATCGGCAAAATCCGTGCCAGCGCCGTAAAAGAGAGTGCGGTAATCCCCTTGCAGCAGCCCATCCAACCGGCGAATGACGCGCCATTCCAACTGGCGCAGCAGCCGTTCCGGCGTAGGCTCAAACTGTGGGACGGGCGAAAGCACGTTCACGCAGCGGCACCTCCGGCAGAGGGATGGCGGTGAGGATACGCTTTAACACATCGTCGGGGCTGACATTTTCAGCCAGCGCCTCATAGGAGAGCACCAACCGGTGCCGGATGACGTCCGGGGCCAGGTCGCGCACGTCTTGAGGCAGGGCATAGTCGCGGCCGCGCACAAAAGCCAGCGCCCGGCCGGCCAGGATCAAGTTAATGGAGGCGCGCGGGCTGGCGCCATAGGTGACGAAGGGCGTTAACTCCTTCAGCCCCACGGAGGCGGGTTGGCGCGTGGCCGACACCAGTTTGACCGCATATTCAATCAGCGCCGGATCGGCGTAGACGCGATCCACGGCTTGCTGCAAAGTGAGCAGTTGTTCCGTGTCAATCACGCGCAGGACGGCTTGCAGCGCTGTTGTCATGCGCTCCACAATGACAAACTCTTCGGTGGGGGAGGGATACCCGACCAGCACCTTGAGCATAAAGCGGTCTACCTGGGCTTCGGGCAGCGGGTAGGTGCCTTCCGATTCAATAGGGTTTTGGGTCGCCAGCACCAGGAATGGACTGGGTACTTTGTAGGTTTCGCGGCCAATGGTCACCTGGCGCTCCTGCATCACTTCCAGCAGGGCGCTCTGCACCTTGGCCGGAGCGCGGTTGATTTCGTCCGCCAGCAGCAGGTTGGTGAAGACGGGGCCGAGGGAGGTGTTGAATTCACCGGTTTTCTGGTTGTAGATGCGGGTGCCGATCAGGTCAGCAGGTACCAGATCCGGGGTGAACTGGATGCGCTGGAACTCGCCGCCGATGGATTGGGCCAGCGTTTTAATCGCCATGGTTTTGGCCAGCCCGGGTACGCCTTCCACCAGGATGTGACCCCGCGCCAGCAAGGCGACGATTAGCCGTTCCAGCAAGTTATCCTGCCCGACGATGATTTTTTTAACTTCGTATAATACTCGTTCCATGGGTTTATCGTGGTTGGGAGATGGGGCCATATGGGAATCCTTTTGGGGATTGATGATTAATGACTGCCAATCTTCAATCTTTGCTCTTTGGTTAATAACTGGGGCCACCACCACCGGCGGCGGAAACGGCCGTTCCGATGGGCACGGCAAAACCAATACCGGTGAAGGAATCTTCATTGTTGGGGTTAGCCAGGGCAGTGACAATGCCGATGACCTGTCCGCTGCGGTTGAGCAGGGGGCCGCCGGAGTTGCCGGGATTGACGGCGGCGTCAAATTGAATCAGTCCTTCCAGGCGCAGTTCGCTGTTGACAGGGATCGACCGGTTAAATCCGGAGAGGACGCCGGCGCTCATGGAGCCGGTCAGCCCTAACGGATTGCCGACAGCGTATGCCTCATCGCCAATGCGCATGGCGCCGGAACTGCCCAGAACCGCGGGCACAATGATTTCCGGAGGCTGACTGGGCTGGAGGACGGCAATATCGTTGGCCGGGTCGGTGTTGACGATGGCGGCTGTGGCCTGGGTACCATCGGCAAAGACAATTTTAATTTCCGCAGCATTGGCGACGACGTGCAGGGAAGTGAGGATGTCACCGTTCTCGTTGACGACGACACCGCTGCCCACGCCAAAACCTTCTTTTCCCTCCGCATTAACGCCCTGCGTTTGAATGAATACCAGGGAGGGCAGGATAACTTGATAGACAAGCCTGGAATTTGCCGGTTCAGGGGTAGCTGAAGCCATTGCCGCCACGATGCGAGCATCGACGTCGTTTTGATTGAGTGGGACAGGTGGAGGGAAAAGCGCGTTGTAGAGCAGCGGCCCAAGCAGTGCAGCAGCCATTATCATGGCAAACAAGCCAATGGGAAGGCGGAAGTTCCGCCAACTGCGCCACCATGCCGACTTTGTTTCAGATTCTGAGGAGGAGATGCTTTCTTCCGGCATGTATACCTATGTATATTTGGTAATGACTGCTTGCTGAAAGTTGAAGGGTTGAAAATTGAAGAGTTGGCGTAGTATACGGGTTTTTTGTTAAGAGAATGTTAGGATGGCGGCGAAACTGGGGTTGATTGCGGGAAAACTTAACAACTCTTAACATTAGACATTATATCGATTAAATGAGATAGAATGGTGTAGCCCTAAATTTTATCCCATGTGCTTAATGAGAGATAGGTGATGAGTAAATATCAGGATTACGCCAATAAACCTAAAGAATTTCTAGCTTTAACCGGCTACACACAAACAGAATTTGATGCTTTATTGCCTCATTTCTCAGAACAGTTTTATGAGCATATGAAGCACTATTGTCTGGATGGGAAACCCCGAGGCAAACGCAAGTACAGCGATTATCAGAATAGCCCATTACCCACGTCAGCCGACAAGCTCTTTTTTATTTTGAA
>JAWOGU010000176.1:0-21912 GCA_046496595.1 Chloroflexota bacterium
ATAAGGATCGGTGGGCAGCAGTTCGCCCCAGCCATAGGTATCGCTAATTTCGGTGATGATGAAATCTTCAACGGCGTCGCCGGTGTTGGTGATAAAGTGGGTAAGGGTGATGACGTCGCCAGGCAGTTCCGTGCGGGAATAGTTGGGCGTAAAACTGATGCCAGGCCGCGGAGCAACGCTGGAACGGACCAAGGCGCTTTCAGAGAGCGTATTGCTCACTTGAGAGCTTGCCGTAATCGTGGTGAGACCCTCCTGATAGGGCGTAAGATTGGTGGGGATTTGCACGCTGGTTGTTATCTGGGCGGAGCTGCCGGCTGTGACGGCAACAGCCTGCGGCGTGCAGTAAGTGACCGTGAACAGCGCGCTGGCGCAGGTAATCGTGTAACTGTCGTCTTCGGTGCCTACATTCTCGATGGTATGGCTGAATGTCTCAACGGCGCCGCGCTCTACAAAGTTGTTGGTGAGGGGCGGCGTAATGATAAAGGCGGCAAAGTCTTCATAGAACTCGTCTGCGCCGATGTCCTGCCTGGTGTAGCCGGAGTTCGGGTTCGGCCGGGCCATCTGGTCGATGTCTATGTTCACCCAGGCTGGCGTGTCCGTATCCCCGGCATTGAGCGCCGGGCTGGCAGCGCTGATGTGTAAATTGCGGCTGTCCAGATTCACAAAAAGCGGATCTGCGTCGATTGTATTGTTTAAGCTGAGGGCCGAGTCAATCGTTTGCTCGAACACATTGTTGTACCCGCCTGTTACGAAACCAGGATTTGATCCACTATAATCAATGCCTTCATTGCCATTACCCTCGTTAAAGGCCACGATGTTGTTGCTAATTTGGGCTGTGGCGCCCTCTAAATAAATGCCGGCGCCGCCATCATCGGCGATGTTGCCCACAAAAGTATTGTTCCAAATGGCAGCCTGCCCGGCTGTGGACAAACCACCGCCTAAAGAAGTGACGACGTTAATGCCAGTGGCTTCGTTGTCGTAAAGCATGTTGCTGAACAAGGTGATGTTTGTGTCTATGGCAGCGCCTATGCCACCACCAACTTTGGCCGTGTTGCTGTGGATATAGTTGGCGATAAACAGGGCATTGCCATTTCCGGCGACAAAAACACCGCCACCTTGTGAAGTAGGACCGTTGGCCAAGTTGCCGTAAATCTTGTTGAAACGGATGGTGGAGGAGAGGACAGCAGTAGGATTGTCTACCAGGATGCCGCCGCCGCCGCTGCCGCCGTTGGTGGTATTGTCGTAGATTTCGTTGTTTTCGATGATGGCTGCGCCGCCATCGTAAATGCCGCCGCCGCCTTTGCCGCCGTTGGCGGTGTTGCTGCGGATGACGTTGGTGGTGATGAGGGGACGGCTGTTTCCGGCCGCCACATAAATCCCCGCCCCATTGTTGGCAGAGCCGTTTTCGATGTGGAAGTTGGCAATCACCGGGCTGGCGTTGGCGGCAATTTCCAACACGCGGCGCGCGTTTTGCCCATCCAGGGTGGTCACGTTAAACAGGCTGGCGTCTGGACTCCAATTGCTGCCTCCCAAATACAGGTAACCGCCGGTCAGGGAGATCGATTGGGTGAGGCTGATCGGCGTGGTGGTGGTATATGTGCCTTGGGCTACCCGGATTTGATCACCGGATTGGGCTTGAGAAACGGCCGTTTGCAGCGCACAAGGGCTGATGGCAGAACATGCCGCGCCGGTTCCGTTGGGAACCACATACCAG
Organism: Chloroflexota bacterium; assembly: GCA_046496595.1. Classification (GTDB taxonomy): domain Bacteria; phylum Chloroflexota; class Anaerolineae; order Promineifilales; family Promineifilaceae. The sequence continues at coordinate 1,715 of JAWOGU010000176.1, forward strand.
ATACTCGCCTGCGCTTCAACCAAGCCGGGCAGCGCCCCCATCATGCCAAACATCAATACAAGCAGCAGCACCGTCAATACCGGTATCAGACTGATATAGGCAAATCTTCTCAGTTGGGGGCGGGTTGAGCGGGAAACAGATCGAGAGGAATTCAAGATTAAGCCAGAGTTACGTGAGACAGCCATAAGACCTCCACTTCGCAGTCACTACAAACAAGGAAGAAAAAGAAAAGCTCCCCGCATATCTTGCCAATGTGCGAGGAGCGAGGATTTAATTGCTAATAATCTTCACGGTTAAGGGACAATTGCCAGATACCGAGTAGGGTCCGGAAAGCGAACCCATCCCATTCGCCCCTGTACTGCCTGATACCGTTCGCGCCGTACTGCCATTGGCCTGAATGGCTAATTCAACCGTACCGTTCTCCAACACGGCTCCATCTTGCAGCCCAACAAACGAAATATCTTTTATGGTGGCTGTACAGCTTGTCGTGCCTGTCACAGTCACATCCGCGCCCGTTATGACGGCTTCGGTTCCCTGCCCCGTAATGACCTGACCGTTTAACCCGCCGATTACCCTGGCGAACACAACCATGACCTGTGACCCCAATATCGTGAGGATGGCGATAATAACAATCGCCACCAACACCAGGAGCAAGGCATATTCAACTAAACCCTGCCCTTCTTCTCTCTTTGGAATTTTCATGACACCACTCCTTATGAATAAAAAAATAAATACACGCAACAAACCAATAAAAAATAAAAACAAACAATCCATACAGTATAAAATAGATATCAAATCTATCGGCAGCAAGCCGATATGATTGACTAGGATATTTGTACTAGTTAGTAGGAGGGAGTGGATTTAACGACTGGGGAAATGGCACTGCTTATTCATAATTGCTAAAAACAAAGATTTAAAAATGCCCCACAAACCCACGAATCTCCTCAAGCACACAAAACAAGAAGTCTGCCAGCTTGAGGCAAATTATAACGCAATTCAAGCGCAAGGCGAGATAAATAGATAGGACTGCGGGTTTAGGGTTCTGTGGGGGTCGCTTCTGAGGGTTGGGGAACGGCCGTTGCCAGCGGATCACTTAATGGATCCGGTTCCGGCGCAAATTCAGCCGGCTCCACAGTTGGTACGTAAAAACGATTTTCGTCCTGAATAAACGTTCTGCACGCGCTTTGCGCGCGAGTCTCCTGCTCCCATTCCTCCCGCGTCAGGCCATCGGCGTATTGCCCTACCCCAAAATACGCCGCCATCACATGGCAGGCCACCGGCGCCGCCCACTGCGAGCCTTCGCCCCCGTTAAAGATAAACACAGACACCACAATCTCAGGATCATCGTACGGAGCATAACCCACATACCAGGAATGCGTGGGTTGAATGGCCGTCTTTTCAAAGCGGCACCAGCCGCGTTTGATGGCAATATTGTCGCAATATTCACTCGTTCCCGTTTTACCGGCTGTTAAAATACCAAACGGATCCAACCAGTCCAAGTAAGTAGCGCCTGTACCATAGATTCGTTCGTCGCCATTCACTTCCAACTTATTCACTTCACGCATTCCATTAGCCACCACATCGATGTATTCCTGGTTCACGTCCAACGTATCTATCACTTCCGGCTGAAAAATCACATTGCCCTCAGCGTCAAAGCTCACATTTATCGACGGATCGTCCAGTGGGTTGCCATCTGCATCCGTGATAATCGTTTCGCCATCTGGACCTTGATGAGCGCGGGCGACAATCTCACTGTTCTCATCCACCAGCACCACGTTACCATCTTCATCCGTCATGTGATGGATGACCCGCGGCCGATACAAGAAACCACCATTGGCAATAACGGCCGTCATTTGCGCCTGTTGTAATGGCGTTGCCGTCATAAAACCCTGTCCAATACCGATATTGTAATCATCCCCCGTTGACCAGGGTTCGCCATATACCCGCGCTTTCCAGTCGCGGTTTGGCGGTAGATTGCCGGGAGCTTCCAAAGGCAGTTCAATACCCTGCACCCGGCCAAAACCAAACTGCTCACCATATTTGGCGATGCCGTTCACCGTCAACCCTTCCACATACTCGCCATCCTGATCAAAACCGCCGGTGATTTTGTAGAAATAAATGTCACACGATTGAGAAAGGCCCAATTCCATATTCACCAGACCATGCCCATCCCGCTTCCAACACACAAAGGTCTGGGCACGGCCCGGATCGTTGGGCGCAAAACGGTTGGGAATGGTGATTTCACCAGGCGCTTCCAGGTAACGGGATGGCGAAATCAGACCCTCCTGCATGGCGCCGGCTGCCGGCACCAGCTTAAAGGTGGACCCCGGCGGATACGTGCCGCTGATAGCGTGATTGACAAGCGGGGTGTAATCGTTTCGCGCCAGACTAAGATAATACTCTACCGGCACTTCCGTGCTGAACCGGTTATTGTCGAACGTGGGAAAATTCACCATCGCCAGCACTTCACCTGTTTGGGGATTCAGAGCAACGACGACACCTTGTTCAATTTCCGGATAGGTTCGCTCACCGGTAATGGCATCAACGCGCACGGTTTGGCTGTCTTCTTCCATGTATTGTTTCAGGATATCGGCCGCCTGACGCTGCAATTCCAGATCAAGGGTAAGATGCAGGTTTAGCCCGGCCTGTGGGTCTACTGACTCCCCTATCTGGCGCACTTCCCGCCCAGTCCAGTCCTGTTCAATCTGGCGCTGCCCTTTCACCCCGGCCAACTCAATTTCCATAGACGATTCCAAACCGGACCAACCAACCCGGTCGTTGCGTGCATAACCCAATTCGTCAATCCAAACCTGGTTAGGAATAGGACCCATAAAACCGATAATGTGAGAGGTGAGTTCACCGCTGGGATAATCTCGTATTGGCTGCTGCAATACACGCACGCCCGGCAAGAAGATGCTCTCTTGTTCAATTGTGTATGCCAGGGTGACCGGGATATTAGCTGTGATGACAGCCGGCAAATATTGAGCAAAACTGTTTTCGCGCCAGATCGCTTCGATGCTGTCGGGCAGTTTTTCCACAATCCCGGCTTGATCCAGCGTGTCGCTAACATCGGCATCGTAAATTTGCGCCAGGCGTGAATATGAATTAACCAGTTCCGGATTGGCCCTTTCGATCAGGGCTTCTTGTTGAAGCGTGTTGGTCACGGGAACGCCTGTCAAGATGGAGAGGCGTTCAAAAACGGCCTCACGTTCGGCGGCGTCTCTGGGCAAAAAGGCGGGGGTGATGGTGACGTTGTAGCTGGGCAGATTTTGGGCCAATGGTTTGTTATACCGGTCGAAAATTACGCCGCGCGGGGCGGTGGTGGTAAGTACCGCTAACTGGTTCTCTTTGGCCAGGGCTTGCAGGTCTTGGCCTTTGGTTTGCTGCAAATAGTAAACCCGCACTAGCAACAACCCAAGAATGATGATCATGAAGATGCGCAGGAAGTAAAGTCGTCCGCGTTCGCCCAGGTCTTCGTTTGCCTGTTCTTCCAACTCTTCTATGCGTTCCCAACCCATGTGAGACATATTACACCTCTACACGGCGCGGCCGGACCGTGCGCTCTACAGCATGAATGAGCCAGTATATGGGCAACATAAAACCAGCACTTAATAATATTCTGGGCATTAAATCGGCCACGTTTCCAAAGGCTGCGCCATAACCTAAAAGCTGCACAAACAGCAAATATATGAGCCATGTTATCAGACTGCCCAAGGCGGCATACAGGGCGGGCATGAAGAATCGCCCCGCGGGCAGGATGTTGTTAAGACTAGAGATCACGAGAACGGCCGTTATGTATGCCAGCGCCGTCGCCCCCATCGGACCAATCGAAAACAGGTCTACACACAAACCCGCCACAAAGGCCCACACCAGCCCCTCTTCCAGCCCATGCAGCAGCGTCCAGCTTAGAACCACCAACAGCGGCAGTTGGACAACGATGCCAAACAGGGGGAAATAAGACAAAACGGCCGTTTGCATCACCGCCAGCAGCAAAAACAATGGAACCGCCACGTATACAGAAGACTTCATGCCCGCCTGCTCACTGAAAACTGTTTACTGTACACTAATTTAATTTCCCGGTGGATTACTGAAAATTTCAATATCGATGGGCCGAAAATCCGTAATCACAAACACCACTTCCAGGGCGTCAAAATCCACAGCCGGCTGTACCACCGCCCGCTGTGACAATTCCGCCTCACTGCGAAACACCTCAGAAACCCGGCCAATCACAATATCCGGCGGGAACTCACCGCCCAGACCGGAAGTAAGAGCCACTTCGCCAATCGCCACCTGATACTTCAAATCAATCCAATCCATCACCAACGAACCGCCCAAACCACCACCGCGCAACAGTCCGGTCGCCCGGGAGTTGCCCAGGCGGGCAGGCACGGCGCTGGCGTTATCGGTAATCAGCGCCACTTGCGCTGAATGCTGCGTGGTGCGGTACACACGTCCCACCAACCCGCGCGCGCCTTCCACCGGCATTCCCACCCGCACGCCGTCGTCAGAACCTTTGTCGATGATAATGCTGCGGATGGAGGGGCTGGTGTCGCGGCCAATCACGGACGCTGTCTGCCGGGTATACTCTGGAGCCTGACGGGCGCGGTTAAAAAGGTCGAGGAGGAGCTGGTATTCACCCTGGATTTCGCGCAGTTCTTCGTTTTCGCGCTCCAATGCATCTAACCGCGCCTGCAATTGGGCGATTTCATCACGGGCCGTCTCAATATCACGAGGACCAGAGAGCGCCCCGGATACTGTTTCCGCCTGCCCTGAAGTCCAGGCCAAAATGGTGGTCATGGGATCGCGGATAAACCCAAAAGCGGCGTTGAGGTTGCCGGTGGCATCAAGAACAGAAAGCAAAACGGCCGTTCCCACCAACACCACAATTAGGACAACCCGGATTCGTTGTGGCGCTTCGTTTAAGTTCATGGTTCAGGATTAAGTGTTCAGTTTACAGTTTACAGTCTCGCCACTGTCCACTGTTTACTGTTTACTGATTCTAATGGTGCGTACTGCCCCGGTGCGTACCCACCAGAACCCGGGAATAATTATCCAGGTCTTCCAGCACACGGCCGGCGCCGCGAGCCACACAGGTCATCGAATCCTCAGCCACCCACACGCGCATTTTCACCACATCTTCCAATCGTTCCGCCAGGCCGCGAATCTGAGCGCCGCCGCCGGCCAGGCACACCCCTGCTTCCATCAAATCCGCCACCAATTCCGGCGGCGTTTCATCCAGAGCGTCACGCACAGTATCCACGATGATGTTGACAGAAGGGGCCATCGCCTCACGCAGTTCAATGCTGCTGATCTCAACCGCTTGCGGCAGCCCGTTGATCAGATTTCGGCCGCGCACCGTCATGGTGCGCTCTTCAGGCAGGGAAAACGCCGAACCGATGCCAATTTTTACGCGCTCCGCCATACGCTCACCGATAAGCAAATTGTATTTGCTGCGCACATAATTGATGATGTCTTCATCCATCTCATCACCGGCTACACGAATGGAACGGCTGACAACAATGCCGCCCATGGCAAACACCGCCACTTCAGTGGTGCCACCGCCAATGTCCACGATCATACTGCCGCGCGACTCGATGATAGGCAGACCGGCGCCTACCGCTGCCGCCATCGGCTCTTCTACCAGAAACGCCTCACGCGCTCCGGCGGAAATCGTGGCGTCATAGACGGCGCGTTTTTCCACTTCCGTCACGCCGCTGGGGATGCCCACCACCACCCGCGGGCGGGGGAAGGGCACAATCATTTGTTCATGCGCTTTGTCGATGAAATATTTGAGCATGGCCTCGGTGATTTCAAATTCGGAAATCACGCCGTCACGCAGGGGGCGGATGGCCACAATATCGCCGGGCGTGCGGCCCACCATTTCACGCGCTTCGGCGCCAATGGCTAACGGCCGTCGGGTGCGCTTGTTGATAGCCACCCAGGAAGGCTCATTGATCACAATGCCTTTGTCACGGACATAAACCAGGGTATTTGCCGTACCCAGGTCAATCCCAATATCAAGTGAAAACAAGCCCAAAAGCCAGTCTAATGGTCTAAACAATGTTCTTTACCTTCTTCGTGTACTTCACTCTTCCCAGAGTAACCAATCGCGGATTATACCATACGCCTATACACCTGCACGGATTATCTAGCGTATGCTCATGATAAATCTCAAATTTATAAAGAGGACGAGGCCTGAGCCTGTCGAAGGCCGTTGGTTCGGCCAAGGCCGTTGGTTTCGACAGGCTCAACCAACTCCGCTCGATTTATTGAGATGACATATAAAGCTGGTAAAACATATGAAAGTGGCAAGAAAACGGCCGTTCCCTCTTGCCAAGAAACCCGCAATCCATATGATACGTATCATAAGCTAATCGTAACAGGTGCAGGAATTATGGCAAACAAAACTCTTTTTGATGGATTGGTCTACGACGAATGGGATAACCCGGTGCAGACGGCGCTCGTCGGCAGGGAAGCCAGCTACGTCATCGACGATGATGGTTTCTTACGCCATATCGACGCCGAAGAAATCGACCGTCAGGTACTCGGCCTCTTCCTCTCCCAATTGGAAGACAACCGTGAAATTGCCGTGGCGCAAATGCTCAACATGATGGGCAAAGATGATCTGTTCACTAAAGCGGCCGTTGACGCCCAAATTAACAACATCGACATGGACCAGATCATCGCCCAGGGCATCCCCAGCCAGGCTCGAGATATGCTGGGCCTGTTAGGCTTCCGCATCAAAATTAACGTACACGGGGAAATCATCGCCATCGACCAGCCCGCCGCCCCTGATGACGAAAGCTAAAAGCTGTTAGCTGTAAGCCGTTAGCTGTAAGCCGTTAGCTGTAAGCTGTAAGCCGTTAGCTGTAAGCTGTAAGCCGTAAGCTAACAGCTAAAAGCTAAAAGCTAAAAGCTAACAGCTAAAAGCTAATACGCTCCCCGGGCAAACAAGGCATGGGGAATGGTTTGCAGCAAAATACGAATGTCCAACGAGATGGACCAGTTCTCGATGTAATAAATATCCAATAAACAAAGTTCATCAAACGTCAAATCAGACCGTCCACTCACCTGCCACAAGCCGGTCAGCCCGCCAATAATCGTCAGGCGCTGCCGGTGCCAGAGTTTGTACATCTCCACTTCTTCCGGCAGCGGCGGCCGCGGCCCCACCAGACTCATATTACCCAACAACACATTCCACAACTGCGGCAGTTCATCCAGGCTTGTTTTACGGATGGCGCGTCCCACCCGGGTCAGACGCGGATCATCCTTGATTTTGAAGAGCGGCCCATCCGCTTCGTTCAATTCTTCCAAGGCTGCCTTTTGCTCATGCGCGTCCACCACCATCGAGCGGAATTTGTACATCTTGAACAGTTTGCCGTTCCGCCCTACGCGCACCCCGGAATAAATGACCGGTCCCGGCGAATCGAGCTTAATCGCCAGGGCAATCAAAGCGCCCACAACCAGCGCCGGAATAGTCGCCACAACGACGGTGGCGAGATCTAATGACCGCTTCATGAAGCGGTCAAACCGGCTGATACTGACTTCGCGCACCCCCAGCATGGGAATGCCGCCCATGTTGGTAAACTCGACACGGTGCATACTAATTTGCAATAAATCCGGCACGGCCTGCGCCCGGATACCGTGCTGCTCACAAACAGCGAGCAGGCGCACCGTTTGTTCGTGCATTTCGCCGGGCAGGGCAATGAAGACGGTATGGAGTAACGGCCGTTCCCGCAAAATCTGCGCCAAATCCTGATAATCGCCCAGGTGGGGAATCATGCCCAGCCCGATATTGTTCTCCTCCGAACCGTCCACCAAATAGCCAATCGCCTTGTAGCCCAAATCCGGCCGCGCCAGCAGGGTGCGGATCAAACTGCGCCCCACTTCGCCCGAACCCACCACCAGCACCCGATCCACGCCCTTGCCCCGCCGGTATAAGGCAGCCAGCATCCAGGTGCGGCCCAATCGCCCCAGCCCCACAAGCAGCACGATAAATAAGAACGCCCAGAAAAGCATCAAGCGGGAAAAAGGGCCATTGGGCTGCAAGAAAAAGGTAACAGCCATCATCAAGACAATGGCCGTCGCCGTGGCAAAGGCTACCCGCGACACCTCATCGACCCAAAACTCGCCGCGCCGCCGCCGCCAAACCTTGTTGTGCGAAAAGGTGAGGATGAGCAGCCCGTTGAGAATTAACTGCTGGCTGAGGTAGCGACTGTATGGTTCGAAAAATTGTTCCGGCACGTCGAGAAACCACTGCCACTCATACCGCGCCAGATAAGCAGCCACAAAGGCCAGATTGATGAGAATCAGGTCTGAGAGAATGGTGAGGTTGCGAATGCGGCGGTTTCTCATGTTACTTTCTTAGCGCAGCGGCGCAAAAGAGGCAGGGAATATAACCTGAATCTGCGCCGCGCCACTGCGTTGTTTATTTTTTAGCATCGTTTTTTAGTTGGTGATAGATAACGGCCGTTTCCCTGCCGGCCGCTTCCCATGAAAATTTCCTTGCCTGCTGCCAGCCTTTGGCCCGCATTGTAGCCGATAATGCCGAATCGTTCAGCACGCTTGCCATACGCTGCGCCAATTCAGCCGCATCTTGCGGCGCAAACAACAAACCCGCGTCGCCCACCGCTTCCGGAATCGACGAGGCGTTGGCCGCCACCACCGGCGCGCCGCATGCCATCGCTTCCACCACCGGCATGCCAAAGCCTTCATACACCGACGGAAAGGCAAACAAAGCCGCCGCGTTGTACCACAACGGCAGCTCTTCATCCGCCACATAACCGGGGAAAATGACCCGATCCACCAGTCCCAATGACTGTATCTGCGCAAAAATCTCGTCGTAGAACCAGCCTTTGCCGCCCACCAGCACCAGATACAGGTCCGGATCAGCCAGTTTTGCCAGCGCCTCCAGCAGCGTGGCGATGTTTTTGCGCGGCTGCAACGTGCCCACGTGCAGGATGAAACGCTGCGGCAGGTTGTGGGTCTGGCGGAAGGCTGTAATTTGTTCGGGAGGCAGGGGGCGGTAACGGCCGTTTACCCCCGGATACACCACGTCAATCTGCGCCAGCGGCACGCCAAAAAAGTGGTGCACATCCTGCCGGCTCGATTCTGAGATGGTAATTACCCGCCGCGCCGCCCGGCAGGAGCGCCGCGTCTGGCTGGCAAGATACCAGCGCTGCAAAGCGGGAAAACGCTCCGGGAAGTGCAGAAAACTCAGGTCGTACACCGTCACCACCGTCGGCGAAAAGGCGATAAACGGCGTTACAAAGGCCATGCTGTGCAGCACGTCATGCCGCCGCGCCTGCCAGGGCCACACCACCTGCTCCCACACAATGCGCACCGATCGGCTTTCCGTCGGCCAGCGGCTGCCTTGCAGGGTAAAGTCAACGCGCTCCGGCAAATCGCCGCCGCAGCGCGTAAAAATGGTGTAGGCCGTATCCGCTGCCGGCGGCAAATGGCTCAAGACCTGGGCAATGTAGTGGTGGATGCCCGCCCGCCGGTACCCCGCCTCCCCCGATAACAGATGGGCGTTAATGGCAATGCGAAACGGCCGTTCCGCATCCTCACGTTCTATATTTTCAGCTTGCATAAGGGGCGATTATAACGAAAAGCAGTTTTCTTGGGAAAAACCGGGGTTACGGTCCAATCTTAATGGGGACCTCATGCGCTTCGCCCACCAGATTGCCGTCATGCCCCACCAGCGCCAGGCGCAGCGTGTAATCCCCCGGCGGGAAACTGCTGGCTTCCAACTGCGCCAATGTGCCGTTGCTAATGGGCAGTGCGCCCGGATCATCCACAAGCTGCCACTCAGTGGGATTGGCGCCTGCCCCAATTTCCACCTTAAAGTGCTGCACCTGGGTCGGTTCAAACAGCGCCGTGCCATGCACGATGACAATGCCGTTCACCTGGGACCCGGCTGAGGGAGCCAAAATGTAATAGTTGCCGCTGGCGGGCGCCGCTACCGGCGCGCCCGACGATTCGCGGATGGTGTTGCTCTGCGCCGGTTGAGCGTTAGCCGAGTCGGGGAATGTCAGGGAACTCATAGGGCATACCGTCGCCGGGGCCATGCGGTAGCCGGTACTCCGCGCCCACAGCCGCGCCCGCACTTCGTCGGGATAATGCGGCGGAATGGGCAGGTAGAGCCGCGTCGCACCGCCGGCCGGTACGCGGTTGGCGTTGACGACGCATTCGGTGGGCACGGGCGGCTTCGTGCCGTCATTCAGTTCGCCAAGCTGCACGTTTTGGGCGTCTTCCCCGGACAGGGCATGGCTGATGAGCGTCCAGGCGCCGGGATTTGCATCCGCATTGATGTTGTACTGCACGCGAGGAATGCCGTGGCGGGGCGCGCCTATCATAAACAGTTCCTCGCGCGTGGCCGTGCATTGACTGCCGCCGGTACCCTGCGGCAAACAAACCGCCCGTGTCTCAATACCGCCGGGGGATGTGAAATTGGGAGAGGGGGAACGGCCGTTAATCATCAAACTCCGCTGCAATTCCTCATCCGCATACACTTCCGTCATAATCCGGTTCCACACCGGGGCGGAACCGCGCAAACCGGGCAGATCGTTCATCGGATGGCCGTCTGAATTGCCCAGCCAGACGCCCACCACCAGGCCGGGCGTGTACCCCACCGCCCAGGCATCGCGGAAATCAGTCGTCGTGCCCGTTTTCACCGCCGCCGGAAAAGGCAGTTCAAGCGCGTTATTTCGCCCCATCGCCGGCACTCGCGCCGCATCATCGTCCAAAATATCGGTGATGATGTAGGCAATGCGTTCATCCAGCGCTTTCAGGGGCGGCACTCGCTCGTTCTGCACGTCGTAGAGCACGTTGCCCCGGCTGTCGGTGATTTGCAGCACGCTGGTGAGCTGCGGTTTTTGGCCCATATTAGCCAGGGTAGCAAAGGCATGGGTCAGTTCCAGCAGCGGCACTTCGCCGCCCCCCAACGTAATCGATAAACCGTAGAAACCAGGCCGTTCTTGCAATGATTCAATGCCCATCAGGCGCGCCGTCTGGATAAACGCCGGAATGCCAATGTCGCGCAAAAGCTGGATGGGTGGAATGTTGTAGCTGTTAGCCAACGCATCCCGGAATAAGATCGGGCCATGATAATAACCGTCGTAGTTCACAGGCGTCATGGTCTGTCCATCGCCTATGTCCAATTTGATGGGCACGTCCCACAACACGTCAGCGGGAGACCATCCCTTTTGCATGGCGGCGGCATAGGTGATGGGTTTGATGGCGCTGCCCGGCTGCCGCGGCCGGAGCGCCACGTTGACCTGCCCGGCAATGGCGTCGTTGAAATAATCCAGGCTGCCCACCATGCCCAAAATCTCGCCGGTAGACGGTTTGAGCAGCACCACCGAACCGTTGCTCACGTCATGATTGGGCGCTTGCGCCGCCACTTGATCCCGCACCGCCTGCTCGGCCAGTTTGTGCAGGTCCAGGTCCAGACTGGTGGTTACCTGCCAGCCCCCTTTTACCAGAGCGCCCGGGCCATATTTCCGTTCTAACTCATTCTGCACATACAGCACAAAATGGGGCGCTTCCAGCACCTTGTTCGCCACCTCCACCTGCACCGGTATCAAGGGAGCCAGCGTCAACGGCGCGCCTTTGGCCACCTCAGCGTCGATGTAGGTGATGAAGCCCTCGTCAAACATCAAATCGATGATGAATTCCTGCCGTTCTTTGGCTCCTTCAAAGTTGGTGTAGGGGTTCAGTTCGTAAGGGGATTGGGGCAGACCCGCTAGAAAAGCCGCTTCGGCCAGGCTTAATTCAAGAGCCGGTTTGCCGAAATAGGTCTGCGCCGCCGCTTCAATGCCATACGCCAGGTTGCCGTAGTAAATCTCGTTGAGATACATTTGCATGATGGCTTCTTTGCTGCGCTGCTGGGTGAGGATGACGGAGAGGAAGATCTCGCGCAGTTTACGCTCGTAGCTGACGCCGATGCGCTCCTCATAGCTGAAGGCGATGTGGCGCACCAACTGCTGCGTGATGGTGCTGGCGCCTACCGGACGGCCGTCGGGTTACAATATCCCCTTCCAGGAGGGCCTGAGCCTGCGCGATTACCCCACGTTGCAGAGTGTGATCGAGTTCGTCTACTCGAAACGGCCGGACTTGAGGCAAACGCCGGGCGCACCATCTGCGCCGCCCGCCGGCCCTGCGCCCATGGCGCCTTCGCCGGCTCCGGCGCCTGCTGCCCCGCCGCCCGCGCCGTCAGGCGATGCCGTGGCGGCCAAGGTGCTGGAGATCGTCGCCGCCAAGACCGGCTACCCTGAGGACATGCTGGAGCTGGACCTGGACCTGGAGGCCGACCTGGGCATCGACACGGTCAAGCAGGCCGAGACCCTCCAGGCCATCCGCGAGGCCTACGACATCCCCGTGCAGGAGAACCTGGCCCTGCGTGACTATCCGACCTTGCAGAGCGTGATCGGCTTTGTCTATGCCATGCGGCCGGATTTGCAGAGGGGAACTGAGGGGAGCTCAGAGGAACGGAGAGGAACTCCCGCGCTGTCTGAAGTTCCCGCAGTTCCTCCAGTTCCCGCCGTTCACACCATCGGCACCCTCGAAGACGCGGACAAGATGCCGCGGCGCGTGCCTGTGCCCAGCCTGCGGCCGGCAATCGACTTGTGCAAGCCGACGGGTGTCAGCTTGGGTGCAGGCAGCCGGGTGGTGGTGATGCTGGACCGCGGCGGCGTGGGTAAGTCGCTGGTCAACCGGCTCGAAAAGTTGGGCGCGAGCGCGCTGACGCTGGAGCCGGGCATGGCCACCGATGCCCTGGACGCGCAGCTCAAGACCTGGCTGGCCGAGGGGCCGATCCAGGGCGTCTACTGGCTGCCCGCGTTGGATATCGAGCCACTGATGGAGGAGATGGCTCTGGAGGAGTGGCGTGAGCACAACCGCCTGCGCGTCAAGAACCTCTTCACAGCCATGCGCACCCTCTATGACTCGGTGCGCGGCCCCAATACCTTCCTGGTGTCGGCCACGCGGCTGGGGGGACTGCACGGCTACGGCGACGCCGGCGCCACGGCCCCGCTTGGCGGCGCGGTGGCCGGCTTTACCAAGGCCTACAACATGGAACAGGCACTGCGGCCTGAGGGTGCAGGAGAGGGCGTCACAGTCAAGGTGGTGGACTTCGAGGTCAGCCGCAAGACGGCTGAGCCGGCCGAGACTCTCATCGCCGAAACGCTGTTCGACCCTGGCGTCGTTGAAGTTGGCCACAAGGACGGCCTGCGCTACACGGTTACGCTGGTGGAGAAGCCGGCGAAGGACGGCCAGGCGGGTATGGTGCTGGACAAGGACACGGTCTTCGTCGTCACCGGCGCAGCCGGCGGCATCACCAGTGCCATCACCACGGACCTGGCGGTGCACAGCGGCGGCGTCTTTTACCTGCTGGACCTGGTGCAGGCGCCGGCGCGCGAGGACAAGTACATCAAGCTGTTGCGAAGCAGCGAGGGCCGCGAGGTCCTCAAGCAGACGTTGATCGCCGAGGCCAAAGCCAGCGGCGCAAAGGTCACGCCTAAACAGATCGACGACAAGCTGATGGGCATCGAGCGCGGCGAGGCAGCCCTGCGTGCCATCGAGTCGGTGGAGGCCGCCGGCGGTGTGGCCTACTATCACAGCCTGGACCTGCGCGACGGCGCGGCTGTGGCCGCCGTGGTGGACGACGTGCGCCAGCGCTACGGCAAGATCGACGTGCTGTTGCACGCGGGCGGACTGCTGATCGACCGTACCCTGCCCAACAAGGAGCCCCAGCAGTTCAACCTGGTTTTCGACGTCAAGGCCGACGGCTTCTTCAATCTGATCCAGGCCGCCAGGGGCATGCCCATCGGCGCCACGGTCAGCTTTAGCTCGGTGGCGGGGCGCTTCGGCAACAACGGCCAGAGCGACTACTCTTCGGCCAACGATTTGCTGTGCAAGATCAGCAACTCCATGCGGATGTGGCGGCCGGAGACACGCGGCATCGCCATCGACTGGACGGCCTGGGGCGAGATCGGCATGGCCTCGCGCGGCTCGGTGCCGGCCATCATGGCTGCACTGGGCATTGACATGTTGCCGCCGCAGAGCGGTGTGCCCACCATCCGTCGCGAGCTGATCGCCGGCGGTACCAAGGGCGAGATCCTCGTGGCTGGTCGACTGGGCGCATGGATGGAGGAGATGGATCCCAACGGCGGCGCGGATACGGACAAGATCAACGCCGTCCTGGCCCAACGCCAACCCCCGCTGCTCCTGGTGGGCGAGGTCAAGGCAGTCAAGCTATACGGTGGCCTGGAGGTGGAGACACTGCTAGACCCCCACGTGCAGCCCTTCCTCTACGACCATGCGCCAGATGTGGGCACCCCTTGGCTGCCGGGCGTGATGGCCACAGAGGCGCTGGCTGAGTTAGCGACGGTGCTGGCTCCCGGTTACCGCGTGGCCGCGGTCGAGAACGAGCAGATGATGGGCGCGTTCAAATTCTTCCGCATGGAGCCGCGCTCGCTCTACCTGAACGCAACCATCACGCCAGACGGTCAGGACCTGATCGCCCACACGGTGCTGCGTTCGGTGACCAAACCGGCCAAGGAGGGCCTGCCGGTGCAGGTCAAGGAACACTTTGCGGCCGATGTGCGCCTTCGTAGAGGCGAGCTTTCCTCGCCCTCTGGGGATGGCGCAACAACCCCGCCCCTACCGGTGGTGGCCTTCCAGCCGCCGGCCGCATTGGACCTGCCCATCACCGCCGCCGAGATCTATCAGTCCTTCTTCCACGGCCCGGCCTACCAGGTGATCGAGCGAGCCAGCGTGCAGGGCAACCAGTGTGTGGCGCTGATGTCCCACGACCTGCCCGCCAACACCGCGCCGGCCGGCGCAGAGTCGCTGCTGGCCCCGCGACTGGTGGAGCTCTGCTTCCAGGCTGCGGCCCTTTGGCACGTCAAAACCCACAACGCCATGGCCTTCCCGCAGGGCTTCGCCTCGCTGACCGCCTGCCGCCAGCCAGCCGAGGCCGAGAGCCGGCGTCTCTACGGCATCGTTCAAACCAACGACAACGGCAACACCTTCGACGCCCAGGTGCTCGACGAGGCAGGCAACCTCTTTGTCGAACTCAAGGGCTATCGAACAGTGGGACGGCCAGGATGAGGAAGGAAACAAGGAAACAAGGAAACAAGTAGACAAGGAAACAAGTAAACAAGTAAACAAGGAAACAAATAGACAAGGGCGCACGAGGGCGAATCTGGTTTCCCAGGTTCACTTGTTTCCTTGTCTACTTGTTTCCTTGTCTACCTGTCTACTTGTTTACCGGCCGCTGCGGCGCACCAATCCTACCAATCCTACCAATCCTACCAATCTACCAATCATGATCCACTGGTTTTTACAGACCGCTGCCCAATGCCCCGAGATAGCTCACGGCGCGGCGCCGGCTGGGTTGTTGAGCGCCGCTGAGTTGGAGCGGTTGGAGCAGCTTGCGTCGGCCAAGCGGCGTGGCGAGTGGCTGTTGGGCCGCTGCGCTGCCAAGCGGCTGGTGCAACGCTATCTGGAGCAGGAGACAGGCCAGCCGCCGCCGCTGGACGCACTGGTAATTGCCCGTGACTCCGAGGACAACGCGGCGCCCGTGGTTGTCTTTGACAGCCAGGCCGTGCCGCTGGACCTGCCTCCTGGCGCCCGCTGGGTCAGTGGCGCGCCACTGGTGGCCGAGCCGGGACGGAGGCGCGGCCAGCCGGTGCCTCGAGTCAGCGGTATGCGCCTGCCCATCAGCCTCTCCATCAGCCACAGCAGCGAGATGGCGCTGTGCGCGCTGTACGCAGTGGGTGGCAGGTGGCGCGCTGCCCTAGCTGCACGTGGCACACTGCGGCAGTCGCAAGTTGCAGGCAGCAATGCTTCTGCGGCCTTATGGCAGGATCATGTGGTAGACGTTGGTTTTCCGGCCGGTGGCTGGGTGCAGGTTGGTGTCGATATCGAGGGTATCGCCCCGCGCTCAGACAACTTTGTGCAAGCCTACTTTGCGGCGGACGAGATGCGCTGGATCGGCCAGGCGCTGGGCGATGACCAGGCGCTGCTCGCCACCGTTACCTGGAGCGCTAAGGAAGCCGTGCTTAAGGCGCTGCAGCTGGGCTTGACCGTGGATACTCGTCGAGTGAGCTGCCTGCCGGCCACCGGTATGGAGCTGACCGCCAGCGCAGAACATCGATGGAGTGAGGTGCACGTGCACTGCGACCCGGCCTTGCTGCCGCAGGCGCTGCGGCGCGCTGGTCAGCTGGAGCTGTCGCGTGACTACGATTGGGACCTACGCGGCTGGTGGCGCCGTGAGGGCCACTTCGTGCTCACCCTGGCCGCGCTGCACGTGGCAAAGTAACGGAGGCAAGTCTGCAAGTAGACAAGTACACAAGTAGACAAGTAGGCAAGTACACAAGTAGACAAGTACACAAGTAGACAAGTACACAAGTAGACAAAGAGGACACCAGTACACCAGGCATGTTTCCTCGCCTACTTGTCTACCCGGTTCCTCGCCTACTTGTCTACCCGGTCCTTGTCTACTTGTTTCCTTGTTTCCTTGTTTACGTCGTACAGGAGAACTACTGTGGCTGTCGAGATGGAAACCTACATTCAGAAGCTGCGTGAGCGCAAGCAGATCGCCTTTGGCTCGGCGAAAGACATCGAAACCCAGCATCGTAAGGGCCGGTTGACCGCGCGCGAGCGTATCGAGGTGCTGTTCGATCCTGGCACTTTCACCGAGATCGACACGCTGGTGCTGCCGCGCTTTGATGCCTACATGGGCGGCAAGAGCTCGCGCTATGGCGACGGCGTCATTACCGGCTTTGGCCTGGTCAACGGCCGCCACGTTTTCGTTGCCTCGCAGGACGCCAGCGTCATGGGCGGCTCGCTGGGTGAGATGCACGCCAACAAAATCGTCAAGGCTATGCGCATGGCGTTGACCTACGGCGCGCCCTTCATCGCCATCAACGACTCCGGTGGCGCGCGCATCCAGGAGGGTGTGGACAGCCTGGGCGGCTATGCGCGGCTGTTCGACGCCAACTGCGAGTCCTCCGGTGTCATCCCCCAGCTTTCGGTGATCATGGGGCCGTGCGCGGGCGGCGCAGTCTACTCGCCCGCGCTGACCGACTTCGTCTTCATGACCGAGAACAGCTATATGTTCATCACCGGCCCCGACGTAGTGCGGGCGGTGATGCAGGAGGATGTCAGCCAGGAACAGCTGGGCGGCGGCCTGGTGCACAGCCGCGAGAGCGGCGTCAGCCACTTCCTGTCCAAGGATGATCGGGAGTGCCTGACCCTGGTCCGTGAGCTGTTGAGTTACCTACCCGCCAACAACCAGGATGACCCGCCCTATGTGCCGCCGTTGGATGACCGTGACCGCCGCTGCCCTGAGTTGGAGCAGTTGGTGCCAACCGATCCTTACAAGCCCTACGACGTGCGCCAGGTGATCAGCAGCGTCTTCGACGATGGGCACTTCTTCGAGGTGCATGCCCTGTGGGCTGAGAACATGGTGGTCGGCTTCGCCCGACTCAACGGCTATGTGGTGGGCATTGTGGCCAACCAGCCGCGCGTGCTGGCCGGCTGTATCGACATCAAGGCCTCGATCAAGGCGGCCCACTTCATCCGTACCTGCGACGCCTTCAACATCCCCATCATCACACTGCAGGATGTGCCTGGTTTCCTGCCCGGCACCTCCCAGGAGTACGCCGGCATCATCCGCAACGGCGCGCGCATGATCTATGCCTACAGCGAGGCCACGGTACCCAAGCTGATGGTAATCCTGCGCAAGAGCTATGGTGGCGCCTATTGCGTCATGAGCAGCAAAGGCCTGCGCGGCGACCTGCTCTACGCCTGGCCCAACGCCGAGATCGCAGTCATGGGCGCAGCCGGTGCAGTCAACATCCTCTTTCGCAAGGACGTCTCCACCGCGCCCGACCCCGAAGCCCGGCGGCTGGAGCTGGTCAACGACTACGAGGAGAAGTTCAACAACCCCTACGTAGCCGCCGCCCGCGGCCTGATCGACGACGTCATCGAGCCCCGCGACACCCGCCGCATCCTGATCCGCGCCCTCGAAGTCACCCTGCAAAAGCGCGAACGCCATATGCCGAAGAAGCACGGGTTGGCGCCGGCGTAGGAGAGGGTACGCAAGTATACAAGTATACAAGGAAACAAGTACACAAGGAGACAAGGAGACAGAGTCGCGACCTGTTCCCAACTTCGCCTTGTTTACTTGTCTACTTGTGTACCTGTATACTTGTCTACTTGCCCACCCTGCTGCCACATGAGGTATGAGCATGTTCAACAAAATCCTGATCGCCAACCGCGGCGAGATTGCGGTGCGTATTGTGCGGGAATGTCGCGATATGGGGGTTTGGACAGTGGTGCTGTATGACGCGTCCGACCGCGATTCGCTGCATGTACGCCTGGCCGACGAATGCGTGCAGCTGCGCTCCGATCTGGGTTACATGGATGGCCCGCAGATCATCAAGATTGCCCAGGAGACCGGCGCCGAGGCGATTCACCCCGGCTATGGCTTTCTGGCCGAGCAGCCGAAGTTCGTGGCCGCCTGCGAGGAGGCTGGCATCGCCTTCGTCGGGCCGTCCAGCGATGTGATGGCAATCGTGCGTATGAAGATCGAGCTGCTGGATCGGGTCAAGGCGGCGGGCTTTGCCACCACAGAGCATTCGTCGGTCTCCTTCAGACAGCACGAGCAGGAGTTATACCATGCCGAGGCCGAGGCGCTGGGCTTTCCGCTGGTGGTCAAGGCCTGCTGCGGTGGTCGCGGCCGCGCCACCCGGCTGGTGCGCAACCCCGCACAGTTGGATAAGGCGGTGCAGCAATCGGCTAGCGAAGCAAGCGTCATTTTTGGCGATGACAGCCTCTACCTGGAGCACGCGATCCTGCCGGCCAGCTACATCGACGTCCAGGTGCTGGCCGATCGTCACGGCAACCTGGTGCATCTGGGCGAGCGCGACGGCTCCATCCAGCGCAACAACCAGAAGCTGGTCTGCGAGTCGCCCGCGCCTGGCCTGACCCAGTCCCTGCGCGCCCGTCTGCACGACACGGCCTTGCAGATCGCCCGGCTGCTCAACTGCAACAACGCGGTGACAATCGAGTTCCTGCTGGACCAGGATGGTAACTTCTACTTCACCGAGATCAAGGCGCGCATCACGGTCGAGCACCCGGTGACAGAGATGGTCACCCGCCGCGATCTGGTACGCGAGCAAATCTGGATCGCATCCGGCAGGCGTCTCTCCATCAGCCAGGAAGACGTGCGGCTGCGCGGCGCCGCGATCCAGTGCCGCGTCAACGCCGAGGACCCCTGGAACCACTACCTGCCCAGCCCTGGCGTCCTGCACCACTTCCGCCTGCCCGGTGGCCCGCGCGTGCGGGTGGACACCTACGGCTACAGCGGCTGCGCCGTGCCGGTGCGTTACGATCCTATGCTGGCCAAGGTGGTTGTCTGGGGCGAGGATCGGCCCGCGGCTGTGCAGCGTATGTTGCGCTCTTTACAGGACTTCGTCGTCACCGGCGTGCGCACTAACTTGCCTTTGTTCCAACGTATCATACAGGACCCGGACTTCGTGGCCGGCGCCTACAGCACCGAGTTCTTGCGCCGCCCACTGCTGTTCGGCGTTCCCGACGCCCCCGACGAGGTGGTGCGGGACCTGGCCGTGGCGGCCGCGATGGCTTATGCCATGCGCACTCAGGGGCGCCAGTCGGTGATGCCCCAGCAGTTTCTTCAGGGATGGCATCGAGCTAGCCGCCAGTTGCCAGGCTAGGCGAGGAGTTAGCTATGATCAAAGTCAACGTCACCATCGACGGCAAGCTGTTCGAGGTAGATGTGCCGATGCTCAGCGGCGCGGCCGACTCGATAGCAGTGATCTGCAACGGCCAGGAGCTGAGCGTTACGGTACCCAACGTGGCCCAGCCCGATCAGATGGAGTGGGTTATTGTCAACGGCCGGCCCTACGAGATCTCCGTCGACCCCAGCCTGCGCTGGATCAAAGGCTTCGATGGGATGCACCGGGTGGAGGTTCAGGATCGCCGCGCGACCGTGGCCAGGCCTGTCAGCGCCGATGGCCGCGTCAAGGCGCCGATTCCGGGCCTCGTCACCCGGGTGCTGGTGCAGCAGGGCGACCAGGTCGAGGCCGGCCAGCCGATCCTGCTGCTGGAGGCCATGAAGATGGAGAACGAGATCCTGGCCCCCCGCGCTGGCAAGGTGATCGAAC
>JAWOGU010000723.1:0-3238 GCA_046496595.1 Chloroflexota bacterium
GCTTCAACTCGTGTAAGCTTATCGCATGATTTAATACGCATCTTGTATAATATGCAACAAGATCGCTTTCTAAAACCATTTAACCAAGTTGACTCCCCTCCAGAGGGAAATTGTGCCAAAAGTTGAGCTCCGCCCCAAAACTCGTCGCATAATTCGTGCTGTCCGTGAGTTTGAACGGTTTAGCGCAACAAATCCCGATAAAAATATTGTGAGGCCTTGCTCGGCAGGGTACTCATGATAAGTGCCAGGCAACTGAGGAGGGGTGTGAAGAGAAATTTTCACGCACCGTTTTGGAGCAGCGGTGGGGGCAGCGATGCCCCTGCCGACTGTAATAACACCCATATTGGAATCCTGGTAGAAGCAAATCCAAGAGTTACACCGTTGGCACCACCTTTGAGAGGGTTGGTTTGTGCCAACTCTAATCGAAGTGGCGAGTAATCACCAAAATGCCGTAAGAGCCTTTTTACACTCGATGTTGATAACGGTGATCCTCATCAATAAATAGTGGAAAACCTTCTCGACTAATCATCACTGGAAAACAGCCGTTTGCGTCAATAAATAATGGAAATTTTGGCTCAAAAGCAGGCCCAGTAAACGGCCGTTTACCTCATTCACCTCTGGACACGCCCACTTTTTCCCACTTTCTATTGAAAAATTCCATTTTCTATTGATGGGTCGGCAAGTTTGCCGAGTGTATCTGGGGGAACGGCCGTTCTTCGTCGTTTGTCAATATGCGGGCCTATAATGTACCAGGTAGTTGCAGGGCAGCAACCATGCACCACCGATACGCACGACCAATACGCAGCCACGATGTACCACCTCAGCTAGGCTTCAGGCTGGCTCTAGATTAAGTTTCGCGGTGAAGGTTGGAAATTGGAGACTCTAGATTGCCGGAGCCTCCAACTTCTCGTAAGTTAGGTTATCCTTGTCCTTTTCGGTTGTTTGCCGGTGGTAAATCTAAATTTACGGCGAAGCGGCGCACCGAATGCCGCCAGTCGGGAAGTCTGTGTAGTCTACATTCATTCCATAACGATGGGCTATGCGCATGCTGTTTACTGTGCCATCCCACGAACCACCACGGATCGTATACCGCGTTCCGGTAAGCGTAGGACCGGGCGGGTTCTCTGACGGTGAATCATAGTAGTACCTGTGGTCGAACCCGTCTGCTACCCATTCCCAGACGTTGCCGGCCATATCGAGTACGCCGTAGGGACTGGCGCCATCTATAAAACTACCCACGGCCATTGTGTCGCCGCCTTCGCTGCCGGAACCGGTAAAGTTGGCCCGCGTGTTGTTGATTTCATTTCCCCATGGGTAGAGACGTCCATCGGTTCCCCGGGCGGCCTTTTCCCATTCCGCTTCTGTTGGCAGCCTTCTGCCCGCCCATGTGCAGTAGGCTTTGGCCATGGTCCAGTCGACATAGACCACCGGGTAGTTTTGGAATTCCGGATTTCCAAAATAACTATCCCGGGTTGCCGATTTCAATAAACGGGGTTCCTGGCATGCGCCATCTGCAACACATAGGGCATATTGTCTGTTTGTCACCTCTGTCTGGTCGATCCAATAGGCGTCCAGGTAAACCGTATGGAGAGGTAGTTCGCTCTCATTCCAATTCTTGTCCCAGATATGTTCGTCAATCAAACGAGTTCTTTGTTCATCGCTTGTGCCCATGGGGAACTCCCCTGCCGGTATAAACACCATGACCATGCCATCTTTCGTGTTTTCAGGATCGAAGGCGATGTGTGGCGCATCCGCCGCAGGTTCAGGTGTTGGTTCGGCTGCTTCAGTTGTAACTTCAAGGCTGTCAGGCGTTTCTAGTGTGACTTCGTTGGAGGAATCGGCCGGCTCAGACGTTTCGTTGATGGCGCTGTCTGAAGATTGTACGGTTTGATTTTGGGAATCGACCGCAATTTCTGCAGCCTCCAGATTTTCATTGGTTTCTTGGACTATTTCGCTTTGAGGAACGGCCGTGGCATCGGATCCGCTTGAATTGCCAGCAGAATTGCATGCACTCTGGAAAACAAAGACCAGCGCGATCGCGAATACTTTAACAATATGCTGTGACCTTTTCATTTTTTTACCCTCATATCCTTGCCTTGGGCACTCCCCGGGACGGAAATGCATTGATTTTGCCAGGCGAAAGAAAAACCTCAATATAAGCGGCACAAAATCATCGTATACCACAATTTAATCGGTTGAACTAACAGCAAGAGCCGCTCAATACGATCTCAAGTGGTCGCCGTTGTCCATTGTCATGAGATTTATTCTGGACTTATTTGGAGGGTGGTTGGCTGCAAGGTTGGTTGAGTGGTCCAACCAACGGCCGTTAGCTGATCATGTGGTGCGGAAGTGTAAAAACAAATGAGTGGCTTATCCCCGCATTTTCCCCTGTGTAACCACCGTCTTGCCTGCTTTCTTTGCAGACTCGCCAGCTACCTGGTAACTTGATCGCATCATAAACTGAATCGCTGCTCGAAACGAGTGACATTCGGCACGTAAAATTGTGATGTTTATCATCCCCCCCCGTTTGGGTAAAACTTGTTTTTTGTGGGGTTTGATTATGGGTGAGCACGCGTCAACAAAAAAGCCTGCCGGGATTCAGACGGGCTTTTGTATTTTTGCGAGATGAGGTGGAGTTAAACGACCGTTGCCCGGCTGCCGCGATACAGACTCACGCGGCCAATGCCACCCACGCCGTGCGGCCAATCCTGGCGTAGAAAGCGCCAGCGCAAATTGAGGTTCATCTTGAACAGTCATCGGCATCTCGCCAAAAAATCCAGCACATCACCAAAAATAGCTCATCACCCAAAACCAAAAAACCATCAGATTTTCTCCTAGTTATCTACATGTTTTAACAAGTTACATGTAGTGATTTGGGATGAAAAAGAACTCGGAATGTGTCATGATGTTGTTCCTCTTCGCCCTCGAATTCTACACTAAATTCGAGGCTTGGAGTGTCCCACTCTATATTGACACAATGGGACGTGCGACCCGGAAAACCCGGTGCAAATGATTACCAGCGTGCAAACAGCCAGCAACAAAATACCGATGACAGTGAATTGTTGGCGCAATCGTTGGACGAACAGGCCGCACGAGGGCACAAGATAGAAAAAATGACGGTAGACGGGGGCTACACCGGGCCGAAAGCCGAAGAAGCGTGCGACGCGCACGGCGCAGAATTGCATCCATCTCGTTTGCGCGGCGGTAAATCCCAAGGGGAGAAGTGGGGTTGGGAGAA
>JAWOGU010000220.1:0-4737 GCA_046496595.1 Chloroflexota bacterium
TTAAAGCAAAAGCTACATGGCTTGAAGAAAAAGCTAGATGGATAATCATAAAACGGAGTGAACTATGACGCTTCTTAAAAATATACGCGCTGTCTGGCTGCTGGTGGGTTTGTTGGGACTGGCTTCTCTGGCCTGCCAGCTTGGTCAATCAGGTGGTGAAGACATCCCGAACAATGCTGTGGTGGTAGACCTAGTGGCGAATACCAGTCTGGAACCGTGGCTGCAAACGGCCGTTTCCGATTTCAACGCCTCCAAGCCCACCACCAGCAATGACACGCCCATCTACGTCACTGTCACTGGCGTGGAATCGGGGCAGCAAATCACCAACATGACCGCCGGCAGCGCCCCACCCGCCCTTTGGATTCCTGACAGCCCGGTGTGGGTCAACCTCGCCGCCGATCAGGGCATGGCGGTCTTCCAAAACAACTGCCAAAGCGTGACCCAAAGCCCGCTGGTCATTGGCATGTGGCGGCCCATGGCCGAATCGCTGGGCTGGCCCGGTTTCCCGCTGGGCTGGCTCGACGTGGGCAGCCTGGCCCAAGACCCCTCCGCCTTTCAATATTACACCGGCGGCGAATACGGCGAAGCGCTGCGCCTGAGCCATCCCCATCCCGGTCTTTCCGGGGCGGGCGCGGGCACCCTGCTGGCATTGGTACAGGCGGCGCAGGCTCAGACAACGGCCGTTTCCGCCGACGATATCCAAAAACCAATTGTGCAAGCCTCGGTGGGCGCGTTTGAAAGCGCGGTCTCCTCGTTTGCCAATTCCACCTCTAGTTTAGGCAGCAACATGCGCCAGCGCGGCGCCAGTTACCTGGGCGCGGCGGTGATGTATGAAAATGACGTAGTTTACGGCAGCGAGGGCAACATCGTGCCGATTTATCCGCTGGAAGGCACGTTTATGGCGACGCACCCCGCCTGTATCAATCAAGACGCAGACGCCGAAACGCAGGAAGCCGCCGGGCTGTTCCGGGATTATCTGCTGAGTGCGACGGGGCAGGAAACGGCCGTTGCCTATGCCCTGCGCCCCGTTAACAAAAACGTCGCCATTGGCCCCCCGCTGACCGCAGAATTTGGCGTTGACTTGAGCCAGCCAGAAATTATCTTCAACGAACCAAACGTAGCCGCCCTCTACGCCGTGCAGGATTTGTGGCAAACGGCGCGGAAGGACGTCAATCTCGTCATGCTGTTGGACACCTCCGGCAGTATGCGTGGCAGCAAAATCGACAACATGCGCCAGGCAGCCGTGCAATTCGTGGAGCAAATGGGTGAAGAGGACCTGCTCACCCTCATCGGCTTCAGCACCGAACCGGAAGTAATCATCGAAGGCATTCAAGTCGGTCCAAACCGGCAGAAAATCATCAACGCCATCACCGCCCTGAACGCTTCCGGCGACACAACTCTCTTTGACGCCATTGGCGACGGCGCGGCGAGCATTGAGCGCACCTCCCAGCCCAACATGACCAACGCCATGGTCGTCCTCTCTGACGGTAAAGATACCCGCAGTTACCGCTATGCCTTCAATGCCAGTCTGATAGACTATGCCATCGGCAATAACACCACCATTTTCACCATCGCTTATGGCGGAGATGCGGCCCAGGACGTACTTTCTGAACTGGCTGTAAATGGCAATGGCAACTACTACCAGGGCGATGAAGCCAGCATTGCGGCAATCTACGACGAAATGTCGGCGGCGTTTGGCGGCAGTGTTGGCGTGGGCCGCTAAACGGCTGGGCCGTTAAAATGCTTGTATGATTGGACCAATCTCGGAGATTGGTCCAATCTAATTCAGCAAATACCTCATATGAATATTGACTCCCTCATCACCAAACCTACCCTGCTGCTCGACAAGCAAAAAACGCTGCGCAACATCGAACGCATGGTTGCCAAAGCGCAGGCCAGCGGCGTACGCTTCCGCCCTCATTTCAAGACCCACCAATCCGCCGCCATCGGTGAATGGTTCCGCCAGCGCGGCGTGACAGCGATTACCGTGTCGTCGGTGGACATGGCCCGCTATTTCGCCGACCACGGCTGGCAGGATATTACCATCGCCTTCCCCGTCAACCTGCGCCAACTGCGGGAAATCAACCAACTGGCAGCGCAAATTAAACTGGGGCTGCTGGTGGAATCTTTGCCGATCGCCGAACAGCTCAGTTCCGGCGTCACCAACCCGGTGGACGTCTGGCTGAAAATCGACGTGGGTTATCACCGTTCCGGTTTGCACTGGTATGATTATGAGGGCATAACGGCCGTTGCCCGCACCATCATCCGGGCGCACAATCTCAAGCTGGTGGGGCTGCTCACCCACGCGGGACACAGCTATGCTGCCCGCGGTTCCAAAGAGGTACTCGCTGTGTATGAAACAGTCTTCGAACGGCTGCAAGCGGGTCAGATTTCACTGCGGGATTTAGGCATAGAAACGGCCGTTTCCATCGGCGACACTCCTACTTGCAGCCTCACAGACACATTTGAAGGGGTAGACGAAATCCGCCCCGGCAATTTTGTCTTCTACGACCTGATGCAAGCTCAAATCGGCGCCTGCTCCTTAGACGATATTTCCGTAGCCGTTGCCTGCCCCATCGTTGCCAGGCATCCCGAACGTGGCGAACTCGTGATCTACGGCGGAGCCATTCACTTCTCCAAAGAACAACTGCCCCTCGCCAATGGCGCCCCGTCTTACGGCCGTTTAGCCCGCCTCACCCCAAACGGCTGGCAGACCTTATCAGACGCCAGCCATATCTCCTCCTTATCCCAAGAACACGGCATCGTGCAGGCTGAACCCTACCTCCTGGATCGCGTGCAAATCGGCGACTACCTGCTCGTCCTGCCCGTCCACTCCTGCCTCACCGCCAATCTGCTCAAACGCTACCTCACCCTGGATGGCGAGTGGCTGGACATGATGCGTTGAAAGACGGAAAGCAAAGGGCAGAAGGCAGAAGGCAAAAAGCAGAAGGCAGAAAAGCTTGCCAGCGGGCCGACTAACCGACTCCTTCCCACACGAAGACGGCGTCTCCTGAAATTCAGGAGACCCCGCCTTCGCGTCGGGAGGGTGAGGGAAGAAGAGGGGGTATTTGAGGAGACCAGCGCATGCCGGCGCTGGTCTGTGCAGAGGGGGAAAGAGGAAGTAGTTGAAGCAAAATCGGGTCGTATGTTTGCATGAGTATATTAGCACATGCGTTCTATTAGGTCAAGGTAAATTGGCCCCAATTTGATGATTCGTTTTGCAGGGGAAATGCCCGGATTACGGATTACGGATTACGGATTACGGGTACTAGGCGTCAGTTTCCCGCCCTTCCCGAATCCACAGCGCCAGAACAATAACGGCCGTTCCCATCACCAACGCCGATACCACCCCACTCCACACAAAACCACCCCGTTCCAATACCACCGGTCCGACAAATGCGCCTATCGTGCGCCCCACCGACATCGCCGCCACAATCATCGACATCACCACGGCCCGATGTTTGGGAACCAGTTCCGTCATCAACGGCATCCCGCCCACCACCGCCACTTCAAACGCAAAAAACAGCAAAAACAGGGTGATGAGCGCCGTCGTTAAGCTGGCGCTGGTAAAAGGTAAGATCACATATAAGAGCGCATTGAGCAGTCCCAGGGTGATAACAATCGGGCGCTTGCCAAAACGGTCTACCGACCAACCGGCAAACGTCTCCCCCACAATTTCAGAACCGCCGATAATGGCCGAAGCGAGACCCAGCGTCGCCAGCGTCAGGCCAAAACTCGTCTCCATCCACTCGCCATAAACGATAAATAATATTTCATTCGCCGTCAGCGCCAGCACCGTGTAAATAAACGCCGCCCAGATGACGCGATGATGCACCACCACTTGCAGCGTGGTGCGCAAGCTCAAGCTCTGCGCACGACGCTTGCCCAAACGGGGCAACATGCGCGCCAACAACAGCACCGCCAGCAGCGACAGTACGCCCAGCCAGAAAAACGGGGCGCTCCAACCCCACGCCTGAATGGCTAAACCGACGGCTGGCGCACCAATGAGCAGCGCCAACGACCAGGCATATTCGGTCACCGACAATGCTTTGCCGCGTTGGGCATAGGGCACCGCATCGCCCACGTAAGCCTGCATAGCAGGATCAAAGTTGACTTTAGCCAGCCCCAACAGCCCCATCGCCAGGGCAAAGGTCCAAAACGTGGGCCAAATGACGACCAGCAAACAGCCGGCCGCAAACAGAACCAGCGATCCCATCATCACCACTTTACGGCCAAAGCGTTCCGGCAGCGGGCTAAACAGCGGACTGAAGAAGCCGGTGATATTACGCAGGGCGATGACTTGATAAACGGCCGTTAACGGCACATCCAGTCCCCGGGCAAAAGCAGGCGCAAAGGGATACACCATGCGTAATCCAGTATTCAAAAAAAAGCGGCCAATGGTAATGGCCACCAACTGCCAACGAAATCGAGAAGGTCTATTTTCTATCACGGCGGGGAGTTTAGCTGAGATGCCGTCAGCGACCAATAAAGCGCAAGAACTGTCAGTTTTCGGCCAAAGGGGCGCCGTTTTCTGCCTGTGGCAGCGCAACCGGGATCAAGCGAAACGGCCGTTTCTGCCCTATTATGGCGTTATATCAAAACAAAACGCAAGGCCAACATCTGCGTGCAAATAAGGAGAAATATATGTCACACAACGGTTCTACCCCTTCTTTTGAAATTCGTCCCATCGGTACCATTCATCGCCCGGAAAACGGCCGTTATCTGCAAATTGAGGAA
>JAWOGU010000224.1:0-4711 GCA_046496595.1 Chloroflexota bacterium
AGTAAATCTCTCTGTTGGTGATTTGTCCTCCTGCGAGGGTTTCCTCGATTGTTAAGGTTTCTTAGCCGTAAAATGGCTCCTAAGCCGCTTGATCATTGTCTGCAAATGATTCCATAAAAAGCCAGTCTGCTTTAGTCATAATCATAATGGGCGAGGTTTTTAAGATTTAAGGTAAGGTTGTTTTGCTGGAATTCCAGATAACCACTTCATGGTCAATGGATAATGCTGGATCAGCTTGTGCGATGGCGATAACTTGAGACAATTTAATTATATCCTAAACTCTGTTATTAAATCCATCTTTAATCGTGGCAGCAGGGAGAGTTGAAGCTGAGATGAGTGTTTTTCATTGATGTCTCTGCTGCTCGCCGCCTTGATCTGGCTGGTTGCTTCTCAGGAAAAAAACCCGGTCTTGTTACAATCCTACGAACTTCCGCTGAGTATCGTGGGCAAACCGGCGGATAGTACGCTGGACCTTTCCACGGATACCATCGTCGTTATCGTGGAAGCGCCCTCTAATGTTTTACGCAATTTAAGCAGTGATGACTTTTCTGCCGTCCTGGATTTAAGCCAGATACCACTGGGTGAAGAAGTATTTATACCCGTTACTATCAAGCCCAAAGTATCCGGCGTCACTGTCAACACCCCTTCGCCTGATACTGTTAGAGCCCGCCTGGATCAGTTAATTACCCGCGAGATTCCGGTTGTGCTAGACATTCGCGGCAGCGCTGCCCGCGGCCATACGCAGGGCGAAGCGCTGGCCGATCCTCAAACGATTATTGTGGTAGGCACCAGTGAACAAGTGGAGCCATTAGATTCAGCAAGGGTTACTGTCTTCTTGAATAATGTGCGCGAGACGGTGGTAACTTCTCCGTTTCCCATTTTTTATGACCGTCAGGGTCGGGTTGCCAGCAGCAGCGGCTTGCACAGCGTCAGTCATGAATCGGTACAGGTGACCATTCCTGTGGCGGAATCGGCTGATTTTGCCGAGAAGATCATTGACGTGGATTGGACCGGTTCGCCGGCCGATGGCTACAGGCTGCTGGGCATCAGTGTGGATCCGCCCACTGTTTTGCTGCAAGGTCTGCCCACCCGCTTAACCGCTTTGGCGCAGGTGCTGACGGAACCCATTGACATCACCGGACTGACCGAAACCTTTTCACAACAAGTGACGCTCAATTTACCAGATGGGATCACCATGGATGGGGGAGATGACTTTTCTGTCACGGTAGAGATCGAGCCGATTTTGTCAACGGCCGTTTACATTCGGCCCGTCGAGTTTCAGGGTATCGGTAAAGGGCTGACTGCCTCCGCCGACCCGGAAGACGCCCGCATTGCTCTCTTTGGCCCGCTGCCCATCCTCGACTCGCTTACGGAAGATGAAGTGCGCGTTACCGTCGATACCTTTGGTCTGCTCACTGGCACCTACAGCCTGGAACCCGTTGTCACTTTCCCGGAACGTGGTCTGGAACTGCGTTCCGTGCAGCCGCCCCTGATCACGGTAGAAATCACCGCCACCATCACCAACAGCCTCACCACCACTGAAACATCACGCCTGATCAAAGAGGGGATAACGGCCGTTTCCGCCAAACCCACCACGAATCAGAAAATTTCCCAAAATAACGATACAAGTCATCCCCCTCTCCCCGGAGCCTGCTCCCTATCCCTGTGGGAAAGGATCGGGTCGGGGCTAAACCTTGCCATCCACAACCGCAGCGCCATTCAACCTTGTGCGCTCCGAGAAGAGAAAACAAACCTATGAGTTACAAACCTTTAGTTGCCCTCGTTGGCCGGCCCAACGTGGGCAAGTCCACCCTGTTCAACCGCATCGTCGGCCGGCGCCTCGCCGTCGTCTCCGACATACCCGGCACCACCCGCGACCGGCTCTACGCCGACGCTGAATGGACCGGCAGCGTCTTCACCGTCGTCGATACCGGCGGCATTGAAGTCACCGAAGGCATTCACACCGAACCCCTGTCTGAAGATTCCGCCCGCTTTCTTCCCCTCATCCGCAGTCAGGCCGCTATCGCCATCCAGGACGCAGACGTCATCGTGCAGGTCGTTGATGGCATGGCCGGCGTCACCGCCGCCGACCAGGAAGTCTCCGACATCCTGCGCCGGACCCCAAAACCGGTCATCATCGCCGCCAATAAACTGGAATCCATCAAAAAATGGGACGCCGCCTACGAATTTTACGAATTGGCGCTGGGCGAAGTAATAGGCATCTCCGCCCTGCACGGTCACGGCACTGGCGATTTACTCGACGCCATTGTAGACGCCATTCCCTTTGTGCCCGAAGATGAACAAGAAGAGGACGGTTCCATCAAAATTGCCATTCTGGGCAAGCCCAACGCCGGTAAATCCACCCTGCTCAACAAATTGATCGGCGAAGAACGCGCTATTGTCAGTCCCATCGCCGGTACCACCCGCGACGCCATCGATACCAAATTCACCTGGAACGATCAGGAATTCACCCTCATCGACACGGCCGGTATCCGCCGCCGGGGCAAGATCGAACCGGGCGTGGAAAAATACAGCGTACTGCGCGCCATTAAAGCCTTAAGCCGCGCCGACGTTGCCCTGCTGCTCATCGACGCCGAAGCCGGCATCACTTCTCAAGATACCCACATCGCCGGGATGCTCACCCATGAAAACGCCGGTGTGATCATCCTCGTCAACAAATGGGACGCCATCGAAAAAGATTCCTACACCATCTACGATTATGAAAAACATTTACGTGAAGCTCTGAAATTTATCCCCTACGCGCCCATCCTGTATATTTCGGCGCAAACGGGACAGCGCGTCAACAAAGTGCTGCCCAAGGTGCTGGAAGTGCAAGAAACCCGCCAGATACGCATCCCCACAGCCGAGTTGAACAAGTGGATGCGCGAGGTGACTACGGCGCACCCGCCGCCCAGCAAAGGGGGCAAACACGTCAAGTTTTTCTACACCACCCAGGTGACCTCCGCGCCGCCTACCATTGTCATGTTCGTCAACAAACCGGAATGGGTGCATTTTAGCTACCAGCGATACCTGGAAAATCGCCTGCGGGAACAATATCCGTTTGAAGGCTCTCCCCTGCGCCTGGTGTTTAGAGCCAGAAGCGAAGATCGCTTCGCCGACGGAAAAGAAAGTAAAAGTAAGGGAAAAGAAAAATATGGCTAACCCAATGACTGAGTACTACGTGCAAACCATGCCGGGATTGGAAGAAATCGCCTGGTTGGAAATACGCGATATGCTGCCCGGCGCTAAATTTGGCGAATACCTGTTTGCTAAAGAACAAAATGGCATTGTTCTGTTTTCTTATGCGGGCGAAACGACCGATCTCCACCAGTTGTTAACCAGCGAAGATGAGTTTTTCCTGGCGCTGTCCATACCCAAGCTGTCACGCGGGCGGCGGGATCTGAGCCTGATCACCGAAGCTATCGCTGAGGGAGAAGATTTTGGCCGGATGACCAACCAGTATTTGCGTTTCCGGCAGTTCAGCCGCCCGCCTTCTTTCCGCGTGCTTTGCCGCAAGTATGGCACCCATGATTACCGTCAGGTCCAGATAGAACAAGCTGTTTTGGCCGGAATGCAAACACGTTATCCGCGCTGGGTTCCCAGCACGGAAGGGCCGCAGGTGGAGTTGTGGATCAATGTGTTAGGTTCGCATTTGTTGTGCGGCTACCGCATCACCGACAAGCAGTCCAAGAAGCAGCACAAACTGCGTCAGACGGCTTCCAACTCGCTGCGTCCTTCGGTGGCGGCTGCCATGGTGGGTCTCACTCAGCCGGATGACAACGATGTGTTTCTGGATCCGTTTTGCGGAGACGGGCTGCTGCTGGTGGAACGGAAATTGTTTGGCAAATTTCAGCACATGTGGGGCGCCAATGAGCATTCGGAACAGGTGATGATGGCGGAAGAGAATCTTTCTTCCAGGCAGGGGCGGGTGCTGCCGCGCAATATGACGCTGGCGACCTGGGTGGATTTGACGCTGCCGTTGGAAGCGGCGTCTGTAGACAAGATTGCTACCAGTCTGTTAGATGTGAGAATGCGGCTGCCGGCCGTTTTCAAGGAAATGGTGCGCGTGTTACGTCCGGGGGGAACGGCCGTTATCCTCAGCAGTGATTACGACAAAATTAAGGACGTGGTCCGCACCTTCCCCGAGTTGGAAATCATGACCGGCTACTCCGTTAAACCGGGCGCCCGTTGGGGACGGATTTACATCATCAAACGAAAATAAGAAAACCAGCCAACCCCCACCCTAACCCTCCCCCAAAGGTGGAGGGAACTGGCTCCCTCTCCCTTTGGGAGAGGGCTGGGGAGAGGGTAACCCGATGAAAGTCTACCTGCACAGCATCGGCTGCCGCCTGAACCAGAGCGAAATCGAGACCCTGGCCCGCCAGTTGTTGGCGGCGGGGCATGAGATTGTGACGGAAACGGCCGTTGCCGACAAAATCGTCATCAACACCTGCGCCGTCACCGCCGAAGCCGCCCGCGACGCCCGCAGCCTCACCCGCCGCCTCCACCGCCAGAACGACGCCGCCGAAATCCTGCTCACCGGCTGCTACGCCACCATCGCCCCCGGCGAACTGGGCAAAGTCAAAGGCGCGGGGCGCATCGTCGCCAACAAAGACAAAGCCAGCCTGCTGACCCTGCTCGACCCTAAAGCGCAGATCGACTTGCCCCTGTTTGACCAGGAACCGGTGCTGCGCGAATTTTTGGCGGGCAC
>JAWOGU010000292.1:0-23724 GCA_046496595.1 Chloroflexota bacterium
TCATCTTTGAACAGTCCCTTTTCCATGGCCGCCA
Source organism: Chloroflexota bacterium (assembly GCA_046496595.1). Taxonomy (GTDB): domain Bacteria; phylum Chloroflexota; class Anaerolineae; order Promineifilales; family Promineifilaceae. Next base: position 35 of record JAWOGU010000292.1, read on the forward strand.
CCGCTTTCATGTGGCTCTTGTAGGCAAATTCGTCCTGCTCGGCGCGGCTCACGTTAAATTCTTTGGCGACCTGCTCGGCCGTCAGACCCATGCCCATGTAGACTTCCGGCGCGTTTTCCGCCAGCCAGGGGTTGGGGCTGATGCGGAAACCGGTCATCGGCACCAGGCTCATGGTTTCCGCGCCGCCGGCGATAATCACGTCCGCCCCATCGGCGATGATGCGTTCGGCGGCCTGGGCGATGGTTTGCAAGCCGCTGGAGCAGAAGCGGTTGACGGTCAAACCGGGCACGTCCACCGGCAGCCCGGCGCGGATGGCAATGGCGCGGGCGAAGTTCAGTCCCTGCACCCCCTCCGGCATGGCGCAGCCAATGATCACGTCGTCCACTTCCTGCGGATCCAGCGCCGCGCCCACGTCGGCCATCAGCGCCTTGATGACGGCGGCGGCCATGTCGTCGGAACGCCAGTTGCGGGTGACGCCTTTTTTAGATTTACCAACGGCCGTTCTGCGGGCCGCTACGATTACAGCTTCTCGTGTCATAGTTGTCTCCTCATATCAGTGAACAGTTTACAGTGTACAGTTTACAGTTAGACCACACTGTTCACTGTTTACTGTTCACTGTAAACTGGCTTCTAGTTCCGTAACGGTTTGCCGTTCATCAACATATAGGTCATGCGCTCGCGCGTTTTTTCTTCGCCCAACAGGGAGAGGAACACTTCACGCTCCAGGTCCAGAATGTACCAGGGATCGACCCAGGTCGGGGCGCTGACGCCCCCGCCGGTGAGGATGTAGGCCAGCTTTTTGGCGATGACCACGTCATGGTCGGTGGCGTAACCGCCCCAGTTGAGGCTCTTCACGCCCACCACAAGCGCCGAGTATACGTCACGGCCGGCGGCGTAAATCTTCTCCACTTCCGGCGGACGCGCCCCAATCGCCACAAGCTGCATGGCGCGCTGTTTGGCAATCGCCAGACGATGGTCGCCGTTCATGACGATGGTGTCTTCGGCGGTCAGGTAGCCCAGCGCTTCGTTTTCCCAGGCGCTGGCGCCTACTTTTGCCAGTCCAATTTGCTCAAAGGCCGCCTGAATCACCGACACGGGGTCGGCGTTGGCGTTGCGCATGGTGGGGTTGACTTTGCGCCGCAGCACTTCTTTGCAGCCGCCGCCCGCCGGAATGAGGCCGACGCCCACTTCCACCAGCCCCATGTAGCTCTCGTGGTTGGCGACCGTTTCCCAACCGGCCAGGGCCATTTCCACGCCGCCGCCTAGAGCCATGCCCTGAACGGCCGTTACCACCGGTTTCGGCGCGTGGCGCAGGTTAAACGTCAGGCTTTGCAGGTCGTGGATCATCTTGTCCAACACGTCCCAATGGCCGGAGGCCGCCGCCACGCCGATGGCAAACAAATTCGCGCCCACGCAGAAGTTGTCGGCGTCGTTGCCAACCACCATGGCGTCAAAATCGCTGTCCAGTTTCGCCAGCGCTTCGTGGCCCAGGTTGATGATGGCGTCGTCGATGGCGTTCATTTTGGCGTGGAATTCGTAGAGCAGGACGCCGTCGCCCATGTCCAACAGGCTGGCGCTGTCATTGCCCGCCACCTGTTTGCCCGCCGCGTGCAAATCCTTGATGACGACGATGTTTTTGTCCACGGCCATGGGTTGGTAGGATTTTGTGTTCCAGTCGTAGCAGCTTCCGTTTTGGTAGAAACTGGCGCAGCCCGCATCCAGCATCTCTTTGACCCAGGGCGCTACTTCCAGACCGGCCGCTTCCATTTTAACGGCCGTTTCCGCCACCCCCAGCATATCCCACATCTGGAATGGCCCGGCTTCGTGGGCAAAGCCCCAGCGCATGGCGTCGTCGATGTCGCTCAGCTTGTAGGCGATTTCCTGCGCCACATAGGCGGCGTAGGCAAAGCCAAAATAGAGGACGTCGCGGGCATAATTGGCGGCGCGGTCGTCAAAGGTCAGGAATTTGCGCAGCCGTTCGCCCAACTCTTCCACCTTGCGCGTGGCGCTGATGGCATCGAAACGCGGTTTGCCGCCATCGACGTAGCTCATCGTTTCCGGGTCCAGCGTCAGGAAGACGCGCTGCCCGTTGATCGTGTCTTGTTTGTAGAAACCCTGCCCGGTCTTGTTACCGAGCCATTTGTTTTCGATCATCTGGCCCATGACAACGGCCGTTTTCTGCGGTTTCAGGATGTCGCGGTAGCGGTCGTGGGGCACGCCTTCATACAAATTGTGGTTAACGTGGCCCATCACGTCCAGCCCCACCAGATCCATCAGGCGGAAGGTGGCGGTTTTCGGCCGGCCGATGTGCGGTCCGGTGATGGCGTCAATTTCGGCGATAGTGTAGCCGTTTTGCAGGCCGTGTTCGATGCCGTAAGAGGCCGCCACGGCAAAGAAACGGTTGCCGATGAAGTTGGGCGTGTCTTTGCACACCACCACCCCTTTGCCCAGCACGTCCCGCCCAAACCTGACCATGAAGTCGGTCACTGCGGGGTCGGTTTCCGGGGTGGGGATGATTTCCAGCAGTTTTAAATAACGGGGCGGATTGAAGAAGTGGGTGCCTAAAAAACGCGAACGGAAAGAGGGAGAACGGCCGTTTGTGATCTGGTTAATGGGAATGCCGGAGGTATTGCTGGTGATAATCGCGGTCGGTTTGCACACCGCCTCCAGCCGTTCCATAAGCGCCAGCTTCAAATCCAGCCTCTCAATAATCACCTCCACCACCCAATCGCAGTCGGCCAACAGGTCAAAATCATCCTCTGTATTGCCGACGGTGATCAGGTCGCCCCGGTCGGCGCGCGCCAGATTGGCCGGTTTGGCCTTCGCCATGCGGTCGTACAGACTTTGCACCAGGCGGTTTCGCGCCTGAGGGTTGTCCTTCTCCGCGTCGCTGAGATTGGGCGTGGGAATATCCAACAGCACCACCGGAATGCCGATATTGGCGAGATGAGCGGCAATACCGCCGCCCATCGTCCCGGCCCCGACAATGCCAACTTTGTCAATGCGGTAGGTCATAGGTTTCTCCTTCGTGGGATTTGTTTACTCCCCATAATGGGTACGGGCACGTTTGATGTACACGATTTTCGCTTCATCATCAATGCTATGAATGAATTGTCAATTCGTCGCCAAAAACATCATCAATAGAATAGGTTTCTTGCTTGACGATTTGTTCATTTGCTTTTTGAATACTTTGATAAAGTCTGGGTATGGAAAGCAACACAACTGTTTCGACTAAACTGTCAAAATATTCTTTTTGGGTCAACAAGAAGTGCTTAAAGTTCATCTTCTTGGATTCCAGCTACTTTCATGAAATGGCGTTGCAACCCAATCTTTAGTGATTTGTTACCATGAATCGGCACTGATATACGCACGGGATTACCCGCCTTGGTATAAATATGATGGCTTCCTTTTACACGAGCAAGTTGCCAACCATGTTCTTCAAGAAGATTGGCGAATTTTTTGCCGGAAACGGCTTTCACACTGCAATCTCCATGACTTTGCTACCCGTAGTCAATTCTAATTCTTCGAGGTCTACGGAAAGACAGGCTTCAACAGCTTCGTAAAGATTGGTGAGCAATTCGTCAAAGGTATCCCCTTGCGTAGCACAGCCTGCGATGGATGGTACTTCTGCCCAATAGCCCCCTTCTTCTGCATCATGAACGATTATTTTTAGTTTCATATCGTCTTCCTGTTTTTCCAGCAGACCTCCGAGGTTTTGAAAACCTCGGAGGTCTAACTAAGACTATTTAAGTTCGCGTCTTGAATAACCAAGAATGCTGCGGGCAACGATGAGAGTGTTGATTTGTTTGGTGCCTTCGTAGATGTCGTTGATTTTGGCGTCGCGCATCCACTTCTCGGTGAGCCATTCACGAGTGTAACCCATTGGCCCCAGCAGTTCAACGGCTTTTTGCGTCACCCAGGTGACAGTTTCCCCGGCGCGAGCCTTGCACATGCTGGCCTCCAGGCGGTTGGGCTTGCCGTGCGCCATCAGCACCACGGAACGCATGGTCAGCAGCCAGGCTGCTTTATGCCGCGCTTCCATCTCCAGCAGGTCGCGCTCCATGGATGTCATCTGGTTTTTGGGCTTGGTGTAATCCACGACGATGCCTTCTTCTTTTAGCTTGGCCTGGGTGAATTCCAGGGCGGCGCGGCAAACGCCCATGGCGCTGGCGGCGACGGCCGGACGACTGGCGTCGAAGGTCGCCATAGCGCCTTTGAAGCCTTTGGTGGAGCCGTCTTGCTGCACCACTTCGGCGCTGCCCAGGATGTTGTCGGCGGGGATGCGGGCGTTGTCGAAGACGATGGCGACGGTGTCGCTGACGCGGATGCCCAGCTTGTGTTCTTTTTTGGTGATGGTGACGCCGGGTGAACCGGCTTCGACGATGAAGGATTTCATGCCGCTGCGGCCGGCGCTGGGATCCACCGTCGCCCAGACGACGACAAAGCCATCCGACTCATCCAGTGCCAGACAGCCGTTGGTGCAGAAGATTTTCTCACCGTTGAGTACCCACTCGTTGGTTTCTTTATCGAGAACGGCCGTTGTCCTGATATTGCTGGTGTCTGAACCGGCGCCCGGCTCGGTCATCGCCATCGCGCCCCACTTCGGCTCGCCCTGCCCAAACTTGCCCAGGATACGAATCTTCTGCTCTTTGGTGCCTACTGCTTCCAGCGCCGCGCCGCCCAGAGCCGGGTCCGGCGTGCACAGATACTGCCCGGCGTCGCCCCAACTGAGCATTTCGATCATCAAAATCAAACGCAAAATGCTGAAGTCCGGCCCTTCCTTTTTGGCGGGACTGCTGCCGTTGCCGTTGACTTGCAGTTTTTCCGTACGGCGCTTGTACTGCTCGCGCATGATGGGCCACATCATGTTGATGTATTCCACCGGGCGCTCGTGTTCGTGTTCATCATAGTAGCGCGAATACTGCCGCATAATGGATTCGGCTACCATTTTTGCCATTTGTAATTCGTTGGTAATTTTTTCGGGAAGTTCAAAATCAATCATGTTAGTCTCCGTAAGGAAAAGATTGAAGATTAAAGATTGGAAATACGTGACTCTTTAATCTTTTATCTTTAATCTTTTTATACCATCGCCATGCCGTCAAAGGAAGCAAAAGCGCGGGCATTGCGCAGCCATAGTTCCACCGGATATTCGCGGATGTAGCCGTAACCGCCCAGGGCTTGCAGGGCGCGGTCACACACGCTGATCGCCATGTCGTCCACGTAATATTTCATGACGGCGGCGGCTTGAGTGGCGTCATTGCCCTTGTCGAGCTGCCAAGCGGCTTCCCACACCAGCAGGCGGGCAGAGTCGATATCCATCGCCATTTCGGCCAGCATAAAGGCAATGCTCTGGCGATGGGCCACCGGTTCGCCAAACTGCACGCGCTGCTTGGTGTAGTCGATGGCGTAATCCAGCGCCCCCTTGGCCATGCCCACGGCGATGGCGCCCAAAGCGACGCGGCTGTGATTGAGAATCAGGCCAAAGTCGATGCCGGCGCTGCCGCCCAATTTATTGACGGCGGAGACGCGCACGTTGTCCAGTTTTACCTGGAACGTGGGCAGCGCCCGGATGCCCATCAATTTTTCGCGATTGAGCACTGCCAATCCTTCTGTGCCCACCGGCACGAAGAAAGCCTGGGTAGCGCCGTCTTCGTTGGCGTAAATGAGGAAGGTTTCGGCTTCGTCGGCCAGCAGGACGAAGCTTTTAGTCCCGTTGAGTACGTATTGATCGTCTTCGAGAACGGCCGTTGTCTTCAACTGCCGCGGATCAAACTGAATCACCGGCTCGGTCAGGGCGGCAGTCACATTGGGCAGGCTCTCTTCGCAAAACAGGGGCAGATGCGCTTCCTTTTGCGCTTCCGTGCCTGCCAGCATCAGCGGCACAGCCACCAAATTGGGCGCCATAATGTGCAGCGTGGTCGCCATGTCGCCATAAGCAAAAGCTTCAGCCGCCAAAACGCCCGTCACCACGGAATATTCACCAAAACCACCATACGCTTCAGGGATGCTGGTGGGCAGCACGCCCATTTCCCAGCCAGCCTGAACCACGTCGAGGGGCAGTTTGCCTTCCTCATCTGCGTCCCGAAACACCTTGCGCACACGCTCTTCGGCAAAACGGCCGATGGCGTCGGTCAGCATCTTCTGTTCCTGGTCTAGTTCAAAATTGATCATGTGCAGCTCCTATTAAGAATTTATGGCTCTTGGGGAATTGAGGAAATCGGGATACGTGATGCGTGAAGCGTGAAGCGTGAAAGAGACCCTCACGAATCACGCATTACGCATCAGATCATCCCATCAAAACCAAAAGTCCCACATTTGTTACCTTCTAACGATTTTGTCTGTCATGCGGGCCACCCGCACCATCGCTTGCACGTCGTGGACGCGCACGATGTCGGCGCCTCGCGCAATGCCAATGGCGACTGCCGCCGCCGTGCCTTCTACGCGCTGGTCCGGTGGCAAATCCAGGGTGTAGCCAATGAACGATTTGCGCGACGGACCGATTAAAATGGGAAATCCCATTGTTTTGAACTGATCAAGCTGGTCGAGCAGCTGCAAGTTCTGCTCAACTGTTTTGCCAAAACCAATGCCGGGGTCCAGAATGATTTGCGTTTCCCGGACGCCTGCCCGGAGGGCGATGTCGATACTTTCCTGCAATTCGTGTTTGACGTCGGCAATTAGGTTGTCGTAGGCGACGCCTACAAAACGGCCGCCGAGCCGTTTTTCCTGAGCTACATCTTTGGGTTTGCTGCGATTGTGCATGAGGACGATAGGGCAGCCGGTCTGCGCCGCCAGTTTCGCCATGTCCGGGTCCATGCGCAGACCCCACACGTCGTTGAGCCAGTTGGCTCCGGCTGCAAGAGCCGCTTCGGCCACAGCCGCCCGATAGCTGTCAACAGAGATAACCACGTCTACTGCCTGCCGCACTGCTTTGATGACGGGCAGCACGCGGGCCAGTTCGGCGGCGGCGTCTACCGGCTGGCTGCCGGGACGGGTGCTTTCCCCACCAATGTCGATGATGTCAACGCCGTCGGCTACAAATTGTTCAGCCTGCGCCACTGCTTTGGCGATGCCATCTTCTTCACTGAGAATGCCGTCACCAGAAAAGCTGTCCGGGGTGACGTTGAGAATGCCCATGATGTAGGTGCGTTCACCCCAGTTTAATCTGGCTGGCATCTTGTGCTAATCCCCCATGCCCCTAAAAGTGGGTTGATCCGGCAGTTGGTAAACGGCCGTTGTATACACATCCGCCAGCATTTGCACCACAGACTCACGGGTCTGGGGATGTTCGTATTCCGGCGCAATGTCGGCCAATGGCGCCAGGACGAAGGCGCGTTGATCTACAAAAGGATGAGGAATGACCAGGGTGTCGTCCCGGATGATTCTGTCGTCGTAAAACAAAATGTCGATGTCGATGAGGCGCGGCCCCCACTTATAAGTAGGCCGCCGTCCGATTTCTTGTTCAACTGTCTGGCAAAAATTTAGGAGTTCGTGTGGTTCCAGCCCGGTACTGCCAGCCACGCACATGTTCAAAAAAGCAGGCTGATCCGTAACACCCCAGGGCGCTGTTTCATAAACGCAGGAAACGGCCGTTATCGTCATCTGCCGTTTTAGAGCCTGCAAAGCTTGTTGTAAATTCGCCGGGCGGTCACCCAGGTTGGCGCCTAAACTCAGGTATACGTGACTCATATACGTACTCAGTTTACAGTTTACAGTGAGCAGTTTACAGTGGGTGTATGAAAACTATTTACTGTTACCTGTTGACTGTTTACTGATCTGTAATTGGTAATTTTGTCCAAAATGACGCACTGCATCATTATGCCGTATTTATAACACGGCGCGTCATAAGTGTCAATGGATTAGCGAAAATTCGCTTAGGGCGGTTTTTTTCTAAAGGAAATAAGGCGGCAAAGGGGCAGAGTTGCAGGGTGTGGAGGTGATGGGGTGTAGAGGTGATGGGGTGAATCCGCCACCCGCCACTCGCCACCCGCCACTCTGCCCCTTTGCCACTTTGCCCCCTTGCACTATCATCTCAAAAACATGGAGAGCAGCATGACAACATTACGGGTATTGATCATCGGCGCCACTTCGGCAGTGGCGCAGGGCGTGGCGCAGCGGTATGCCCAACAGGGCGCCGCCATTTTCTGCCTGGCGCGCAGTGCGCAGAAGATGGAGAAAGTGGGTGAGATGTTGGGGGATTCGCTGGCAGGCGCGTACTGCTATGATTTTAACGAGACGGAGAGGGCGGAAACGGCCGTTATCCAGGCAGCAAACACGCTCGGCGGCATCGACATCGCCCTGGTCGCCCACGGCGATTTACCCGACCAGCTCGCCAGCGAACAAGACTTTGCCGTGGCGCGGGCCGCCTTTGAAACCAACCTACTCAGCGTCATTTCACTCCTGATTCTGCTGACGGCGCTGATGGAACGGCAGGGTTTCGGCAAAATCGGCGTCATTACCTCCGTAGCGGGCGAACGGGGACGGCCGCGCAACTACACCTATGGCGCGGCCAAAGGGGGTCTCAACCTCTACTTGCAAGGCTTGCGCTCCCGGCTGTGGGGCAGCGGCGTCGAAATCTACACCTTCAAAATGGGACCGGTCGACACGCCCATGACAGTAGATCATCCCAAAAACTTTTCATTTTCAACGGTGGCTGAGGTGTCAGAAACGATTGTGAAGGCGTTTGGCAAGAAGCGTTACGAACGTTATGTGCCCGGCTATTGGGCGCCGGTTATGCTCTTTGTACGCAACGCGCCAGAGTGGTTGTTTCAACGGCTAAAATTTCTATCAGAGCGATAAAAAATATGGCAGAATATCTGCAAACGGCCGTTCTCCTACCCATCCCCCACCCGCATATCGGCAATTACCGTCAGGAACACGGTTGGCTCCAGTTCGTTGTACGCGGCGGCGGGCGCTTCCGCCCAGGCCACAATTTCCTCCCCCTCGCTCACTCGCGTCATGATGAAGCCCCAGGTTTCCGTTCCGTCCAGCGCCGTGTAGGCAAAGTTCACACGATCCCACACAGCGCCGCCTAACGGAAAGGAAAACGGCCGTTCCGGCGTAAATTCCTCCACCCCATTACCCGCGTCGCGCACCAGCGCCGCCAGCACCTCCGGGGACGGTCTCGTTTCCGGCTGAGCGCGTAAGGCCACAAAGGTGTGCCCGTCCGCCACAAAGCGCTGCCAATCTCCCTGCGCCTGGTAGCGGAAATCCAGCGGATGCGCCACGCTGAACGCCGCCAAATCCGCCTTCGCCCACTCGCCCGGCTTCAGGCCAAAGCCCTGGTCGGTAAAACGCCAGCTTCGCTGAAGCTGCTGCACCGCCGCGATGGTCTGCGCCTCCAATTCTTGCGGACCATCCACATCTACCACGTATCCCTGCCCACTCCTGACAAAGGTGAAAAAGAGACCAGTGCGCGGCCCGCTGCCCGCTTTCTCATACCCATACGCCGCCTGCTGCCCGCCAACAGACGCCTGCCGCCCGTCTCCGCTGCCCACCACAATTTCGTCCTGGTAGAGAACGTCTACCGGACCAAAACCGGCAAGGGTCTGGTTTTTGAGCGTCAGCGGATTGACGCCGGCTTCCAGATGCGGATAAAGGGTCACCTGGAGATGGGTGTCGCTGCTGCGGCTGCTGGTATAGAGCAGAGTGTCGCTGTAGACCGGCGTGTACCAGTCGGCGGGATGCAAAAATTGGAAACCCAGGTAAGGATCCAGATACGCCGTGTAGCCGGCCACGAGGTTCTCGTTGTCCACGACCACGTCGGTGGTGGTTCTGTCTATGTCGCCCGCCGCATTTTCCGCCTCAAAGCCGATGAAATAACGGCCGTTTGGCAGCGCCCGCCATTCAAAATACAAATCCCCCGCCTCGTCAAAAGTCAACACCGCCCCCGGTTCACGCACCAGAGCGTCGTTTTCATCGAGATAAAGGGTGTCCACCTGGAAAGTGTCTCCCGGCTGCGGCGCGATTTCCGCCGCGGCGCCGCCATCCCCCAGGCTCCAAACACGCGTCAACCGGTCTGTTTTATGATCGAAGACGAGGTTAGCCGGGAAAGTTGAACCGCCGGCGCGGCGCAGTTGGCCCTGCACGGTGTACAGACTGCTGCCCGGCGCCGTCGGCCACATGACAACGTAATCGCCCGCGCCCAAAGCGTCAACCAAATAGGTGACTTCGGTGTGCCAGATGAAAAAGTCTTCATGCACGCCATCGCGCCAGGCGCTGAGACTGGAGCCGTCGGGCAGATAGGTTGGCTCGGGGATGAGAGTGTCGTACTCGACCAACCGCCGCCTGCCATCCTCGCCATAGTAGCCGCCGATGAGGATCACGTTGGCAATGTCCCGCCCCACAATCTCAAAATCGAGATAGGCCGGGTTTTGCACGCCGACGCTGGCTGCCTGCACCGGGGCCAGATGCACGGCAGGCGGCGGCAGGGCGGCAAAACTGGTAGTGTGGTAACTGGCGAGGAACTGGTCCCACAGCCGCAGCGTCGTCACGGCGGCATACTCATCAGCATAAAATTCGCGGCTGCGTGGAAAGTAGACAGCGATGCCGCCGCTGTTTTTGAAACCAGAGCCATGCCGGTGGGTAAGAACGGCCGTTGCCAAAGCCTCTTCCACCTGCACCGCTGCCGCCGTCACCGGCTCACTCGGACTGCGCTGCGCCAGGATGCGGGCAAAATGACCCAGATCGACCGCGGCGTAGCGCTCAAACTCGTCGGCGTAGACGCGGGCAAACGCCTCCGCGCCACTGCGGGCATCGCCTACCGCACTGCCCACAAAGGCAGGGTCCGCCAGCAGCGTTTGCGCCAACGACTCGACGGCGTAGATCAGGGCGGGCAGTTTTTGCAGGTCAACGGCGGCCATCGTCACAAAATCGTCCGGTTCCAACTGTGTGTAGGCGGCGGCAAAATCATCCACCAGCAGCCGCGCCAGCCCGCCGCCGTCCAGTTCGGGCTTGGCAAATAACTGACCCAGCCAACTGCGGTAATTCCAGCCCTGCCCCGGCGTCAGTTCCTCCGAAGCGACGGCGTAACGGGCGTGGTCCTGCACCGCCGCCAGCACGTCCAACTGCCCCATCAGACAGGCGTCAAAGGCGATCACGTCCAGCGCCATGCCGCTTTCCGCCAGACCGGCGGCTAACCCGCCTTGCAAATCGGCCAGGCTCAAATGGTCCGGTCCGATGGGGGCGCCGCCGTCAAAGGCGATACCGTTCCAGCCCGCGCCATGGTCCCACAAGAAGAGGGCGGTGCGATTTGCCGGGTAGGTCCGCATCCCCCAGGCCACAAAATCGGCCAGGGTTTGCGGGTCGCCCATGTTGATTTCGCCCAGTTCGGCCAGCAGGTCGGAAGCCAGAACGTCCGGGTCGGCGTCGCCGCGCAGAAGGTAGCGCCGCCCGCCGGACCACTCGCCGCCTGCCGCCCGGTCTATCTGCGCCGCCCGGTCTATCTGCGCCACTACGTTGACGCGCGCCGAACTGCCAGCCGCTTCCATCTCGTTCAGGTCGCGCAGGGCGGACAGCGCCAGGTTATTGTCGGCGGTCATATAGACGAGGATGGTCCATTCGGCGAGGGCCGGGTTGTAGAGGGGCGTGGGTGGGGGAACGGCCGTTGCCGGCGGCGGCAGGGTGGGCAGCGGCGTAGGGGAGGAAATGGGCTGGCTGGTGGGCGGGGCGGCAAGGGCAATTTGGGTGGGGAGAACGGCCGTGGGATCAGGCTGTATGGCGCCGGAAATCGGGAACTGGCAGGCTGACAGGGCCAGAGCTACGAGAAACAGTAACAGCGCCGTAGGTTTCAATTCTCGGTTGTCTGGATGTGAAATACCTGTCATCCAACGGATTATAGACGAACTGGCGGCGGATTCCACGACCCAAAGGGATCGAGGAATGGAATCGGCTTTCTTGCTTCCACTTTAAGGCATGGGAGAAGAGGCAGATCAGCCAGCTGCGCTGTCCCGCTTCAGGCAGTTGCGGATTTCTTTTTTGGCCCAGTCATAATGGCTGCTGGTGGCCGAAACGAAGTAGGTTCCCATCGTGTTTTTGTTGGTCCAGGCGTACCGTTCAGGGGTAAACAGGTCTTCGTTATCTATTTTCTGTAGGGTCTGGAGAATTTCTTCATAGGAAGCATCGAAGCTCTGACGCACTTTTCCATACGGTTCCAGCCGATGTTCCTGATAAATTTTCTCGTTCAAGGCTGGAATTTGCCGCCAATTAAAGCCGGGCGCGGGCAGATGCGGCGCTTCGCCTTGTAATCCGGCCCGATACCAGCTTAAAACCATCTGCTCCCAGGCAGTGACGTGCGCTAATACATCTTTGACGGCCCAATTTTCAATCGTATCGCTGGTTTGTTGAGTTGTCTCAGGAGGCAGGGACGCTAACAAAATATCCAGGCTGCCATGTTCTTTTTGCATGGCGGCTAATAGTTGATCTTTACTGACGGGTCGGGGCATGGTGTGGCTCCTTTATCGGTCGTTAGGGGTGACTGTCACCTGTGCAGGTTATAAATTTTGGGTTCGTCGAGAATTCATAGAGCGAACCGCCCCTACGTCAGGCGCGGTTCGCTCTATAAATTCTCGACGAACTTTGTTGTACTATAAACCGACATGATGACAGAAAGTGTCATATTTTAGGGCGCATTTCTGGAAAAGGAACGGCCGTTTCCCCACCGGCCAGAATCGCATTTATAGCGTTACGGAGTTAGCACGGGGGCGCGCCAACTCCTCAGTCCTGATAATCCTACTCGTCATAGGCCAGCAAGATCACGCCTAATTCGTTCTCGACGCCTTGCAACGCCTGCACCTGCTCAGCGGTTAAATCGGCCATTTGCAAGCCGGGCTGATAGGCCATGATATGCGTACCCATTGCTTCTTCCAAAGCCCTGATTTTTGCTACATCTTGTTCATTCAATTTCGCGATTTTCAAGAATTCCGCCATTTCGACCTCCAGGTAGTTGATGGGAAATAAACCAGTTCACAGGATACCATATTCGGACGGAAATTGTGATACGTGATACGAGAGGCGTGAAGCGTGATTTTTTACGTATCACGCCTCACGCTTCACTTTAATACGTGTCCTTCAAAGAATGGGCCAGCAGCGTCTGCTCCAGATCGGCCAATGACATGTCTTGGGCCGGAGTGACGGTGATGGTACGCGGTTCGCCGGGGCGCAGGTGGATGAAGTTGTCGGAGAAGCGCATGTCGGCGCTGTTGGAGGCCAGCCAGGCCCACAAGGCTGGTTTTTGGGCGGTGAGCGTGACGGTGTAACGGCCGTTCTCCCCCACTGCTACCTCCATCCCAATTTCCGGCTCGGCCAGTTCTAAATGCTTAGGCCGCGCAAACAGCACCAGATTGTCGGAGACGACTGCGCCGTCTACGTGCAGGTCCAGCCACAGCAGCAGGTCGCGTGCGCCAACCTGTTGTAGCTCTGCGCTCAGGTCCAACGTTTCAACCAGGGTGTTTTTGCCGGCGGAGATAGAGAGGGGGAAACGGCCGTTTCGCAGCGCCTGCCCGTCAGCCGTCGTCACCTGCCAGACCACCTCGCCCGTTTTATCCTCGCGCAGATCACTGGTGACGTGGATTTGGGCCGTGCCCTGCGCTTCATTTTCCACGCCCGACACCAGCAGCGGCGCGTAGAAATCGGCCGCCAGGTAATGGAGCGCCTTCCAGCGCCCAAAATAGTCCAGCGACGACCAGCTTGCCACCGGCCAGCAGTCGTTAAGCTGCCAGTAGAGGGTGCCCATGCCCCGCGGCATACTGCGCCGCCAATGCTCCACGGCGTACTTCATCGCCATCGCCTGCACAATCTGGCTCAGCCACAACGTCATGTCAAAACTGGGCGGCAGGCGGAACCAGTCGAGCATATAGTGGATGATGGTCTGGTTGCCGATACCGCTGCGCTGGTGATGCTCCATCACAAAACTGGTGATGTTGCGGTCTTCCGGCTCCGTAAACGCATACACAGTGCGCGGTTCGGGAAAGGATTGGAAGCCGAATTCGCTGTTGAAACGGTGTTCGCAAGTGCGGTAATACTCAAATGGCTCCTGACCGTGCCACACCTCCCAGATGTGAGCGTCGCCCCACTTGGGATTATTCCACTCCAGGCGGTTGCCATAGGGACTGTGGGGGCTGCTCGGCCAATAAACGGTGTCGGGGTCCAGCCGGGCGACCACTGCCGGCAGCAGTCCGTCAAATAATTTAGCGTAATCACCCCAACTCATGGTCGATACCGTCCAGTCATCGCCAACCAGTCCTTGCTCCAATTCGTTGTTACCGCACCATAGCGCCAGGCTGGCGTGATGGCGCAAACGGCGCACCTGATCTTCCGCTTCCACCTTTACCGTCGCCATAAAATCGTCGTCAAACGAAGGATAGGTGGCGCAGCCAAACATAAAATCCTGCCAGAGACAGATGCCCAGTTCGTCACACAAATCATAGAAGATATCGGGTTCATACACACCACCGCCCCAGACGCGCAGCATGTTCATGTTGGCGGCGGCGGCGTCGCCCAACAGTTGGGCGTATTGGGCGTCGGAGATGCGGTTGAGGGCAGTGTCGGCCGGAATCCAGTTGGCCCCTTTGGCGAAGAAGGGCGCGCCGTTGACTACAAACTGGAAGGATTCGCCCCATTGGTCCAGGTGACGGTCCAGCTTTAGCGTGCGCAGGCCGATGCGTTTTTCCACGCGGTCCAGCTCATTGCCCGCTTCGTCTCGCAGGATGACAGCCACATGGTATAAGGGCTGATTGCCGAGGCCATTCGGCCACCAGAGTTGGGGATTGGCGATGGTGAGGTGGGCAACGGCCGTTTCTCCCCTATTCACCGCCATGCCGCCAAGCAGCGCCGCGCCATTCAGGCCGACATTCACTTCAACGGCAAGCGGCGCATCTTGCCAATTCTCCAGCTCTGCCCGTACCTCCAGCGCCACCGCGCCCCCCGTATGGTTCTGGCGGATGTGAACATCGGTCAGCCGCGCTGTATTAAAAGCGGTCAGGCTGATAGGCTGCCAGATGCCGCTGGTGGTCAGCTTCGGCCCCCAATCCCAGCCATAGTCGCACTGCTCTTTGCGCAGCCAGTTGCCGCCGGCGATTTTGTGGCTGTCGGTGGACCAGCTAGGCAAAAAGCGCTGCGACAACCGTTTCCAACCGTATGTCAGCGGCGCGGCAAAGTGAATGACGATTTCGTTTTCACCTGCTAACAAAGCAGCGCGCACATCAAACTGGTAGCGGCGGAACATGTTATCGGTATGGGCTATGGAACGGCCGTTTACCACCACCTCCGCCAGCGTATCCAACCCGTCACACACCAGCAGCACCCGGTCATGCGCCAGAAACGTTTCCGGCAGCGTAAATGCGCGCTTAAACGTCCAGTCCGTCTCTCCTATCCACTGCACGTCGTTCTCGTTGTCCCGGTAAAACGGATCCGGGATGCGCCCTGCCGCCTCCAGCGCCAGATGCACGTCGCCCGGCACGATGGCTTCCATTTCGTCACGTTCTCCTGTCTGGCTGAGCCGCCAAACGCCGTTCAAATCAAACTTTTCCATGGTTCACCTGTCCTGAAAAATGATGAAGGATGAGTGATGAATAATGAATTTTCATCCTTCATGGCGCGGGTTTTCCGCATTGTAAAAGCTGGCAAAATGGCGGGGATTAGGGGATTGGGGGTACATCATAGGAAAATCCTCTAATCCCCGCTTTTTAAAATCCTGCTGCGCCCGGCGCTGCCGATGTTTATGTTTCGGCTGTCTATTTTGCATCAGAGACCCCTGATTAACCACCTAATTCTACAACCTGGGGTAGAATTGCTGGTTATCAAGACGACAGCGGTTTGGAAAGCAACGAATTTCGTGCTAATCCGTTTGTTTCAGAATACGCTGTTGCCAAAAAAGGAGAACACCCATGCCCCTCAGTTTTGATATGCCTTTGACCGACTTAAAAACCTATCAGGGAACCAACCCCCGCCCGGCTGATTTTGATGCATTTTGGGAGCGCAGTCTGGCCGAAATGCACGCCCTTCCGTTGGATTTTGAACTGGTTCCGGCCGCTTTCCAGCACCCGGCTGCCGACTGCTTCCATCTCTATTTCAACGGCGTCGGCGGGGCGCGCATCCACGCCAAATTTCTCAAACCCAAGACCCTCGCCGCGCCTGCGCCGGCTATGCTTATGTTCCACGGCTACTCCATGAACGCCGGCGATTGGCTGGACAAAATCGGCTACGTTTCGGCCGGGTTCATCGTGGCGGCGCTGGACTGCCGCGGGCAGGGCGGCCTGTCGGAAGACCCCGGCGGCGTGAAGGGCTGGACCTTAAACGGCCAATTTGTGCGCGGTCTGGACGACGCGCCGGAAAAGATGACCTTTCGCCAGATTTACCTGGACACGGCGCATCTGGCGCGCATTGTCATGGCGCTGCCGGAGGTGGACGAGAAGCGGGTGGGCGCGACAGGCGCCAGCCAAGGCGGCGGCCTGACGCTGGCCTGCGCCGCCCTGGAACCGCGCATTAAACGCGCCGCCCCCATCTATCCCTTCCTCTCGGACTACAAGCGGGTATGGGAAATCGACCTGGACAAAAATGCTTACGATGAGCTGCAAACCTACTTCCGCCGTTTTGATCCGCGCCACGAGCGGGAAGATGAAATTTTCACGAAGTTGGGCTACATCGACGTGCAGCATCTCAGCTCGCGCATTCAGGCCGAAGTGCTGCTGACGGTTGGCCTGCGCGACCAGATTTGCCCGCCTTCCACCCAGTTTGCCGCCTACAACAAGATCACGTCACCGAAAACGGCCGATCTCTATCCGGAGTACGCCCACGAACATCTGCCGGAATGCGGGGATCGGATTTTTGCGTTTATGCAAGGGATGTAGGGGAAGAGAGTGGAGATGAAGTGGGGGGGGAAAACGGCCGTTTACCGTCATCTGATGCGCAGACGACCTGATTGATATACGCTAAACTTCCCCACCAGTTTATCAGCGTAATTTTGCACAATTTCAGAGACCACACGCACTTTTTCGTCGCTTGTGGCATCATCCAGGCGTAAAAGTAGAACACCGGCATGAGTTTGCTCAGCGCGGAAAATCATCTCGCCAAAATCCTTGTCCATGGTGACGACGATTCGATTTTCCCTGGCGGCAATTTGCAGGATCCTATGGTCTGGTAGTTTGGGATCTAGAGCGCGAACTGTCTTTACGTCGTGGTCGCTGGCGCTAAGCCATTGTTCTACTTTCTTTCCGACTCCAACGTCTATCAGGAACTTGAGCGTCATGATTATGCAGCGAGTGGATAAATGCGCGTTTCACTCACCAGATCACCGGCAAAAGCAAAGACGGCAAGCAAGTCCGCCGATTCCAGTTCGGGATAATCCTCCAGTAAGTCTTCTGGCGGTACGCCCGCCGCCAACGCCCTTAGAATCTGCTCTACGGTAATGCGCAAGCCGCGAATGGTTGGTTTGCCCATCATCACAGTGGGGTTCATCGTAATTCTGTCTGCTAATGCAGTCATAGAACACCTCGCCTACAATATGCTGTTGAGTATAACACAAAAAAACATCCTGCTTTTCTGCTCCCCCACTTCACAATTCACAATCAACCATTAACCACTGACGCTCAGAATCACCGCCCGGCAGCCATCTCGTTTGCGGTCGAATTTGCTTTGGAAGCCGCGCTTCTTTTGCAGCAGGCGGTGGGCATAGGCGCTTTTCGCCACCATGAGCAGCTTGCCTCCCGGCGGCAGCAGCGTAAGCGCCTGCGGCAGCAGCACATTCTCCCAGGCCACGCCCGCATCCACGTCAGGAAACAGAATAATCCAGTCATATTTCCCGGTCGTTTCCCGGAAATGGGGCAGGTGCTGGCAGGAAACGGCCGTTTCCGCCACCCCCTGTCTCCTTAAATTATGCGCCGCTATCTGCAAGCTCAAGGCGTCCCGACCCGCCAGCACAAACTCAGCCGCCTGCTCACGCAAAAACACCGGCACATGCCCCTGGCCCGGATTCCAAAACAAAACGCGGCCCTGCACCCCGCCCTTTTTCAAGGCATTCAGCGCCAGCGCCGTTTCATGGCTCAGGCTGTCAAATTCCGGCACATTCCACGCCGTTACCAACTCCACCGCACGGTCGCCCAGTTTAAAAGGGGCCACATGCCGCGCATACGCCGTCAGCTCTCCCTCTGCCTCTCCGCGCCTCGGCGTTAAATTTCCACCGCGAAAATGAAACACCTCATAACCCGACGCCGCCTCATGATACACTACCTCACTGCCCATCTCCGCCAGCGTGACCGCTGCCAGCTCCGCCAGCGGTTTCATGATCACCACCGCCGCCAACCCGGCGGACGACAAATGCGCCGGAATCTGCCGCAAAATATGCTGCAAAACCGGCTCGCCCACCCGCCCCGGCAGATGCGACACAATGAGATCGTAGGTCTGCCCGGCGGCGTGCTGCAAAGCCAGACCGCCCTGCACCGCCACGTCCACATCGTTCAAGCTGGCATTTTGAGCGGTAAAAACCAGCGCCAGAGCGTCCCGGTCCTGCGCGGTGAGGCGGATGGCGGGACTGGCTTTCTTGAGGCTCAAGCCCAACACCCCCACGCCGCAGCCAATGTCCAACACGGAGGAAACGGCCGTTAAGTCCACCTCTTGCGCTATCGTGCGCAGCAGCAATTGGCTGCCCACTTCCACATCGCCGCTGCCAAACAGGGATTGGCTCAGGTTAAAGCGCAGCGTCTGCCGCATAAAGCGGAATGTGACCTGCTTGTTGACGAAATTCTGCCAGAAATCAGTTGATTGCATCATAAAACAGTAACTTTCCCCCACCCTAACCCTCCCCCAAAGGGAGAGGGAATTTGCTCCCTCGCCCTCCGGGAGAGGGCTGGGGAGAGGGAATTCAAACGATCACAAAATCCCCCACCAACCCTTCCGCCGAACTCGGACCGACCCACACCTGAAACGCGCCCGGTTCCACTTTGTACTGCATATCCAGCCCGTGGAAACCAAGGTTCTGCGCGGGCACGGTGAAGCGCACCATCTGGCTTTCGCCGGGCTGCAAGGTCAGCCGCTGGAAGCCTTTCAGTTCCTTCACGGGACGAGTCACTTCACCCACAAGATCGCGTACGTAAAGCTGCACAATCTCGTCGCCAGCCACGCTGCCTGTATTGGTGATAACGGCCGTTACCACCAACTCTCCCTCCACGCCAATCTGCGGTGTTGCCACCTCTAAATCACTATACGCAAAGGTAGTGTAGCTTAGGCCGTACCCAAAGGGATACAACGGCAAGTGGCTTTCGTCGATGAAAAGGGTACGGTGATGCCAGTTAAACTGCAACGTGCCCGGTCCTTCCGCCGGACGGCCGGTATTTTTATGGCTGTAATAGATGGGAACCTGTCCCACCGTGCGCGGCCAACTGGTCGTCAGCTTGCCGCTGGGGTTGGCGTGACCCAGCAGCAGGTCGGCTACTGCCCGCCCGGTGCGCAGTCCGCCGTGCCACGCCTGCAAAATGGCGGGAACGTGTTCTTGCAGCCAGGGAATGGTTAACGGCCGTCCGCTCATCAGCACCACGACTACCGGCTTGCCTGTGGCCACCACCGCCGCCAGCAGTTCTTGCTGCCGTCCGGGCAAATCCAGGTAGGCGCGGGAATGGGCTTCCCCGCTCATGTACTCCCCTTCCCCCAGAACCATGATGGCAATGTCGGCGGCTTGAGCGGCGGTAACGGTCGTTTCAAAATCCGGCTCGCTTTTCCCCTCCAAATCACAGCCCACCACGTGAGTAATGTCGGCGTTGGGCAGCACCTGGCGCAGGCCGTCCAGCACGCTTTCCGTGTCCTTGTCCTGCCCGATGCGGTACCAGCAGCCTAAAATCTCATGATGGTCGTCGGCCAGAGGGCCGATCAGAGCGATTTTGCCCACGTCAGGCGGCAGGGGCAGCAGACCGCCTTCGTTTTTCAGCAGTACCATCGACTGCTGGGCGACGGTCAGCGCCGTGTCCAGATATTCCGGCTTCAGGATTTCCGTTTCCCACTCCGCTTCATCTGAATAAGGCTGCTCAAACAGGCCGAGCATAAACTTGAGGCGCAAAATGCGGCGCACCGCCTCGTCCAATACCGGCTCCGGCACGGTTCCCTCGGTCACCAGTTCCGCCAAATGGCTGGGATAAGCATGAGACATCATATCCATATCGACGCTAGCCAGCACGGCGCGTTTGGCCGCTTCTTTCATGTCGGCGGCGTAACCGTGGAAAATCAGTTCGCCAATCGAATCCCAATCGCTGACGACCATCACAGGCAGCTTCCACTCCTCACGCAGCACCTGCTGCAAGGTGAAAGCGTTGGCGGAAGCGGGCACGCCGTTGATGTCGTTGAAAGCGGACATGGTGGTGCCGGCGCCTTCGGCGAAGGCAGCTTTAAACGGCGGCAGATAGACGTCGCGCAGGGTGCGCTCTGAGATTTCGGTGGTGTTGTAATCGCGCCCATCCTCGGCAGCCCCGTAGCCTACGTAATGTTTAGGGCAGGAGACCAGGAAACGGCCGTTCCGCAGCGGACTCTGAAACCCACGCACCTGCGCTTTCCCCATCTCCTCCCCCAAATAGACATCTTCACCCGCGCCCTCGGCAATGCGCCCCCAGCGGGCGTCGCGGGCAATGTCCACCATCGGCGAAAATGTCCAATGTGTGCCGTTGGCTCGGGCTTCTTCAGCGGCAATGTGGGCCGCTTCCTGCACCAGGGCCGGGTTCCAGGTACAGGACCACGCCAGGGGAATGGGGAAAATGGTGCGATAGCCATGAATGACGTCGTTGCCCAAAATCAGGGGGATGCCGAGGCGGGTTTCTTCCAAGGCAATCTTTTGCAAACGGTTCATGCCGCGCGGATTGTAGTAATTGAGAATGGAACCGGCGCCCAGGCGCACCTGCTCGTCCACGTCCGGGGCCTTCATATTCGGCGGGCAAATCTGGGTCATCTGCCACACCTTTTCCGTGAGGGTCATTTGATGCAGCAATTCGGTTATTTTTTGTTCAATGAGGGGGTCAAGATCGGTAAATCGGTAATGTGAGGTCATGAGTTATCCTGTTATAAATGGTTTGGATGGGGATTTTAACATTGACTGGTTGATACGCACGAATGCCTCTCACTTCCAGCTCGCATACCAGCCCGAACAGGCTGCCAGCACCGCCCCGCTGATCTCATTCGGCCGCACATACACCCAGCGCAGGCATTTCACGCACACCGCTCCCCATACTTGTCCATCCACCGCCAGGCAGGCAAACTCATCCAGCTCATGCTCCAGATTCAGCGCCCGTTCTGCGGCCCGGGTCATCTCCGGTTGCAGTTCTTCAAACCAGTACGCCGCCAATTCTTGCTGCATGGCCTCCGTGCCCACCAGCACCTCCTGGGCAAACGCCGTAATCTTTTCCTCCGCGGCTTTTGGCGGCAGCACAGACACCTCCTGCATTATCTCACCCAGCGCCCGCGCCAAAATCTGGCAGGTACGGCCGTCTAAATGAGGCGGTTCCTGCTCAAGCGCCTGAACCAGCGCCTGCAAACTGGTTTGCAACTGCCACAATTCAGTTCGAGCCAATTTTTTCATGCTTGTTCCCATCGCCTTTATTTTGCTGCCCAACATTATAACCACATCCCGCTTAATTTTGGACCTCCGGAATTTCAGGCGACTAAGCGGGCAGCAAACAGGTTTAAAGCCATCCCCCACCCGCCAACCGCCACCTGCTACCTGCCACCCGCCACTCCAAAATCCACCCCTCTCCCACCAATCTTCAGCTCGTGACAGCGCGGTGACATCCTGGTGATACTGCCTTGATAAACGCATGGACAATATAGACGGTAGCAAAAGGTCGGCTGATATCCGTATTCCGCAGTGCGTAACCCGTTTTTCGATGACATTAACCAGAAGGTGTGTCTGATGGATTACCGAATACTGTTTACGGAACAGGATTACTATACTGCACGTTCAGTGCGCCGCCTATTTGGTGGTTCACCTCGATTGGGAAGATGGCAGTGGCAGAAAACACCTTCGTCATTCGCATCTGGTGCGAATATAGTGAACAAGAAGACGTTAAACCACTCTTACGCGGCGTCATCGAAAACGCCGTCACTGGACAGCGCCAATACCTCATCTGCTCTAAAAGCATCTTGCAATTCATCCAATCTCATGTTCACGAAAAGCAAATCCAAGAGAAGTCAACCGGCGAACATTCAACCCACGATTTTTCAACCCATGGCATAAACCAGTTATTTAAACGGCAGATACGGTGAGTCGTATGCAGCTGTTTGAAACAAGCACTGAGTCTTTTGTCGTCAAGATTTGGACCGATGAAGCAGACAACCCGCAAAGCTGGCACGGACAGATCACCCACGTTCTCAGCGGAGAACAGCACACGTTTCAATCTTTAGAAGAGATTGAACGTTTTATGCTGCCTTATCTCCAGGAAATTGGCTTAGGCGTCAATTCAAACTGGTTTAAATAATCTGGATAACGATATGATCGCAGACCTGGATCAAACCATTGAAAAACTGATCACCACCGACTTTCCCATCAAAAACGGTGAAATTGATATTGCTTTCGACCAGCCCAAGCGGGAATGGAGCGCCCGTTTGTCACGGCCGACCATCAATTTCTTCCTGTTCGACATCCGGGAAAACAATGTGCTGCGCCAGCACCAGTGGGAAAAGATGGCGCAGATGGCGGGCAATGGCGGTCCGCCCCACGTGCAGCAAAAGCGCACTCCTTTCCGCATTGACTGTCACTACATTATCACCAGTTGGGCCGCCAACCCTAAAGATGAACACCGGCTGCTCTCCCGCTGCCTGCTGACGCTGCTGCGCCACCCCATCCTGCCGGACAAGGCGCTGGCCGGCGATATTAAGAACCAGCCTTTCAGGCTTCAGGCCAGATTGGTCACCCATGATCATCTCACAAATCCGGCTGAACTGTGGGGATCGCTGGACAATGAAATACGGCCGTCTATGTCTTACCTGGTGACGCTGGCGGTGGATCCGTGGGTAGAGGTCTCCGGTCCGGCGGTGACCTCTTACACCATGAATACAGGCATTGTGGAAAAGCTGCCGGGACAAAGGATTGATGGGGAAACGGCCGTTTCCACCCACTTCATCGCCGGCATAGTCACCACTAAAAACAACCCGCAGCCCGGTATCACCGTCGCCCTCAAAAACACTGGCTTTACCCACATCACCAACCAGCAGGGCCAATATATTCTCGGCAGCCTGCCTGCGGGCAGCCATACCCTGGTCGCCTGGCCCCCAGCCGGACCGCCCATCGAAAAAAACATAACCGTTCCCGGCACAGGTTACGACATCGAGCTGTAACCCTGCCCTCACGCAGCAAAACAAGCTCGGACAAGGAGCATAAAACATGTTAGATAACGCCCAAAACAAACATAAACGCGCTCCACCTTAAACGAAGATGACATTTGCTCTAGTACCCGTAATCGGTAATCCGTATGCGGTAATCCGAAGGCGTTACCTCTGGTAATTATCAACAAAAAACGGTATACGGACTTCGGGATACGGTTACTAGCAAACATACGATAACGCTTCGTATAAAGGTTCTATCGTATAGATCCCACCCCTTGTGTATCGCTTATTCCGTAACAACCCCTTAACGCCATACACAAAACACGAAAGGAGATTTGAAAATGCCTGCAACTTACGCCACCCCAGGTGTATATGTAGAAGAAGTCGACAAGGGAAGTAAG
>JAWOGU010000311.1:0-3318 GCA_046496595.1 Chloroflexota bacterium
TGCGAGAAACGAATATACCGGCGCCTGCCGGCGGTGTGGCGTCGGTGTCTGATGGGGCGATGAGATCTGTTAAAGGAACTGGGTTTTGGCTGGCTGCCAGAGTGCTGATGGCAGCAATGGGTAACAAACTGCTGATAATGAGTAAAAATAAAACGGCCGTTCTTATATACATGTGCTTCCTCCCTTGTAAAACTGGACAATAGAACAAAGAAATTATACCAAACGGCCGTTATTCTGTCGTCTGCTTCCCCGCTTGTGATTTAATTCTCAATATGAATGTCTGTTAATGGTTTGCGCTCCCGTGTTGATGAATTGGCGTCACATACGATACATTTTTACTTGACCTATAAGGTGGCATTGCAGAATTTTTCTGTTTTACCTCCCATTTTTTGTGACTATACAGGTGTAGCCTGAGCTTGTCGAAGGAGAAACCGGGCTTCGACAGGCTCAGCCCTCGTCTGGCTGTATAGTTCCCATTTTTTATTAGCAATCAGCATAAAGGGGGATTTACATGGCTCAAGTACAACTAGACAAACCGGCGCCAGATTTTACCCTGGAGGATTACCAGGGAAATTCGGTGTCGCTGTCAGATTTCAAAGAGAAACAAAATGTGCTGTTGGTGTTCAACCGGGGCTTTACCTGACCGTTCTGCCAGGCGCATATGGCGCAGTTGCGCCAGAACTATGATGAATTTGTGAAACGGGAAACGGCCGTTGTCGTGGTCGGTCCTGAAGATGCCAAAAAGTTTGCCAAATACTTCAACGAACACCACCTGCCCTTCATTGGCCTCCCGGACCCTGAACACGGCGTGTTGAAGTTATTCGGCCAGGAGGTGAAAATCTTCAAATTTGGCCGGATGCCCGCTCAACTGCTCATCGACATAGCAGGCGTCGCCCGCTTCGTCCACTACGGCCACAACATGCAAGACATCCCACCCACCGCCGAAATGTTGGCGCTCATCGACTCATTGGAAATCAAACCTCAAAATCCTTAATACAAAGATGCAAAGGCGCAAAGATGCAAAGGAAAACTTTGCGCCTTTGCATCTTTACGCCCTTTGCGTTGAATATTTATTTGAATTGGCGGGAAGCCTCGTCAATCCGCCCCATTTCCTCATCCGACAGCCTGAACTGCATGGCCCCGGCGCTTTCTACGGCGTGGCTGGCCTTGCTCGCCCCCGGAATGACGACAACCGCGTCGCCGTGAAAATGGATGAGCCAGTTCAGCGCCACTTGAGAAGGCGTCACGCCGTGTTTGGCGGCGATGGCCTCCAGCATGACCACCAACGGCCGGCTCTGGTCCAATTTGCGGCGCAGCAGCAGGCGGCGGCCGCGCGGCGTATTGTTGAGCAGCGCCGGGTTGCTGTGGAACTTGCCGCTGAGCAGTCCCATCTCCAACGGCGAGTAGGCGATGAGGGTGATGCCCTGCTCTTTGGCCGCTGCCAGGACGCCGTTGCTTTCGATCTTGCGGTCCAGCAAGCTGTATTTTACCTGATTGGCGGCCAGACTGTGGCCCAAGTCTTGCAGCCGCTTGTGGGCGCGGAGCATGTGTTTGGCGCTAAAGTTGCTGACGCCGACTGCTTTGATTTTGCCGGCGTCGAGCAGAGCCGCCATGGCGTCCATCTCTGATTCGGGCGAGGAGAAGGAAGCAGGGTTGTGCACCTGGTGCAGATCGATGGCGAACGGGGCCAGATTTTCCACACGTTGGGGAAAGGTTTTGCCAATTGTTTTGGCGGTGCGTCCTGTTGGGTTCCACTTGGTGGCGATGATCACATCCCCATTTTTCTGCCCGGCGCGTTGCAGGGCGCGGGAGAGGGCGATTTCGGAACGGCCGTTTCCATACACCTCCGCCGTGTCAAACCAGTTAATGCCGCCCGCCAGCGCCGCCTGCACAATCGCATCCGTTTGTTCCGCCGACAGCCCCTGCCAGACAAAGCCATGAAACCCCTTGCCCTCTGAAAACTGCCAGGCTCCCAACCCCACCGGCGTAATCTCAATAGTTGTTTGACCTAATTTTCTCAATGCTGACATGAAAAAGACCCCTTAAAAAGGATGAAGGATGAAGGATGAAGGACAACACCGTTCACGGACCACGGACCACGGACCACGGCCCACGGCTTACGGCTTACGGCCCACGGCTTACGGCTTACGGCTTACGGCTTACGGCTCACGGCTTCTAACTCCGCCAACAGCGCCACCGTCGCCGCCACCGTCTGTGCCTGCTGCTCTTCGTGGCTGATCGTGGCGGGATTATCGCCATCTTGCGGACCATACCAGCCGAATTGGGCATGGTTGCCGCCGACAATTTCCACCCAGGTGGTGTCTGCGGGCAGCAGCGGTTTTCCCGCCAGCACCTGCTCCGGCGTGGCGACGCCATCCAGGCTGCCGTAAATGGAGCTAACCGCCACCTCCGCATTGGACAGGTCATTGCCGCCGGCGGGATAAGCCGCCCACAACGCCAGACCGCTCATCGCGCCCGGATTGTCAAAGACAAATTTGGCCGCCATCGCGCCGCCCAATGAATGACCGCCAATGGCCCACTGCTGGATGTCGGGGTAAGCGGTGATGATGTCGTTGGCCGTGTTGGGAGCAAAAACTGCCAGGTTGAGCGGCATTTCTGGGATGATCACGAGATAACCAGCCTCGGCAATGGCCCGAGCCTGCGGCGCGTAGGAACGGTAGTCCACTTTACCACCAGGATAAAGGATGAAACCGGTGTCCGGGCTGCCGCCGTTGTCCGGGCTGCCGCCGGTGGGCGCAAAAATGAGCCAGGGTTCCGTGACCACCGTCACCAGTTCGTCTGATTCCAGAGCTGCCAGTGCTTCCGGCATGGGTCCAGAGGCATCTGTGGCCCACATGTAAAAGCCGCCGATCCCCAAACCGAGGATAAGCAAAAGTAAAATCCACCAATATTTTTTGAGGTATATCATGATTCCCCTTCGTTGATTAAAGATTGAAGATTGTAACTATATACGTAGTCGAAGCCGTAGCCGCAGCCTGAGCTTGTCGAAGGCGAAGGCGAAGGCGGGTAGCTCGAACCGCTTTGGCTTCGACAGGACGTTCGGCGAGCTCAGTCGAGCCGCTCAGCCGCCGCTAAACATAGAGTTCAACCCGCCACTCGCCACTCGCCACTCGCCACCCGCCACTACTTATACGTCAGGCCAAAACCAAACGGAAAGAGCGGGTTTTCCGAGTCGCAGGGCAGGTCTTCTTTTTGGTTGTAGACGGCTTCCATGGAGGAGGGCATTTCCACGGGCAGTTTGCCGGTCGGTTTGTAGGCGCCGAAGCTGGCGTCCAGGACCACCTCATCCGTGACCAT
>JAWOGU010000320.1:0-4083 GCA_046496595.1 Chloroflexota bacterium
TTTCCTGTGGGATTGAGCATGAGCCTGCTGCTGACTGTGGCGTTAACTCGTCCCACCTTTCAGGCATACCGAACCGTTCGCCTGGAAAAAGAACCGCTGGCGCCGTTTATCACGGTGCAGCAGCAAACAACTTCTGAAAGTACCCTGATCGTGTTGGCGCAGCCTACCCTGTTGGAACAATTACAGCCCTACTTGCCCGATCAGTCCATCTCCTTGATGCCCTATGCCTGGCCCGAAACGGACGCTGCCGACTGGCTGGCGAGGCACACAAAGGGGTCTGACACGGTATGGCTGCTGTTTGACAACAGCCAGGAAACGGGCCGCCAACTGGTTGATAACGGCCGTTCCTGGTTACAAACCAATACCTGCCCGGCGCTGGAAACATGGTACGGCAACGTCTGGGCCGGGAACTATGTCACGACGCCGGCCGGTGATTGGAAAACGGCCGTTCATCCCTTCTCCGGCAATGTCACCCTGCTTGCCTACACGAATCCCCCTACTGCCTTAAGCCCTGGCGATGCTTTCTGCATTCAACTGCACTGGGCAGCCCAGGCGCCCCTTGAAACCGGCCATTCCATTTTTATCCACGTACTCGACGAAAACGGACAGGTAGTGGCGCAAAATGATCTCCTGCCCAATCCTGGCATGGCAGCCTGGACAGCAGGCGAAGAAGTGACCACCCGGCACGGCCTGATTTTGCCGACGCTGCTGCCTCCCGGAGCATATGAAATACGCGCCGGTTTATATGATCCGGCTACCGGAGCGCGGCTGCCTTTACAAAGCGGCGCAGACAGCGTTTTATTAGGAAATGCAGTGTCCAGTTCTTCTGACTAAACGATTTTGGGATTCAAGTTGTATAACAAGATAGGATTGATTTAAGCTATTACTTTGTTTACATAAAGGACGGAGCCGTGAAAAGCCATTTCAACACGATAATCGTTATATTTTTTCTATGCTTGTTGGCAGCGTGCCAAACACCACCCGTGGCAGAGGAAACCATCCCCCAGGCAGCACCGCTTGACACAACAACTATGGAAACGGCCGTTTCCCCCACCCCCACCTCCATCCCACTGCCCACTCCCCAACCAACCAGCCTGTCTGATCGCGCCCTTTACCAGTCCGGTCTCGTCACCGCCGCTCAAGACAGTCTAGCCGGGCTGCCAAACGCCCCCCGCTACCGCCTTGTTCTCGACGTAGATTTTGCGGGTGGTCGCGTTTATGGTACTCAAGCTACTGACTACGCGAATGGCGAAGAGGTTATTTTGGAGGACATTTACTTCCACCTGCTGCCCAACTTGCTGGGTGGGCAGATTGAGGTGGAGAATGTGACGCTCAACGGCCAACCGGTGGAGCCAATCCTGGAGGAAGCGTTTGATTCCGTGATGCGCCTGCCGCTGGAGACCCCGCTGGCTCCGGGTGAATCGATCCGGGTGGAGATGAGTTTTGAAACGGCCGTTCCCCAACAGCTAGAGCGTAACTACGGCGTTTTTGCCCAGGCAGACGACATCATGGCCCTCTCCCACTTTTACCCGATGGCGGCCGTGTACGATGAAACAGGTTGGAACACAGCCCCGGCCTCGGTCCAGGGCGACCCCACTTATGGCGACGCCGCCTTTTACCAGGTCACCGTTACCACCGGCAGCGAACAGGTTGTCGCCGCCAGCGGCGTGACGCTGAATGAAACCATTGCAGATGGGCGGCAAACCCTGGAACTGGCTGCCGGTCCGGCCCGCGATTTTTACCTGGCGATCAGCCCGCGTTACGACGTGGTCAGCCGCACCGTGGGTGAGACCACCATTAACAGCTACGCACCCGCCGAGTTTATGGACGGCGCCGCCGACGCCGCCGCTTTTGCCGCCGACGCCCTACGCCTTTTCGAGGCGCGTTTCGGTCCTTATCCGTATACGGAACTGGATATCGTCGCCACACCCACGCTGGCGCTGGGCATCGAATACCCCGGCATCATCGCCCTCACCCTGCGCGAATACGACGCCGCAAACCCTATTGACCCCAATTTACCCAACCAGGTCTTCATGGAAACCACCACCGCCCACGAAGTCGGCCATCAATGGTTTTACAATCTGGTAGGCAGCGATCAACTCGATGAACCGTGGCTGGATGAAGCGGTAACCCAGTATATTACCTATCTCTACTACCTGGACATGTACGGGGAGGATGCGGCAAATGGGTATAAGGAATCGTGGAACGGCCGTTTTAACCGCGTAGACAACACCCCCATCCCCATCGGGCTGCCCGTCAGCGCCTACGAAGGGGCGGAATACTCGGCCATCGTCTATGGGCGTGGCCCGCTGTTTGTCGAAGCGCTTGCCCAGGAAATGGGGCAAGATACCTTCGACGCTTTTCTGGCCGATTACGTGGCTCAACATCGATGGGGCATCGCCACCACCGCAAGTTTCCGCCAGCTGGCCGAAGAGCATTGCAATTGTGATTTGAGTGCGTTGTTTGAGGAGTGGGTGTATGAGTAGTATCCGTATTCCGTAATCCGTGTTCCGTAATCCGTGTTCCGAGGTCCGTATTCCGTTTTCCGTATTCCGTTTTCCGAAGGCGATTACCAGACGCGGCGGCTCACCGCTCACGATTCATGGCTTACCGCTCACGGCTCACGGCTAACGGCTCACAGCTCACCGCTCACGGATATTAGTACTCCCCGGCTAGGACAATCGATTTTTCCGTTTAAACAAACTTCGTAATCTTTTCCCGTTATAAATAAGCCATAACCAAATAGAGGGTGGCGCTGCACAGTAATGGAACTCAGGAGCCATCGCCGATTACAACGTAACCACACATAGACGCACCATCACAAACTCATCGCAGCTCTTTATCGCTCCTAAGTTCCTGCACCATATCAACATCATCGTATCGCAGCAACATTGACACTTCACCGTAGTCACACAGCCGCATCGTAGAAGCATTATTGCCACAATGACGCTCACACCGCAGCCACAACCTTGACACATCGCAGCCGCATTGCCGCATCATCGCACCACCGTCGCCACAATGCAGCCAACATCGTAACATCGCAGCCGCTGTCAGGCGCCACACAAACAAGGGAAGAGCCTCACCACTAGGTAGGCTCTTTTTTTGTGTCACGGATGGGGTTGGCCCGACGGGACGCCCTTATTTTCCCTCTGCCAGATGCTCCAACAACGCCTGCAAACCCAACAAATAACTGCGCCAACCAAAACCGCAAATCTGACCAACGCATACCGGCGCTATCACCGAGTTATGCCGGAATGCTTCCCGCGCATGAATATTAGACAGGTGTGCTTCCACGGTGGGCAAGCCAACGGAGGCGATGGCGTCGCGCAGGGCATAGCTGTAGTGGGTGAAGGCGCCCGGATTGAAGAGAAGCCCGTCTGCCCAGTTCCGCGCCACGTGGATAGCGTCGATCAAATCACCTTCGTGGTTAGACTGCTGAATGCGCAGCTCGACATTCTGCCTGGCGGCAAATTTGGTCAACGCTTGGTTGATGTCATCCAATGACATCCGTCCATATACTTCTGGCTGCCGCGTGCCCAGCAGGTTCAGGTTAGGACCGTGTAGTACCAAAATTTTTGTCATGCCATCCTCCGCAAATGCGTGATGCGTGAGGCGTGAAAAAACCCTTTGCGCCTCACGCATCACGATTCATAGGGCTTGAACGGCCGTTATCGCCGCCAGCACATCCTCTTTTGCCACATTGCCCCTCACAAACACATCACCCACGTCATGGATGAGCACAAAACGCAGCACCCCGGCAGCCTTTTTCTTATCGCTGCCCATGGTGTGAAACAGTGATTCCGCCGGCAAATTGGCCGGGATGCGGGTGGGCAGTCCCACATTCTCCAGCACCTTTTCGATGCGCTGTTGCAGCGCCGGATCACATTCTTCCAGCCGCGCCGATAGGTTAGCCGCCGCCACCAGGCCCATGGCGACCCCTTCACCATGCCGCACCGTGTAGCCGCTCACCTGCTCAATGGCGTGGCCAAAAGTGTGGCCCAGGTTCAACGTGGCGCGCCGACCGTGTTCAAAGGGATCTTCTTGCACCACGTCTCGTTTTACCCGGATGGCGTCGGTGACCAA
>JAWOGU010000359.1:0-12223 GCA_046496595.1 Chloroflexota bacterium
AAAAAAGACCATGTGTTCAGCCCACATGGTCTTTTTTATTGCAAGATTATGTAAGGTTATGATATAACATCCTTACTTACCAATTCTTGCCATTGCTCAACTTGCCTCTGGAGGAACAACATGTCGAAAAGGGCCTATGACATTCTCCTTATTGTCCTAATTATTGCGGCGGTGATTGTGGCATTTTTATTTGCCCGTTCGCTGCTCAATTACTTTTCCGGTTCTGGAACCGCACCCACGCCCGTTCCCCCGCCTGTTGTGACGGATCCCTGGCAGCGTATTCAAGCCTCGGGCATGATGACTGTGGGCACATCCGCCGACTACCCACCTTTCACCTATATTAACGATGGTTATGAACTGGACGGCTTTGACATTGCGTTGATGCGGGAAATCGGGCAGGCGCTCGGTGTGCAGATCACCTTTAGAGACATGGCGTTTGAGGGCCTGGGCGGCGCCATTCAGTTAGGCGAGATCGACGCCGCGATTGCCGCCATCTCAAAAACACCGGCTCGAGATGAGGTTGTTGATTTTTCCAACGTTTATTATGTAAGCACTGATGCAATATTAGCGAACCAAAACTCGACTATCGCTGCCATTACCATTGTGACGGAGATGGCAGGATATCGGGTTGGCGTGCAGCGGGGCACTGTTTATGAACGGTGGTTAAAAACGTCGCTGGTGGATACAGGACTGATGCCAGATAGCAATTTGCACCGCTACCAACTGGCGGATCAGATTGTGACGGATGTGGCTGGCGGGCTTATTGACCTGGGTGTGATGGACTTGCTGCCGGCCGAAACGGCCGTTTCCCGCGCCAGTGTCAAAATTGTGGGCAGTGGTCTCAATGAGGAACTGTATGCCATCGCCATGCTCAACGGCGCTTCCTCTCTGCAAACGCAGATCAACAACGCCCTCACCCAACTCAGCAATTCAGGCCGTCTTAACCAGCTCATCACCCAATACCTGGGCGTGCCGCTGGAACAAATTCCACCCACGCCCACCCCGCTGCCCGTCACCCCCACGCCGATACCCACGGCAACGGCCGTTCCCTGCATCAATGGCATGACCTTCATCGCCGACCTCAATCTCAACGATAACAACATGCAGTCACCGCCCAGCATTCCACCCGGCCAACCCTTCCGCAAATGGTGGCGCATCCAGAACTCCGGCACCTGCTCCTGGGACAGCAGCTACCGGCTCACCTTCGCCGGCGGCAACAACCCTCTCGCCCAGATGGGCGGGCAGCCCACTCCCATCCAGGGCACCGTCCTTCCAGGGCAGCAGTACGACATCTTCGTCGATTTTGTGGCCCCGCTACAGCCCGGCACTTACCAGAGCTTCTGGAACATGACCGCCCCCAACGGACAGACCTTTGGCAGCCGTATCTGGGTGGGCATTACTGTGCCTGCTCCCAGCACCGCCACCCCGGCAGCCACCCAAACACCAACTCCGGGCATCGAATTTAGAGTGGATCGCACCCAAATTAACGAAGGCGAATGCGTCACCTTCAACTGGAACGTCGTCGGCGCCACGGCCGTTTTCTTCTATAAACAAGGGGTGGCCTGGCAAAACAATCAGGTCCCGCTAACCGGTACCCAATCCGACTGCCCCAGTTCCACCACCACCTATGAACTGCGCGTGCAATGGCCGAATGGCGCCGTTGAAGTGCGGCAGATCACCATCTTTGTCCAAGAATCAGCCACAGCCCCCACCATTTACCGCTTCACCGTCAATCCTCCGGCCCAAATTGAACTGGGGCAGTGCGTCACCCTGGATTGGTGGGTGGAAGGCAGCATCTCCAACGTGCAGATTCTCAAAAACAACGCCGTCATTCGGGACGCCGCGCCGGTAGCCGGGAATATGCCAGACTGCCCCAATGCGGTGGGGCAGGTCACATACGGCATCAGCGCCAGTGGTCCGGGCGGCACCAGCCGGCAGCAAGTAACCATCAACGTGAATCAGGCAGCGCCGCCCACTGCCACGCCGCAGCCCAACACGCCAACGGCCGTTCCGCCCACCGCCACCATTCAACCACCTGTCATCTACTCCTTCACCATTCAGCCCCAGCAAATCGAAGCCGGGCAGTGCATCAGCGGTAGTTGGAGCGTCGGCGGCGGCGCCGTAAAAGTGCGCATCCTGCGTAACGGACAGGTTATTCTGGACAACGCCCCCTTCAACAGCAGCGGCACAGACTGCCTCAACGAAGCAGGAACCTACGTCTACCGCCTGGAAGCGCTCAACAACCAGGGCCAGCCCACCGCCGAAGAACGTACCGTCACCGTCACCAGCGCCACACCTGCCTTAGCCGGTACCAGTTGGAACCTGACCGCCTACTTTGATGGCAGCAACGCTCTGGTCAGCCCCATCCAGGGCACCCAAATTACCGCCAGCTTTACCAACGACAACCGCATCAACGGCAGCGCCGGCTGCAACACCTACGATGGGCTCTACACCGTCAGCGGCAGCAGCCTCACCATTAGCAATGTCGTCGTTGGTCGTTTAGCTTGCGGCGAACCGGCCGGCATCATGGAACAGGAGGACCAATACCTGGCAGCTATTCAGCAAAGCGCTACTTATGAGAGAAATGGGAACCAATTGACGCTGAAAAACGCACAAGGGCAAATCATGGCGCAGTTCCAAAGCGCCCCTGTAGCTACCCCTTTTAACGGTTAAATCCTTGAAAGGTGCGGCGCACTTCAAAAAGTGCGTCGCACCTCCCCTACCCTCACATCAACGCAATAAATCGTTCCATGTAATAGGCGGCCGTTTGCGCCGAAGGGGATACACGCGGCAGCACGGATTCAAAACTGTGGTCGCAGCCGGGCAGCGGCACATACACAGAGGGCACATTGTTCTGCCGCAGCGCCACCAACAGGCGCTCCACTTCCCGATGGCTCACCAGTAAATCATGCGTGCCGTGGATCAACAGCGTCGGGGGACAGTCCGCATCCACATACGTAATCGGTGAAATGAGGCGATACATCTCAGGCACATCGGCCACCGTGCCGCCAACCAGACCGGCAATGCTGCGCAGCCGTCTCCGCTCCCCAATATAGCCGCCGGTCAACTGCACCCGGCGCGCCATCTCTCTCGCTGTCATCACACGAAACCGCGCTTCAATGTCATCGTGCAGCGCCGCCATATCGGGTGGACCATAATAGGAAATCACGGCCTTGACAGAGGTGTCGCTGCGCACGCCGTCCGGTTGCAGCCCCAGATAATTGCCGGTATATGCCGCCAGCAAAGACAAATGCCCGCCGGCCGACTGCCCCACCAAAATAATACGGTGCGGGTCGATCTGATACCTGTCTGCGTGAGTTTTGAGCCAGATAATGGCCCGTTTCACGTCCATCGCCATGCCCGGCACGGAGGTCTTGGGGTTCAAAGTATAGTCGATGTCCATGATCAGATGGCCCTGGGCGGATAGTTGGCGGAAGTAAGGAAATTTGCCGATGTTGCGCCGGCCGTAGGCCCAGCCGCCGCCATGAACGTATATCAGAGCCAGACCGCTGCGCAGTACGTTTGAAGGGGGGTGCATAATGTCGGCATAGAGGCGCACGTGGTCGGGGGTGTCGGGATTGCTGCCGTATGCCACGTTCCATTCAATATCGCCGCGCGGCTGTTGTTTGTAGAGGGGCTGCCAACGCCGGGTAGCGAATTTTGCCTGGGTGGTAACGGGAATTTTTGCCTGCCAATCCAGGCCAAAGGCTTCGGCAAAATCATTTTCGTGGGGGGTGGTGACATCGGTGAGGTGCTTGAGGGAAACGGCCGTTCCCGCCATCCCCAGCCATAACAACAGCCAGTCGTGTTGTTTCAGGCCCACCAAGCCCACAAATGCGCTCCAAAAAGCAAGCACCGGCGATAGTGCATCAGCCAGCAGTTTGGGCAGCCAAAGCAAAAAGTGCAGCAAGCCGCTGCGTGGATTTAACAGCACAGAATGGGCGATAGCCGCCACTACCAGGGCAAACAAACGCATAATCAGTCACCGTTTTCAGGTTCGGACGCGGCTGGCAAGGGTTGGCTTTTGATGAATTCAACCACCAGATTCACTGTACGCTCTACGTTTGGCGTACCATCCGGCTGTGTGACGTGCCGATCAAAATAGTCACCTTTTCCGGTGTGGATCATCGGTCCCGGATCCACAATCGTGATACGGCCGTCGGCCTTGGCCTGATTCCACTCCGAATAACGCACGATTTTCCAACGTCCCGGATAGAGCAGATCGCCAATTTTGGGGAATTTATCTTTGGAACTCTGCAAATGGTAAAGATGCTCAACGGCAGCCACGCCCGGTTCATCGGTGATGACGCCGCCAATGGAGGCCACGTAAACCGGCGCGTCCAGCGCCTGATGCAGATAGGGTACCACGCCTACGGCAATCTGCCCGCCGCCGCTCCAACCCATGACGGTAATCGGCTTGCCGCTGCCGATGTCGTAGCCATGTTTGAGCAGGCTCAGGGCGATTTCCCGCGCCACGCCCACGTTGTAAATGGGACCATAGCGCCTGTCGCCGGAGACGCCAACTTGTAAGACGTTGCGCACAAAGATGAGAGCCACCAACAGGCTGCCGCGCCCGCGCATCCGGCTGTCGTGGATGCGCCGCCACAGCCAGCCCAACTGCCGTTCGCCGTTGAGCGGATTATTACTCACGGAAAAGGGGAAGACGTCATCGACGATCACGGCGTCTTCCAGGCGGGTTTGCAGCCGTTCCAGGAAGCCGCGCTCTCGTTTGGAAATATCTTGAGCCGACACACCGCCAACGGCCGTTAAGTAGACCAGGTAATAATTGCCGTTATAGTCCGTGATGGTGTGACGCAGCGGCAGCCCCTCAGCCGGTTTTTGCGGGGTGATGTGGTTCTTAGACCAGCCCGACCACCAGCCCAACGCTTCAAAGGGGGACAAGATTGCCATCACGAATACCAGGAACAGACCTAAACTGAGCAGGCAGAGAAGCGGTTCAATCACGACGCTCATGGTCATTCCCCCCTTCCCAATCCTGAGCGGATTGGCGCACGCTTTGCACAAACTCTGTGACGATGTCGCGGGTGTCGGCCAGTTCAGCTTTGCCGGAAAATACCCACCACAACCAGCGTTCAACGGCCGTTATCGCCGGAATCCTCACGACCAGTTCCAAAATGACCCAGCCCAAAAAGCTGCACAATATCGCTTCAAACCAGCCAAAACCAAACAGGGCCTGTACCGCCGTCAACAAAACCAGCAAAATCCAGATGCGCAGAATCATGTAAATGATATTGCCTAAATAAGGCAGCAGCACCAGAAAGCCGTAGATCAGCGGCGCATAACTCAGCGCCACCACGATAAACACGTTACGAAAAGATTGGGAAGCGTTGAAAATGGCCTCGGCTAACAGCCAAACGGCCGTTGTCCAGATATACACGCCCACTACCAGCAGCGTCGCCGAAAGCAGCAGGCTCAAAACAAAACGACGGTGACCCACCCGGTTGGCAAACAAGACCACACTTTGCCCAATGCTCAAAGAAAGCGTGCTCAGAAAGAGAACGGCAAGCGCAATGCGTCCGCCGCCATCCTGGGTGAGAACGGCGATGGTGGCGTCCGGGTCAAACGAGAGTACGCCCTTGATGATGGCCCACAGACTTGTTAAAAAACCGCTGATGGTGGTAACGTCAATGTCATACATAAGGGTTAGAAAGAGTTATTATCCGCAGATTGACGCAGATAGTACCTGAAAAATTTGCGTCAATCTGCGGATCAACTATTTACACTGTTAGATTTACTGAATCTACTTCAGAAACGGCCGTTACCAGCCCCGCCCGTCTCGATTCCAGATAGACCAGCGCCACTGCGCCCATCCCCACAAAAGTCACGGCAAAACTGATCGCCCAACCCGCATACGGAATGGCAAACAGCAGGACCATAATCATCAGGCCAAGCAGCAGGGGCCAGATGCGCCTCTGGGCTTTGGGCGCAAAACGCCGCAGCAGCCAGCGCCCGCCCCAGTAAGCCACAATCACCTTGCTGGCATAGGCCACCAGCAGCACAAACAGCCAAAACGCCAGACTCAGCGTAGACAGAGTGATCCCCCACCACGTCCAGGCCAGTCCCCATAACGTAAGCGCCGCCAGACCCACGCCCACAGACAGCAGCAGCACGAATATGAGAATGACGCCGATGAAACCTACGATGTAGAAAACCAGCCCGGAACCAATGGCGGCAAACGGCCGTTTCCCCGTCTTATCCGCCCAGCCTTCAGACTGCGCCGGCAGCCACCAGATCATCAAAATGCCCACGGCCAACAGGCTCAGGAACATGCGCGCATGTTTCAACAGCCAGTCAGCCGTCAGGTCAGGCTGCGGATCAGCTACTTCCGCGCCGTCCTGGGTGCGCACCCGGTAGGAGGTCGTGCGCTGCCGCGTATCCACCGTGATGCCCGGTTCCAGCAAAGCCACCGATTTGCCGGTCGTGATCTGATTGACGGTGTTCATAACCCATTTAATGACTTCCAGGACGCCAATTACCGCCACGGTGTCCCGGCTGCCACCGCCTGCCAAACGCGCGCCCAATGTCAACGCGACCAGATCACGGCTAATGGTTGAGCCTCGGTCCACCACCAGACTGACCGCCACCACATACAGGCTGCGGCCAATGGCAGCGCCTTCCAGCAGCTGGGCGGAAACGGCCGTTATATAACTGCTGCCCAACACCTCCCCCGTAATCACCACGTTCTCACCCAGGGCAAACAAACTACCTTCCACGGTACCGCTGATAGTGACGTTATTACCAAACACAAACAGGTCGCCTTCGATGACGCCGTTCATCATCACGTCATTACCGTTCATCACGGCGTCGTTTTCAACCGTCTCTCCCATGTCCACTTTGTCGCCATAAAAAATGCCGTCCGCGCGCGCCGTTTGGGGAACGGCTAACAAGATGACGACCAGCAGCAGGATAACGGCCGTTCCTCTGCTCCAACTTTGTGTTTTCCTATTCATAATTTCCCTCCAATCTTCACCAACATGTCTCACCGATTTATGGAACTAAAATTAAAGATAGTTCTTCAGGATTTCAGGGAGTTGAGGCCATATGTAGGGGCGGTTCGCGAACCGCCCCTACGCCAGACCCCGTGGATTCCCAAAGAGCCAAAGATTAGCACCCGACCTATCTTCAATCTTTAATCTTTAAACTTTCGCACTGGTTGGCTGACAAATCTTATTTTCAGGGTGATTACAACGAATTTTAGAAATAAACGAATAGAACTCCAGAGGAAAAATTCGTTGCTTACTTCAATTCGTTGTTATCATTTAAGAAAAAGATTAAATCTGTCGGTCAACCCGCTTTCACAGGTTATTCCCATTCCTAAGAAAGTACTACAAACACCTGCCTCAATCCGTTACAGACAGCTCCGCCCACACTGGATAATGGTCGCTGGCCGCCGTTTCGGCATAGACTCCATTGTCTACCGGAGTGAAGCCGCGGGCAAATAGATGGTCCGCTGCCACCTCAAAGCCCCATACCGACACGGAAGCGCCCGCCCCCGCCGACATTCGTTCCAGACCGGCTTGCGCCAGCACATTTTCCAACGCCGCCACATCCGCCGCCGTAATGGTGTTGAAATCACCGCCCACAATCACATAATCCACAGCCGGCTGCGCCAGAATATCGGCGGCAATGGCCTGCGCCTGGGCAGCCCGTTTCCCCGGCGGCAGCCAAAGCGTCTCGGTATGCACGCTGTAGAGCAGCAGCGTTTGCCCGGCAATGGAAATAGCGGTGCGGGCGGCGTTACGCCGCTGTTCGTTGCTGGGGTTTTCGTGGGGCAGCAGCAGCTTGTGGGCGGCGCTGATGGGCCATTTGCTCAAAACCGCATTGCCAAAATTGCGCTTGTGATGACTGTGGATAGAAGCGGGAAAATAGACATAATGGTAGCCAAGTTCCTCAGCAATCGCCGCCACGCCCTGTTCGTCCATCTCTTGCAGCAGCAGAATATCGGCGTTTTGCAGAGATGGGCTGGTTTGCAGTTCGGCAACGGCCGTTTCCACATCTTTCCCAAAACGGATATTCCAGGTAATCACCTTCAGCGTCCCGTCAAATTCAGGCGGGGGCGGACCGTCATGCCCTTCAAAACGCGGACCGTCCGCAGCCGTATAATTTGCCATCGAACGCACTTCCCGCCCGCCCCACACAACCAACGCCAGCACAGCAGTCAGCGCTAAAAAGATCAGAAAATGTCGTCGTGTAAGCATCTTTATCCATTCAACGGCGGGTAGAATCTGCGCTGTCAGGCTGCATCTCAGCCATTAAGCAGACCTGTAAGGCAAAACATGTACTGTTGTACTTGATCCCCACTTGGGTATACTACACTCAGATGAGGATGTGTATAAATACAAGCAAGACAAAACCTTACAAGCAGGCGAACCCGTTTCTTCCCGTAACCCACACCAAGCGTCCTGCCAACTAACTGCTTCCAATTCAAGGAAGACGCCCTGTAAATGTAACCCCAGACATCAAAATCAAGACAATGCGGCAAAGGGAAACGGCCGTTATCAGCAACCAGTATCACGGCGAATCCACCAAATTGACAAGGCAAACACACGCAAGCTATAAGCAAAGTCTACTTTATTCACAACTCCTTAACAAACAGCAGTTCCATTCATCGGTATGCTTGAGTACAGTAAAATAACTTATCAAGGAAACGGCTCCGGACCCCGCTTTCCTGTAACAACATGAAGAGGAGAAGACGGCAGCGCCCAAACGGCCGTCTACGATTGTGACAAACAAACAATCATATCTGAACCGAGTGCGCCACAGCATCGGTACAAAAATAATCTTCCCCTACCTCCTACTGACCCTCGTCATCGCAGGCATTGGCACGTTCCTGCTCACCACCTTCATCACCGACACCGTCAACGAACGCCTCACCAACCAGCTCGTCGATGCCGGCCGCGTTGTTTCCGAACGCATGGTCAACTTTGAAGAAGATAGGCTGGATACCCTGCGTCTTGTCGCCGGTACCTTGGGCGTGCCGGAAAGCATCACCAACGGCGACGCTGAAACGCTGGAAAGATTGGTGCTGCCCGTGGCTATTAATAACGGCGTCGACGCCGTGGAATTGATCGACATGTCGGGTACGGAAGTCTTTGGCTGGCAGCGAATTCCAGGACTGCCCCTGGAGGAAGCCCTTAAGCGCAGCGGCAGCGACTTCTCAGACACGCCCGATGTGCAGTTGGTCTTGAGCGGCGAGGTTGATGCATCCGGCGATAAGCGCGTCTACCTCAGCAATACCCCGCAAGGGGCCATGCTCTTCACCGTCGGGCCTGTTCTCGACGAAAACGACCAGCAAATCGGCGCGGTCCTCATCGGCAACTACCTGAACCTCCTGACCATCCGGCTCACCGAAAGCGCCGTCGCCCGCGTCACCTTTTACGATAAAAACGGCATGGTCATCGAAACCACGCTGGGCAGCACAGACGAGTTAACCCCCCTGACTGACGCCGCCGACCTGGAAACCATCCGCAGCCAATTGCAATTAAGCCCGGAAAGGGTGCAGGTGGTGCGCACCCAGATCGCAGAAGAAGTACCTATCGTCGATGTTTCCGTATTGG
Organism: Chloroflexota bacterium; assembly: GCA_046496595.1. Classification (GTDB taxonomy): domain Bacteria; phylum Chloroflexota; class Anaerolineae; order Promineifilales; family Promineifilaceae. The sequence goes on from JAWOGU010000359.1 coordinate 9,579, forward strand.
ATCAGGATTATTCGCTGGCATACGGCCCCTGGCGGCTGCGTGGCCAGACGTTTGGCCTTTTCAGCGTCGCCCTGCCCACAAACTTTTTAACCACCGTTCAAGATACCGGCCGCAACAGCTTTTATACTCTCTTCACCATCGCTACGATTGTGGTGTTGGCCGCCGGTTTCTTCATTACGCGCCGCATTACCAATCCTTTGACCAAACTGGTAGACACGGCAACGGCCGTTGGCGAAGGCGACCTGGAACAACGCACCGGCCTGGAAAGCCCGGATGAAATCGGCCAGTTAGCCACTTCCTTTGATCTCATGACCACCCGTCTGTCCCAACGCACCACCCAACTGATCAAACGCAGCACCGAACTGGAAACCATCCTCAACAGCATCGGCGATGGCGTCATCCTGCTCGACGATGAAGACAACATCGTCACCGCCAACACCGCCGCCCAAAGACTGCTTTCAGACCTCTCCTATGATTTTTTCACCAGCGGCCCCTTCCGCGAATTAAAACTGGAACCAGCCGACTCATCCCCGACAACTTTGGCAGACAAAACAATGCCAAACCTGACAGCCCAGGCAGATACTTCCCATCCGCCCCTCCTAAAAAGGTACCAAATCGGCAACCGCACCCTGACCACGCTGGCCTCAGAAGTCGAAACGCCCGAAGGCGTTCATCTTGGCTCCGTCATCGTCCTGCGCGACATTACCCGTGAAATAGAAGCCGATAACCTGAAAGACGCCTTCATCACCAGCATCTCCCACGAACTACGCACCCCCCTCACCGTCATCAAAGTTTATGCCGACCTGCTGCAAAAATCAGGCAACGGCCAGCTTACTGACCGGCAAATTCAGTTCTTGCGCAACATCGAACGCAGTTCGCAGCAGCTAGAAAACCACATCAGCCAGCTTATCAACATTTCCGAAATTCAGGCGGGCACTATCCACATCAACTTGCAGCCCCAAGATTTTGTAGGTCTGGTGCAGCAAGCTATAACCAACTGGCAGCACCGAATCGAAAGCAAAGGACTGCATTTAAATGTCCATCTGCCGGCAGAACCCTTGTTGGTGCTGGCTGATACTGTGCAATTGGGTTGGGCAGTGGAAAGCCTGCTCAGCAACGCCCATAATTACACCATGAGCGGTGGGCAAATAACAGTGACGGTAGACAACTATAACGAAAATGCCCGGCTGCAAGTGCAAGATACGGGCATTGGTATTGCCGCTGTCGATCAGGGCCAATTGTTCAACCAGTTCTTCCGGGCACAAAACTCCGTGAACTTTGAAATCAGAGGCGTTGGTTTGGGCTTGTTTATTGCCCGTTCTGTGGTAGAAACTCACCATGGGCATGTTGAAGTCATAAGCGAACTAGGGCGGGGCAGTACCTTCACAGTGGAGCTGCCCCTGGCAGAATCATGAGTCTCCTGCAAGCCGATCATTCTTTTTCAGACCATCTCAAACGACATAGTGGTTTTGTCTTGTTTTTTTTGGCGGCGCTGCTGGCAAACTTTATTTGTATTTTTTCCGCTTTCTGGCTGGCTGTGCTCATCAATCACCCCGAAAATGCTGAAGCATCACTCCTGGCTCGCAGGCTGGCAGATTACAGCCAGGATGAACGGCTGGTGTTCGCCCCCATCAACCCAAACATCATCAACCAGATTGCCACCGATGAAGCAAATTTGCTGGCAACGCGGGTAACGGACCCCTCTGAGGCGGGCATCCCACAGGCCAACACCCCGGAAGGGATTGTGCCCTTGCCGCCCACGCCCACAGCCACGCCGTCTGCCGCCACCACCGCCACCACGCCGCCCACGCTTACCAATACGCCGCTGCCCGCCGTTTCACCCACGCCCCCTTCAGCGGCTACCGCCACAGCTTTACCAACGCAAATACCGAACGCCTCTCCCTCAGCGACAGACACAACCCGGCCCACCGCCACGCCGCAGCCCACCGAAACTACGACACCTACCAACCCGCCCACGCTCACCAACACGCCGCCTCCCGGCGCCACCCTGACGCCTACACCACGAGCTACGGCAACGCCCACACGCACACCACTGCCCACCGCTACGCCCACCCTGAGACCCAGCAATACGCCGCCGCCCACCGCCACAAACACCCCCAGACCCAGCAATACGCCGCCGCCCACCGCCACCAGCACTCCCAGGCCTACCAACACGCCCAGGCCTACTAACACGCCTGTCCCGCCCACAGTCACAAACACCAACACGCCTGTTCCACCCACAGCCACAAACACCAACACGCCTGTCCCGCCCACAGCCACAGACACCAACACGCCTGTTCCGCCCACTGCCACAAACACCAACACGCCTATTCCACCCACTGCCACAAACACCAACACGCCTGTTCCACCCACAGCGACAAACACCAACACGCCTGTTCCTCCCACTGCCACGAACACCCCTGCTGCCCCCACGTTCACACCGGTACCGCTGATAACTAGTACTAATACCCCCACTCCGCCTCCATAGGTAAGCAGTCAACACCCCGCTCCCCCAGGCGCGATAAGAAATCGCGGCTACGCGCGCCCGGCAAAACTTGTTTAAGCTACCAGGGTATTCGTGCAAAACGATCTTTTTTTAGTAGAATCAAACCATAAAACTGCATAAACAAGGGGCAAGTCATGAA
>JAWOGU010000370.1:0-4541 GCA_046496595.1 Chloroflexota bacterium
ATCATGATCGACCCAAAAAAGGTGGAACTGGTGCGCTTCAACGGCCTGCCCCATCTGGTGGGCAGCGTGGAAGTGGAAGCCGACCGCGCCGTGGGCGTGCTGCGCTGGCTGACCGCCGAAATGGACCGCCGCTACGAGATGTTTGCTCAGGTTAATGTGCGCAATCTCAACGGCTACAACCGCAAAATCGCCCGCCGCCAGGACGTGAAGAAACTGCCCTACATCGTGGTGTTCATCGACGAACTGGCGGATCTCATGCACATGTATCCCGGTGACGTAGAGCGCACACTTTGCCGTCTGGCGCAGATGGCTCGGGCAACGGGTATTCATTTGGTGGTGGCCACACAACGGCCGTCTACCGACGTCATCACCGGCCTGATCAAAGCCAACTTCCCGGCCCGTCTTTCCTTTGCTGTCGCCTCCGGCGTCGATTCCCGCGTCATTTTAGACGCCGGCGGCGCGGAACATCTGCTGGGTAAAGGGGATTCGCTCTTTCAATCGCCCGAAGCCGCCGCGCCCGTGCGTACGCAGGGCGTCTTCGTCAGCGACGACGAAATCGACCACATCGTCCGCCATTGGCAGGATTTGCGCGCCGATTTTGAGCCAATCCCCACCCCCTGGGACACCCTCATCGCCAAACACGCCCTGCTGGATGAAACAGACCAACTGCTGGAACAGGCCATCGAAATCGCCCAAAAACAAGACTTCCTGTCCACCTCCCTCCTCCAGCGGCGGCTGCGTATCGGCTTTCCCCGCGCCGCCCGCATCATGGAACACCTCTACGAGATGGGTCTGGTGGAAGACCCCAAAACCGGCGGCAAAACACGCAAAAGCTATGTGGAAGCCACAGAAGAAGACCCGTTCAATAACCTGCTCAATCAAGAAGAACCTGATTAGTCCAGGTTTTCCCACCTTTCAACGACAGTCTCCTTTTAGAGTGAGGTTATCTCTTGATGAATATCTCAGTTTTCGAAGACACGCGCCTTGCAACCCGTAACGCTACAAGTTACACTGCTGATTGTGATTAAGGATTTCGAGCATAAAGGTCTGGAAAAGTTCTTCTTAACCGGTTCCAAAGCAGGAATCCAGGCTGCTCATGCAAGCAAACTGCGCCTTATTTTAGGCAGACTGAATGCTTCAACCAATCCACGAGATATGAACTTGCCCGGTTTGTCCTTGCACGAATTAAAAGGTGATAGGCAAGACACATGGTCAGTCAAAGTAAGCGGTAATTGGCGAGTCACATTTCGTTTTGATGGCCCAGATGCCACAGTCGTCAATTACGAAGATTACCATTAAGGTGATTGAAATGATGCAAATGTATAATCCCCCTCATCCTGGAGAAATCATTAAGGAATTATGCTTAGAGCCGTTGGGACTTACGATAACGAGAGCAGCAGAAGCGCTAGGTGTCAGCCGTAAGACGTTATCAGCAATTTTGAACGGGCGCGCGGGCATTAGTCCAGAAATGGCAATTCGGCTTTCGCTGGCTTTTGATACGTCGGCCGAAAGCTGGCTTAACCAGCAGATCCAATATGATTTGTGGCTTGCCAGACAAAATCAGCAAGCACTCAAGGTTGAAAGACTTGTTGCAGTTTAACCACCCGTTTCGTTTTGCACGATTGGCCTCATCATGTCGGGGCCATCACCAAACGACGGCAAGAACAATACTCTTTGACCGCAAAAGGCTAAACTCCCCTTTATGAAACAAAAAAGATTCGCCGCCTTTGCCTGGGCATTGGTGGTTTATACCATTCTTGTCATTTTGTGGGGCGCTTTTGTGCGGGCGACGGGTTCTGGCGCCGGCTGCGGCGCGCATTGGCCTACCTGCCAGGGAGAAGTCCTCCACCGCCCAGAATCGATAGAAACGGTGATTGAACTGACCCATCGCTTGATGAGCGGGGTTTATGGTATTTTGGTGCTGGCGCTGCTCGTCTGGGCGTTTCGGGTGTTTCCAAAGGGGGGACTGGTGCGGAAAACGGCCGTTCTCACCCTCCTCTTCACCATTACCGAAAGCCTGTTAGGGGCCGGGCTGGTCTTGTTTGAACTGGTCGCCTACAACGTGTCCGCGATGCGCGCCTTTGCCGCCGCGCTGCACCTGGTCAACACCTTCCTGCTGCTCGGTTTTGTCACCCTGACGGCGTGGTGGGGCAGCGGCTTCCCCGGCATCAGGCTCCAAGCGCAAGGCCGCCTCATCTGGCTGCTGGCCCTGGCGCTGTTCAGCATCCTCGTCCTCAGCGCCGCCGGGGCCATCACTGCCCTGGGCGACACCATTTTCCCCAGCGCCACCCTGCTCGAAGGCATCCGGCAAGACATGGACCCGGCGGCGCACTTTCTGGTGCGGCTGCGCGTCTGGCATCCGGTGCTGGCAGTCTTGAGCAGCGTTTACCTGCTTTATATGGTGGGACACTTATCCGGCAAACGGCCGTTCCCCCTTGTCAAACGTTTTGGCGCAGGCGTGCGGATCATTGTCCTGACACAGCTTGCCGTTGGCGTGATTAACGTCATTCTACTGGCTCCCATCTGGATGCAAATGATTCACCTGCTCCTGGCAGACCTGCTGTGGATCAGCCTCGTATTACTCAGCGCCAGCGCCCTGGCTGAGGCCGTTTCCACGGAATCACAAGAATCTTCGCCGCTTCCCTTGACCGCAGATGTCTGAGACGTGACGCGTAAGGGTTTCTCGTCCATTGCGCCTCAGCCTCAGAATCTTTCATAGGGTTTTTTATGAGCGAGCCTGCTTATTATATCGGCACGATGGGGTTTACTTATGAGCCATGGCGCAACGGCGCTTTTTATCCGGCGGGCATGAAGCAGAGTCAGTTCCTCACTTATTACAGCCAGCGCTTCAATGCTTTGGAAATGGACTCCACTTTCTATGCGGTCCCGCCGCCGGAAACGGTGGAGCGTTGGACGGCCGTTACTGACGCCGACTTCATCATCTGCCCCAAAACGCCGCGCAGCATAACCCATGACCTGCGCGCAGGCAGCGCCATCGAGCCGATGCTGGCCTTTTTAGAGGTGATGCGCCGCCTGGATGGACAGTTAGGTCCGGTTCTCATTCAGTTTCCGCCAGACTTTACCAGCGGCGCGATGGCGCGATTGACCGAATTTCTGGCCGCCCTGCCCACAGACCTGCGTTACGCCGTCGAATTTCGCCACACTTCCTGGGATAATCCGGAAACGGCGCAGATGCTGGCTTCCAGGCGCGTCGCCTGGGTGATGGCCGACTATATCCATATGCCGCAGCGCATCATCCAGCGCACAGCCGACTTTCTTTACCTGCGCTTCCTGGGACGCCACGGCCAGTTCCCCAGCAAAGACCGCGAACAGGTAGACAAAACGGCCGTTCTCCAGCAGTGGTATGAGCAAATTAATGAGCATGACGGGGAGATAACGGCCGTTTACGCCTTCTTCAACAATGACTACGCCGGTTTCTCTCCCGCCACCTGCAACAAATTTAAGCAGATCGTTGGCCTGACTTCCGAAGAAATCCGGCCATATCAACAAGGCCGTCTCTTTTAGTGCGGACTTGACAGCCCGTACGCAAAAGCGTACCATAAACCAAAAGTTTGAGAAGGTATCCTATGACTATCGTAACCGCAACCGAAGCACGATCTAATCTATACCGCTTAATTGACGAAGTCGCGGCCTCCCATGAGCCTATCCTCATCACCGGAAAACGGTCCAATGTTGTCATGATTTCAGAGGATGACTGGCGGGCGATTGAGGAAACCATGTACTTGCTCAATATTCCTGGGATGCGCGAATCCATTATAGAAGGCTTAAACACGCCCATCGAAGAATGCGCTGATGAGGTTGACTGGTGACATGGAAAGTGGTCTTTACCAAACAGGCACAGAAAGACGCGAAAAAGCTAATGGCCGCCGGACTCAAACCTAAAGCCGAAGAACTCCTCGTTATTTTGCGGCAAAATCCCCATGAAACGCCTCCCCGTTACGAGAAACTCGTTGGTGATCTAAAAGGCGCGTACTCCAGACGCATTAACATTCAGCATAGGCTTGTTTACCAGGTACTGGAAGATGAAAAAATCGTCAAAGTAATTCGCATGTGGACTCATTACGAATAACGACTTGGGGAACGGCCGTTTTATACTGGATACTTTTATTCTGTTTGTATCTGTTACAAATCTTCTGGCGTTAAGCCAGTTCGTTTGGCAATACGGGCTAACAGTGGGCGGCCATTGGCTCATGCGTAAGAAAACCAGCAATTCTCATTTTGACTCAATCCGGCGGTTAAAACCGCTGCCATTACACTGAGTGTCAAGTAAATTGCAAAATGGGAACGGAAATCGGCTCATTTTGCGCTAATTGCGGCCAATCAACGGCTAAAATGCCTTCAATATGGGCAACGGCCGTTTCAAATTGCTCTTTAACAGTGCTTTCATACAAACGGGCATAATGTTGAGTCATGTCCAATTTGCGATGCCCCAACAATTTTGCGACTGAAGCCAAGGGCATTCCCTGATTAACCAACTGCGTGGCAAAGGTATGGCGCAGACGATGAGGTGACACGTTTAC
>JAWOGU010000429.1:0-7748 GCA_046496595.1 Chloroflexota bacterium
TTCCTCGTTATAGATGCCGTGGGGGTTGGGATTGGCGGCAACCAGGAAACGAACTGTTTGGTCGCCAAAAAACTTGGTCACAGAGAGGGCTGTTCTGAGCCTTTTGTGATCTTGCCCCAGGCCAGGGATATAGATGAAGACGTAATCCATAAAGTGGATCAGCGTCTCCCCACGCCAGACGACGTGGTTGATGCCGGTGGGGAAGGTGATTTGCGAGCCGGTAAACTGGCCGCCATGCCGGGCAGAGACATCCACGCTGGTACTCCAATGGAGCAGTTCCGGCGTGCCCAACTGACCCCAATCGGTCCAGGGGGTGAGTTCGCTGAACGGGGAGGGGAAGCCAAAGAGGTTGCTATATTTGCCGCCCATGGCGCTTTGGGCAAAGGTGGCCTGGCAGCTAGAAACGTTGGTGACGGTGCGCGTGGGTGGGGGATTGAGATAGGGGGCGCAATGCTTTAAGCCCAGGTTGGTCAGGTAGGTCGCGGCCGAGGGCGGGAAATCGAAAGGAGGGGGTAAAAAGGTTAGAGGGAATGAGAAGTTGTATGCCGCGCCTTGCGGAAGAATGCAGATCAGGGCGGTGTCGTTGCTCCAGTCGCCCAGGTCATTGATGGCGGTGGGGGCGAGGGGGGTGTTGGCGGTAACGGCCGTTGCCCCGCCAATCTGCGCCGGATCCATGCGCCATAAATCAAACCCCGCTTCCCGTTCGCTGACGTGGATGATGGGCGCTTCGGCAGGCTCAGCGACCGGCTCAGCGGGCGCTGCGGTCGGCTCGGCGGGCGCTTCGGCAGGCTCAGCGGTCGGTACCGGCGTGCCGCTTTGTCCGTGCAGATGGGTGGGCAGCAACAAGAGCATGAGGGTCAATAAAACAAGTAGCAAGCCAATGCGTTTCATTCGTTTTCTCCATTAAAAATATCTGCCAGCAAAGCCAGCAAGGTTTCCACGTCGGCGAAGCTCTGCCGCTCCTGGGTGTCCAGCCATTGCAGGTGGAAGCGCCAGAAGCGCCGGGATTCCACCTCATCCTGCTCTGACCAGCAGCGCAGGATTAAGGTGCGATGGTCAAGGGGGTGATTGTTCATCTGCCATGTCTCTTTTCTGACCATGTTTGCTATAATGACCAGATAAGCAGCAGCATAAACGTCTATTCTCAATTTAGTCTCAATTAGGGGTCATACCTGAAAATGGTGTCTAATGGAGCGGGAACAATGCTTCAGGCAATTGAAGGAATGATTGACCAAGAAGGCAAGGTGCGCGTGCTAAGGAAGATCAACCTACCAAGATCACGTCGGGTGATTATTACCATACTCGATGAAGAGCCGTCAGAAGAAGTCTTTAATCTGGTTTTGCTCAGCGAATCGGCTCTGGCGCGGGATTGGGAACAACCGGAGGAGGATGAGGCATGGTCGCACTTAGCCCAGCTTCCATCGTTATAATTCCATTTCCCTTTTCAGACCTTTCGGGCACAAAACTTCGCCCTCCTCTGGTTTTAACAGAAACTGGGCATGATGATTGGCTTCTGTGCCAGATTACGAGTAAAGCGTATATTGATCCGGTTGCTATTCGCTTGTCTAATGTTGATTTGGATAAAGGCGAGCTAAGCGCTGTCAGCTATGCTCGGCCTTTGAAGCTGTTTACTGCAAATGCAGGTTTGATAGTTAAGCGCGTAGCCTTGCTAAAAGATGACACCTTCCGCGATATTTTGACGGCTACGATTGAAGCCCTTCAGAAAAACTTACCTTCTACTTCATGACTACTCCTGAGGGGCCTCCCTGATGCTCAAGTTCCACCTGTTGGGACGCCCACAAATTAGCCTGGACGACCAGCCGGTAATGGGCTTTGCCTCCGAGAAAGAACTTCTCCTGCTTTGTTACCTGCTGCTCAATCCGGGCGAACAGAGCCGGCCGCAGCTCGCCGGGCTGCTGTGGGGGGAAATGAGCGAGGAGCGGGCGCGAGCCAACTTGAGCACGGCCGTTTACAACCTGCGCCAGCTTTTACCCAACGCCATCACCGCTTACCGTAAAACGGCCGTTTTCAACCCCGACCAACCCGTCTGGCTGGATACGGCCGTTTTGCAGCAAGCCATTCATGCGGATGACGAAACGCTGGCGACGGCCGTTGGCCTGTATCGCGGCCCTTTTTTGGAAGGCGTCTACCCCCAGGAGGCGCCCGAACTGGAAGCATGGCTGCAACAAGAGCGGGAACGGTGGCGGCTGCTGGCCCTCACCGGGCTGGACCGGTTGGCCCACAGCCAGACCCGCGCCGGGGAATGGGCGGCGGCCATCGCCACCCTGCGCCGCCTGCTCGACCTGGAACCGTGGCGCGAGGAATCGCACCGGGCGCTGATGCGGCTGCTGGCGGGCAGCGGCCAATTCAACGCCGCCTTGGCGCAATACAAGACCTGCCGCGCTCTGCTCCTGGAAGAGTTGGGCGTAGAACCGATGGCCGAGACAACGGCCGTTTACCAGCGCATCCAAACCGCCCGCCAACGCCCCCAACCGCACAATCTGCCCCCACAGCCCACGCCGCTGGTTGGCCGCGCTGCCGAATTGGGGCAGCTTTTCACCTGGCTGCACGATCCGGCGCGGCGGCTGATCACCCTGGCCGGGCCGGGCGGCAGCGGCAAGACGCGGCTGGCCCTGGCCGCTGCCAGCGATCAGGCCTACGCCTTTCTCGATGGCGTCGTTTTTGCGCCGCTGGCAGAGGCGACCAACCGCTCCGGGCTGACGCAAGCTATCGCCGCATTCTTGGGGCTGACGTTGGCTGTCGGCGGCGAACAGGCAGAGCTGCTGGCCTACCTGCGCGACAAGGAGATGCTGCTGCTGCTGGACAACGTAGAGCAGGCGTTGGAACCGGCGGCCGAACTGGTTGTGGCGCTGCTGGAAAACGCGCCCCGGCTGCGCCTGCTGGTCACATCGCGAGAATATCTGCAACTGCGCTGGGAGACGCGCCTGCCGTTGGCGGGGCTGCCCACGCCGCCAATGGAGGCGGTGGACGTGGCCGCTTTCGACGCGGTGCGGCTTTTTGTGCAGATGGGGCAGCGGGTGCAGCCAGATTTCACGCTGGCGGGGCAGGAAACGGCCGTTGCCGACCTCTGCCGCCTGGTGGAAGGCACGCCGCTGGCCCTGGAACTGGCCGCCGCCCTGCTGGACGTCGAATCGCCGCCTCAACTACTGGCGCAAATTCGGCACAGTTTCGACCGGCTAGAGACGACGATGCGCGACGCGCCCGCCCGCCATCGCAGCCTCCGCGCCGTGTTTGACCATTCCTGGGCGCTGCTGACGGAGGCGCAGCAAACCGCCCTCCCCCGGCTGGCGCTATTTCATGGCGGTTTCACCCCCTCGGCGGCGCTGGCTGTGGCTGGCGCCTCGTCGGCGCTGCTGGCTGGCCTGTCGGCCAAAACACTGGTGCGGGTCACGGCCGATGATCGCTGCGTTCTACATGAAGTTGTCCGCCAATACGCCCTGGAGCGGCTGGCTGATGCGCCGCAAGCCGCCGCTGATCATGCCGCCTATTTTGCCGCCCAGCTTGAGCGGGCGGCAGAGGCGCTGCGCGGTCCGCAGCAAACGGCCGTTGCCCACCAACTACTGGCTGACCTGGCCAATATCGAAGCAGCCTGGCGCATGGCCATCGCCGCCGGAGATGCGGCTTTGCTGCGGGCGATGGCTCCCGGACTGGCCCGCTTTTATGAGGTGGCCGGTTTGTTCCAGGCGGGCGAGGCCGCTTTTGGCGCGGCGCTGGACGGACTCGCGGCGGCGCCTCCGGCTTTGCCGGTGTACCACGCCATGTTTTTGCTGGAACGGCAAGAGTATGCGGCGGTGGAAACGGCCGTTGCCGCCGCCTTCTCCGCCGGACTGTCCGAGCCTGATCTGCTGACCCAGGCGCATCTCATCACCGCCGCCGCTGCGCTGCGTCAGGGGGATGCGGCGGCGGTCCAGGAAACCATCATGCAGGCGTTGGCCGCGGCGGAAACGACCCGAATGCCCTGGCTTGAGGCGCAGGCGTGGCGTTTGTTGGGGCAGTTGGGCGAACGAACGGGCGATTATGCCCAGGCAGAACAGGCAATTCGCCGGGCGTTGACCCTCTACGAGGCGAGCGGTGATCCGCTCGGACTGGCGCGAACGTACCACGGCCTGGCGGCGGTTCTTTTTCGGCAAGGGGATAATCAGGCGGCGCAAACATTGTTTGAAAAAGCGCTGGCGATCCAGCGGCAGGTAGACCCCACCGGCTTGAGCAGCGCCCGCGTGCTGGCGGCTCTGGGGACTGTGGCCAGCAACCTGGATCAAGAGGAGCAAGCCGCGGCTTATTTCCAGGAATCCCTGGCCGTTTTTCAGCAGATGGGTGACCGGGCCAACGCGGCGCTGGCGGCCAATATGCTGGGGCGCCTGGCCGCCTGGGATTGCGATTTTAGCCGGGCGCGAACTTATTACGCGCAGGCGTTGGCCTGGTATCAGGCGATTGGGCAGCGCAAGGGGGAAGCGGATACGCAGCGTTATCTGGCCGATCTGGCGCTGAGTCTGGGGCAATATGAGGCGGCGGAACGGTGGTTGACGGCCGTTTTAGAGACCTACCGCGCCATTCAAGACAAACGCAGCGTTGGCACAACGTTGACCCGGCTGTCTCTCGTCTCCCATTATCGGGGCGACCGGCAAACAGCGGAACAACAGGCCGAAGCGGCGCTGGCTATCGCTGCCGAAATCGGTAATCCGCTGCTGCGGGCGTATGGGTTGACCAGTTTGGGTCATGCGCTGCGGGGCCAGAAACATTGGGAACGGGCAACGGCCGTTTACCATGACGCCATTACCCTTTGGGGCGAGTTGGATATGACCGGATTGAAGGCGGAGATAGAGGCGGCTTTGGCGGCCGTTCATCTGGCTGCCGGGCGACCGGATGACGCCTGGCCTTTGCTGGAAACGGCCGTGGCCTACCTGGCTGACAATCCCCAACCCGATTGCGAAGCCCCTGGTGAGATGTACCTGAACTGTGTCACGTTGCTGCGGGCGAAAGGAGATGAGCGCGCAAACTCATTGCTGCGGCAGGCCGTAGAGACCCTGCGCCAGCAGGCAGCCGGTATTATCGACGAACCGGTCCGAATCACATTTCTTAAAGGAATTAAGTCACACCAACGTCTGTTTGCTTTAAGTGCCAGTGCTGTGATTGGGAGTGAGGATTAACGGTTGATTGACACCTCCAGGCCGTTTCCCCTCAAACCACCAAGACTGCCCCACCCTACCGCCCGGAAGATGTTTTGATTGGACCGAGCCTGTTCCCCACTTATAAAGTGGTTATCACGATAACGCTGAGCATAGTAGCTGTGCTCCACCTGCTGGGACTGGACTTTACGCTGTGGCAAAGCAGCGGGCAAGACTTTTTACCAGAGCGATTTTGAACCGGAGCGCGGGCTTCTGGCCCGCGCTCCGGAAAACATGATCTGCACAACCGCGACGAGAGGTTAGACGCGACGATTAACGCACTATTGAAGGTAAGTACACCTGGTAAGCGTATAAAGTAAACGTCACCGGGTTTGATTCACCGCCGCCGGGAGCGGGATTCACCACCGTAATGCTCCCAAATCCTGGAAAGGCCACGTCGTAAGCAGTCAGCGTCATCTGGAGTTCCGTGTCATTGAGGAAGGTGGTGGGCCGGCTGCTGCCTTGCCAGTACGCCTGCGCTCCCTGGACAAAGTTCTTGCCTTGCAATGTTACCACCAGCGGTTGGCTGACGGCGCCGCGAGCAGGCGCGGCCGTTGGCGTCAGCCCGGTCAGGGTCGGCGCCGGGTTTTGCCCCGGCGCGGCCACCGTGAACGAAACCAGGTTCGATGAGCCGCCGCCCGGCCCCGGATTGGTGACGCCGATAACGGCCGTTCCCGGCAGCAGCAAATCGCCCGCCCCAATCTCCGCCCGCACCTCGTTGGCGTTGACGACGGTCGTGGGCCGGTTGACCCCGTTCCACTGCACCATCGCCCCGGAGACAAAGTTAGCGCCAATCACCGTCAGGCTGAAGGCCGGACCGCCGGCCGCGCCACCCTGCGGGCTGAGGTAGCTGATGGACGGCGTGGGGTTCTGGTTTAACGGCCGTACCACAAACTGCAAACTGTTATTCGACTCGCCGCCGCCCGGCGTGGGATTAAATACAGTGATGGCAAGCGTGCCCGGCGCAGCCATGTCCGACGCCGGTAAGGCAGCTTCTATCTGGTTGGCCGTTACAAACGTGGTGGGCCGGTCGGCGCCGTTGACGCGGGTGATGGAGCCGGGCACGAAGCCCTCGCCGTTGATGACCAACGTCTGCGCAGGCGCGCCAACCGGGGCCGAAGCCGGCTGCAAACTGGTGAGCGTGGCGACGGGGTTGGCGGTTTGCAGCAGCACGATGGCGTCGTCCAGATAAGCGGCCGTGTAAACACTGGAGCCATCCGGGCTGACGGCCACACTATACGCCCCGTTGAGCGCTGGCAGTCCGGTGATGGCATTGCGGAAGATAGCCTGGCGCAGGCTGATAGCGCCATTGGTAGGATTGCGGTCCAGCACAGTCAGCGCCCTGTCGCTGTAAGCGGCCGCATACAGGGTTAACCCGTCCGGGCTGATCTCCAGGCCGCGCACACCGCCCAGGCCATCTATGCCGCCGCTGCCATCCTTCAAGCGCCCGCCCCAGGTTAATGTGCCATCGCCGCTGCGGATAAAACGGGCGACGGCGTTGTCGTTCAGACTGGCGCTGTAAACGTGCCGCCCATCCGGGCTGACGATAACGTCAAACGCGCCATCTAGCCCATCCAAAAACAGGCAGAGCGGGGTGCAGTCGTTGACGATCTGCCCTTCAAACCGAAGTTGTTGGAAGGTCAGACCGCCGTTTTGGGCGTTGCGTTGGAAGACAGCGATACGGCCGCTGCCGGCGGCCGAATAGCCGGCGACGTACACATTGGCCCCATCCGGGCTGACAGCCAGGCGGCGCGCCCCATCCAGGTTGGTCCCATTAGTGATGGTGTCTTCGTAACCCACAAAGTCGTCGTCGTCGCGGTAGAAGATGACCACCGCATCGCCGCTGGTGGCGGCTACGTAGATATGACGGCCGTCGGGACTGACGGCAATCCCTTCCGGCGCGTCCAGGCCGGGCAGGAAAGCGCCCAGGCTCCAGACATTTTCCAGGGACAACATACCGGAGCTGTTGTTGCGGCTGTACACCAGGAAGCTGTCTGAGAGATTGCCAACCACATAGACCTGTTGGCCGTCCGGGCTGATGGCGATGCCGCGTGGTTGGTCCAGACTGGCCTGACCGAAGGCGGCGACTTGGGTCAGTTGGCCGTTGGCCGGGTTGCGGTTAAAGAAGAGGATGCGGTCGGAGTTGTAGGCGGTGGCGTAAACATGACGGCCGTCCGGACTGACCACCACGTCGTACATACCATCCATATTGCTGAGGCCGTTTTGCCCGTTGATGTAGCTGATGCCCGGCGGATAAAGATGAGGCGACGGCGGCGGCACGCCCTGACACACCAGGTTATACGTCACGCTGGGGCGCGTTGGGTCGTTGGTTTGCAGGGTGAGAACGGCCGTGCGCAGGCCCACATCCGCCGGCGTGCAGGTGACAGGCAGCACCACCGGCGGCTCGCCATCATGAATGGTGGTGTCGAAGGCGTTAAAGGAAAACTCCAAAAAGTTGGGGCCGGAAATGTCAAGCGGTCCCATCACCAGGGTGGCGTTGCCCGTTTCCATGAAGGTCAGGTCTAACACGCCAGATTCCCCCACCTCCACTGCGCCAAAATC
>JAWOGU010000450.1:0-3558 GCA_046496595.1 Chloroflexota bacterium
CATCACGCCGGAGGGGAAGGTGGTGTTTATCCACCAGTTCCGGCATGGCACGGAAGATGTGACGTTGGAAGTGCCGGGCGGCATGGTGGATAACACGGATGGCGACGCGGGGGAAGCGGCGCGGCGGGAGATGCTGGAGGAAACGGGGTACGACGCTGATCAGATAATCCATCTTGGCACGGTAGCGCCCAATCCGGCGTTTCTCAACAACCGCTGCCATTCTTACCTGGCGCTGAATGCGCGCTGGCGGCGGCAGCCGGAGTTTGACGGCGCGGAAGATATTGCGGTGGAGGAAATTCCATTAACGGCCGTTCCCGACCTCATCGCCAACGGCCAAATTACCCACTCGCTGGTAGTCTGCGCTTTTTATCACCTGGATCATTTGCGGCAGCGCCAGCCGCACCTGTTTCCCTTTGCCCTGAAAGCAGGTTAACCGTCATGGCCGGATGCCGGTTACCTGTACCATGTGGCGAATCACATCATAGTCGGTGTCGGTGACGGCGGTGAAACGCGCTGCGCCATGCCTGGCTAAAACAGCTTCACCGCGCCTGTGCTGATGCATAGTCAGGAGTGTTTGCCGAATTTTCTCGCTCAAGGCAGGCGGCGCGTCACCCCGGATCACCCAGGGGGGAATGGGGCTGGGACCCAGAGTGTCAATGATGCGGAACCGTTTTTGCAGTTCAGGATCACGGGCAAATTCGATTTCCAGGACGGTGCTGTCAATGGCGGAGGCGTCTGAACGGCCGTTTCTGACCCACTCCATTGACGCCTGATGCGCGCCGGAGGCTTGTACCTCGTCAAAATATGACCAATCCTCACCCAGCGCTGCCAGATGATAGGCCACCAGGTTATAACCGGAGTGTGAATGTGGTTCGTTGTAGACCCAACGTGCACCGCGTAAATCGACAAAGCGGGCGAACCGGCTGTCAGTGCGCACGATCACGTCTGAAAAATAGACAGGCTGGTTTTGGTAACGCGGCGCAGCCATGATGGGCGCCGCCAGCAGTGCCACCGGCGGTTGTCCGCTGTCGGCTTTCCACACGTAAGGTAGGCCGCATATCCAGCCCACCTGGATTTCACCGGCGTCAAAGAGGCGCTCTCGCTCTTGCCAGGGCAGGGCGATGGGAAAAACGGCCGTTACGCCCATCTTGTCGCCTAAATACGCCGTCACATCCTGCACAAACGCATCCTGGTTTGCCGCTTGTATGGACATGACAGTGAGCCTGTTTACCATATTAGCCTGATTCAACATCTTGTTGCACCTTCCTGAAACACACTTTATTATCAAGAAATCAAAATCCGCTCCATAAGGGAATGTGTTATGAATTTTGATCCGGTATCCTGGTTTTCTGAAGTTTCACTCAATGGTTTACTGCGCATTGCGGCTGCTGTTGCGGTGGTTTTGATTGGCCGCTGGCTGGCAAAAAGAAGCCGTGGTCTGCTGCGCCGCGCATTGGTTAAAGCGGATCTAACGGAATCGCTTGTAACCCTGTTTGTTAACATAACATATTATACGATCTTGTTGTTAGCTGTTGTGGCGGCGCTCTCCATCATTGGCGTGCCGACCACTTCGATTGTTACGATTCTGGCAGTCGTGCTGGTGATTTTGGGTATTGCGCTGCAGGAATCACTGAGCAATTTTGCCGCCACAGTCATCTTTTTGCTATTTAAACCTTTTGAAGTAGGAGACCTGATCGAGGGGGGGCATACATTTGGCATTGTCAAGGAAGTTCAGCTTTTTAATACGGTTATCCAAACCTTTGACTTCAAAACAGTGACCGTACCCAATGCGCAGCTTTACGCCAATAACATCGTTAATTACTCACACCTGGGCATCTTGCGCGCCGACTGCGATTTCAGCATCAGCTACGATGACAATCTATTGCATGCAAAAGGAATTTTGGAGGAAATGTTGGCCTCTGACGAACGAGTGCTGCCTGATCCGCCGGCGGTGGTGGTAGTAAAAGAATTGGATGACAGCAGTGTTATTTTGTCCATGCGTCCTTTTGTGAAGCTTGATGATTACTGGAATATCCAATTTGAAATGAATGAGCGGGTTAAGCTGCGTTTCGACGAAGAGGGTATTACGATACCGTTCCCGCAGCAAACGGTTCATCTGGTTCAGGAATCGAAGAGGCAGTGAGCAGTTTACAGTGGACAGTTTACAGTGGACAGTTTTCAGGGAGTGGGTTGGAACAGGTGTGATCTGCCTTGTTTGCCGGTGATCGTCAACAAATCCATCTGGCGCAGGGTGTAGGTGATTTTTTGCGCCAGATGGGGTGAACAGGGGAGAGCCTGAGCGAGATCGTGGTTGGTAAACGGCCGTTCCAACTCCGCCGGTATCACCCCCAAATAATCCGCTGCACTGCTGAACGAAACCCGCTCCACCACCTCCAGCAGACGCCGGTCGTAGACGCTCCAGCGTTTGCGCCGCCAGCTTCCCTGCCCATCGTCCCGCCAGATTTCCTCTTCCTGCGTCAGCAGCACTTCAATGGTGAGGTTGGGATGGGGAATGAGGCTGGTCAGACGCACCAGCTCCGTGAAGATGTCGAGCGGCTGCCCGCGTTTGGGGGATTTTCGGCGGCTGATGGGGTCGCCAACGGCCGTTTCCCGCACAATCCACTTTTCCCGCGCCACCGGATGCAGCAGCCGCACTTCATGGTCCACCAGCAGCCGCCCCAGCTTGCGCTTCATGGCGTACAGGTGTCGCGTCTGAATCTCAATCAACGTCTGCCCGCGCACCATGTCAATGACAAAGCCGCCCACTTTGACCTCAAACTCGTCCCCAGGCTGTTCAACCCACCGCTTTAAATCGGCGTGCAGCGATTTTTCGCTTAACGTTCCAATTGACATAAAGACATTAACCGCAGAGAACGCGGCGAGGCGGAGTAAAGAATGAGAGAAGATTTGCTCCGCGGTGAGAAAAGTTAATCACCAAAGCTGATGCCTAAATCGCGGGCGGTTAGCACTGTGTCGCAGTCCAGGGGCACCGTTTTCATGCGGCTGGTGGCTTCCGCCAGGGGCACGTAGCGCACGGTGGGCGGGTCCAGCGCCACCATCACGCCGGATTCTCCCTCCGCCAGAGCGCGCACGGCCGCCGCCCCAAAACGCAGTGAAAGCAGCCGATCAAACGAGGTGGGTGTGCCGCCGCGCAGCAAATGTCCCAGGGTAACGTTGCGCGCTTCTTTGCCGGTAATGGCGGCCAGCGCCGCCGCCGCCTGTTCGCCCACGCCGCCTAAACGCTCGTTGGTACCCATGCCTGCGGCGTGTTTTACCACCAGTTCGCCCCCTTTTGGTCTGGCCCCTTCCGCCACCACGACCAGGGAAAAGGAACGGCCGTTTCGCTCCCGTTCCATTATTTTTTCAGCTACCAGGTTGATGTCATAAGGGATTTCTGGGATGAGGATGGCGTCGGCGGTGGCCGAAACGCCTGCGCCCAGGGCAATCCAACCGGCGTAGCGCCTATCATCAACCACCCGGTACGCGACTCGATCCCGATCTATCTGGCGAGCCTCGGTCCGAAGAACGTGCAGCTCACCGCCGAGATCGCCGATGGGT
>JAWOGU010000468.1:0-6192 GCA_046496595.1 Chloroflexota bacterium
TCCAGATTCATTTTGTCGCTGAGACAGCCGATTGCCTGGTCAAGGCCGACCCGACGCGCCTCCAGCAGGTATTCACCAATCTGGTCCTCAATGCCCGCGACGCCATGCCCGACGGCGGTGATCTGCGTCTGCGTGTGGAGCAACTTCATTTGGATCACCGCGACACAGCGCCACTGCCCGACATGGCCGCCGGGGATTGGGCGCGGATAACCGTTAGCGACAACGGCACAGGTATTTCGGCCGCGACGCTGCCGCAAATCTTCGAGCCGTTTTTTACCACCAAAGAGCCCCGGGGCAGCGGGCTGGGGCTGGCCCAGGTGTATGGTATTGTCAAACAGCACAACGGGTATATTGATGTGCAGACCACAGAGGACCGGGGCACAACTTTTACCATTTATCTGCCGATGCTGATCGTCAAGACGCGGGTGGAAACGGCCGTTACTCAACCGACCGTGCCTCAGGGGCAAGGCGAGACTATCCTGATTGTGGAAGACAAAGAAGCCTTGCGCGAGGCATTGGCCATCATGCTGGCTGAGCTGAACTATCATGCAGTGACCGCCGCAGACGGCCATGAGGCGTTGGCCATTCTGGAACAAGATGGTGAAGGCGAGATGCCAGGGCAAGCCATCGCCCTGGTCCTGAGCGATCTGGTCATGCCGAACATGGGTGGAAAGGCATTGTTGCAGGCGATGCGCCAACGCGGCCTGACTACGCCATTTCTGATCCTGAGCGGTGGTGAGCACATGGAAGCGGAACGACAATTGCTGCAAACCCTGGATTACGCCGGGTGGCTGCTCAAACCAATCAGGACGGAAGAGCTGACAACAGCGGTGGCGCGCGCCATACAAGGCTAGAAGCCAGGCTTTTCTCTTGATTGACTGACAAAACTAGCACAACAAAGGCGGAAATAACCCAACGGTTTGTAGTAACCCATTTAGCGGTTAAACGGCTAAAGCCGTTACTACAAACCAACGTGTTATTTAGGCCATCATGTACTAGAGAATCAATTTGGACTCAACGAAAATACTTCCAACTGCACCGAAAAACGAAGACTGGTTCGCTCTTTGGCTTGTTTTCGGGAAGCCATAGCCGGTTCCGGGTCAGGCAAAGGTGATAACCGGACGCCAAAATTGAGACTGGCGGCGGCATTGTTGTGGCTCAGCGCCAATGCCTCGATAATGAGACTCGGTTACAAATAGCTTGTAGAATCAGCTTGCTTCGCCCAACAGCCCGCGCAGCAGACTGGCCCGACCCAGCAGCCCCAGCAAACGGCCGTTTTCATTCACCACCGGGAGCCGTTTTACGCCATGCAGCATAATTAAGCGCAGCGCCTCATCCGGCGTGGCGTTTGCCGGGATGGTAATCACCGGCCTCGTCATCAAGTCGGCGGCCGTTTCGGTGGCCGTTAATAACGGCATGGGGGCAGAAGGCTGGCCCGCACCCAGACGGCGCAAACGCCGTGAAAGGCCAGGATGAGCCGCCTCCTGGCTGCGCTTCAACAAATCCCCATCGGTGATAATGCCCAACACCTGCCTGTCTGCATCCACCACCACCACGCGGCGGCGGCGGTCCCGTTCCAGCGCCTGCAAAACTTCCTCCAGCGTAGCCTGGAGCTGCACCACCGGCACATCCCGAACCATCAGATCGGCGGCGGTCGTGATGGCGCTGCGGTCAACGTCGGCGGCGGCTGTGGCGTAGGTTAACGACTCATCCAACGCCTGACGTTGGTCAATGGCGCGCAAAATGTCTACCCGGCTGATCCAACCCACCAAACGGCCGCCATCTACCACCGGCAGCCGTTTCAGACTGTGAGTGATCATCTGCTGCATGGCCTGACGCAGCGCCGCCGTCGCCGGAATGGTGACAACCGGCGCAGTCATCAGGCTTGCCCCGGTCAATTCCAGGCCGCCCACCTCGGCCAGCCGCTGCGTCCACTCGTCGCCAGAGGCGTCCAGGCGGGTGCTGAGGTTGGCGCGGCGCAGGAGATCGCCGTCCGTGATGATGCCCAGAAGACGGCCGTTTTCGGCCACAACCGGCAGACTGCGATACCCTTTTTGCAGCAGCAGCGCCACAATGTCGGCGGCTGAGGTGTCCGGCGACACGGTCACCACTTCCGTACGCATGACTTCTTGAACCAGACGTTCTAACGGGTCTGGCGTCCGGGGCCCCGGTTCCATTTTTTCGGCAAAGGGGGCGAACAGCAGCCCTTCCATGATGGCTGATTCGCTGGCAGTGGTGGTTATGGCGGCGGCTTCATCGGCCAGAACAGTTGCGCCTAAGGCGGCAATTGCTTTGTCCGCGCTCCAGAAGACGTGGTCCGGCCCCAATTCGGCCAATATTTCAGCCCGATCCAGCAACAGGCGTACCCGTTCATCCATAGAAGTGAGCAGCAAATCGCCGCCGCCGTGACGCTGGCGGTGCAGCAGCTCATGTATCACTTCCACGCCGGTGGCGTCAATAAGCGGCACACCGCGAATAGACAAAATGATCGTGGCGTTAGGGGAATCGTGGCTTTCCACAAAGTCTAATAAGCGGCGGGCAGCGGCAAAAAAGAGGGGGCCGCTGAGATAGTAAACAGCGGCTTTGTGGTGGGCGGCCGTTACCGGCTGCCCGGCGGCCGACAATTTATCCACTTCTACCGGTTTGCGTGATATTTGCAGTTCGCTCATTTGGGCGATAAAGATCAGCGTGCTGATGCCAAAGCCAATTAAAATAGCCTGCGTCAGGTCTAGCGTCACGGTGGCTGCCAGGGTGATGCTAAAGGCGATGATGGCGTGTTTGAGCCGGTGGCTGAAATAAAAACGAATGGTTTGCCACTCGTTCATGCGCCAGGCCGTTACCAGCAGTACGCCGGCCAAAGCAGCCAGGGGTACCTGCCTAATAATTCCGGCCAACAACAAGGCTGCCAGCAGCAGCACAACCCCGTGCAGAATGGGAACCAGACGGGTAACGCCGCCGCTTTTGATGTTGACGCTGGTGCGCGCGATGGCGGCCGTGGCCGGTACGCCGCCAAACAGCGGAATGATGATGTTGCCTACGCCCTGCGCTATCAATTCGAGGTTGTTGTTCAGGCGGACGCCGGTCATATTGCCGGCGACAGCGCCGCACAGCAGGCTTTCGATGGCGCCCAGGGCGGCAATGGACATGGCGGGCACAATCAGATTGCTGAGGTCGGCCCAGGGAATCTGGCCGGGAATGAGCCGGTTTTCCAATAGAATGGTGCGCGGAATGGCGCCGATTACCGGCACATCCCAGTGAGCGATCACAACCACCAGCGTCGCCAGGATGATGCCCACCAGGGAACCGGGCACTCGCTGCCCGAACTTGAAGCGCGGCCAAAGAATCATGGTGGCGATCACCAGGAGGGCTAACAAGACGGCCTGCGGATTGGGCGTGACGCCGTGTTCGGCGTAGTAACTCATTTTTTCGACGACGCTTTCGGCGGGCGGGGTTTTGACGCCTAGGAAGTTATCGAGCTGTCCCAGGGCTATGATAATGGCGATGCCGCTGGTGAAACCGGAGATAACCGGCGCGGGAATGAAGGCGACAACCCGTCCCAGGCGGAAGACGCCGAGCAGGACGAGCATGATCCCGGCCAGCAGGGCAGCCAGCCACATGCCTTGCAGGCCGTACCGGCTGACGAGCACAATCAAGACGGCGGACATCGCCCCGGTTGGGCCAGAAATCTGGTAAGGCGCGCCGCCTAACAGACCAATCACGATACCGGCGAGAACGGCCGTTACCAATCCCGCCGCCGCATCAGCTCCGGAAGCCACGCCAAAAGCCAACGCCAGGGGCAGGGCCACCGCCGCCACGGTTATCCCGGCCAGCACATCTTTTTGCAAGGTGTCGCGGTTATAACCGGCAAACTCGCGCCGCCACATGCGCGGCCATTCTTGTATCATCATAGGATCCTCTTTTTATGAATGATTTTTGGCGTCCGGCGCGCTGTCCAAAAAAAGACACGCCAGCGGCATGTCGCGCCACTGGCATGTCGCGCCACTGGAATGGCGTCTCAATGTGACTAGATTGGGCATCTTGTCGGTTCGTCTAAACGGGCATTGTATGCCCGTCTGGGCATCCAGGCAAGAACAATTTGCTGGTCTGCTAACCTGGTTTAGTGCTTGATTTTCAGTCTGGTTTTGTCGGGCAGCGGCGGCTGGTAAATTTTTTGCAACAACACACACCACCCTATTCCTTGAACTATCAACCGATCGGTTGATACCAGAATCCACCAGAGCTGGGTTTCATTTCCACCGCCCGATTGGTTACTTTGCCCTCGGCAACCAGTATGCTTTAGGTATCTTCAGTAAACAACCCGTGGGCCAACCGAGTTGGACCAACCAGTTGGGACAACTCAGTTGGCACACTATCACGCTAAGGGTCCGTAAATTTATGACTTCACGTACTTGCTTGATGTTCTCTGGCAACGGTGCGGGAACTTGTTTTTTTATGTACCTGAAGCCCGGAGATTATTAGGACATCATGGAAAACGTGATTGAAGTAAAGCATCTACAAAAAACATATGGCGCGACGGTGGCAGTTGAAGACATCTCGCTGGCGGTGCAGAAAGGTGAAATTTTTGGCATTGTCGGTCCCAACGGCGCAGGCAAAACAACGACAATTGAGTCGATTATTGGCTTGCGCAAACCGGACAGCGGCACGGTTTCGGTGTTGGGAATGAACCCGCAAACGGAGCCGAAGCGGTTGGGCAACCGCATTGGCACGCAGTTGCAAGAGGCGGCGCTGCCCGACCGGATGAAGGTATGGGAGGCGTTGGATTTGTACGCTTCTTTTTATGAGCGCACCATTCCGTGGGAGCCTTTGCTGGCAACGTGGGGCTTAACGGAAAAGCGCAATACGCAGTTTGGCAATCTCTCTGGCGGGCAAAAGCAGCGTTTATTTATTTCGTTGGCTTTGCTCAATGACCCTGAGATTGTGTTTTTGGATGAGTTGACGACGGGGCTAGACCCGCAGGCGCGGCGGGCGACGTGGGATTTGGTACGCGCCATTCGTGACCAGGGCAAAACAGTGGTGCTGATCACCCATTTTATGGATGAGATTGAGGCGTTGGCGGATCGGGTGGCGATTATTGATAACGGCCGTCTTGTGGCCATAGACACACCATCGAACCTGATTGCGCAGTTAAATGGGGAAACGAAAGTGCAGTTTGCCATACCAAATGGGTTTGAGGCGGATTTGCTGCGCGAGGTGGCGGGCGTAACGGCCGTTTTGCAGCAGCAGCAACAAGTGACAGTCAGTGGGCGCGGCCCCTTGTTGGCTAATGTGGCCGCCGAATTGGCACAGCACAATATTGCGCCAGCCGATTTGCGGGTACAGCAAGCAAATTTAGAAGATGTTTTTCTCACATTAACAGGTCGGATTATTAGAGCGTAGTGCGTCAGAACACTATTTCTACACACTCGTTTTACAAAACAGAGGTTATCATGAAACCATTCCTTAAATTAACTTACAGTGAATTAAAACTACAATTGCGAGAACCGATTGGCTTATTTTTTACCCTGGCGTTTCCCATCATGCTGCTGGTCTTGTTTGGTACGATTTTTGGCAACGAAGCAGATGCTTTTTTGGGCGGCTACGGGCAAGTTGATTTGTCAGTACCCGGGTATATTGGCATGATTATTGGCACTATTGGCATGTTGGGGATTCCGATTAGCATGGCAACGTACCGCGATAACGGCATATTGCGCCGCTTGCGTGCTACGCCTGTGCGCTCGAACGCTATTTTGTGGTCACAGGTGGCGGCGCAAACGGTGGTGACAATTCTGGGTGTACTTTTGTTGTTAGGAACGGCCGTTTTGTTTTTTGATTTGCGCATGCCCAGTGGAGATGTCAGGGTTATTCCGGCCATCTTATTGAGCGCATTTAGTTTTTTTGCCATCGGTTTTGTGTTGGCCGGGCTGATGCCCACCCCACGCACGGCGCAAGCAGTGGGTATGGCGATTTTTTACCCGATGCTTTTTCTCTCCGGCGCAGCGATGCCGCGCTATACGTTTCCTGAAGGGTTACAGAAAATTTCCGAATATTTACCGCTGACGCAGGTTGTGATCTTGATTGAGGATTTGTGGTTTAAGGGGAGTTGGAATATGACGGCCGTTTTCTATATAACGGCCGTGCTCATTTTAGGTCTGATTATTTCCCGGTTCACATTCCGCTGGGAGTAGTGTTAAA
>JAWOGU010000020.1:0-4253 GCA_046496595.1 Chloroflexota bacterium
TTTTTTTATCGCGCTGTTTGGTGGTGTGATGTACTTGTGGAAAAGTGAACGCAAGTGGGATGCTCTGGCGCTGGCCTCTGTCGAAATCGGTTTGGTATTCCTCACGATGGCGACGGTAGCCGGTTCCGTGTGGGGTAAACCAGCCTGGAACACCTGGTGGCTGTGGAGTCCGCGTCTGACGTTGATAACGATTGCCTTGTTGACGTATGCGGCCTATTTTATGCTGCGCGGCGCTATTGAAGACCCGGAACGCAGGGCGCGATTTGCGGCTGTGTATGTAATTGTGGCCTTCGTCACCATTATTATGGCTTACGTCAGCGTTCGTATTCTGCGAGATATTCATCCAGTTGTGGTAGGCGGCGTGGCAGAATCAGCGAAAGGGGCGGAAGAAGGGCTGCAAGAATTCTCCGGTCTGGATTCGGCTAAAATGGGCATCACACTGATGGTCAGCACCATCGCTTATTCAATTTTGTATGCGGCATGGTTGATGAACCGTATCCGCTTGCAGCGGTTGTCTGATGCGGTGGATGATTTGAAACTGAAGGTGACTGCCCGTTTGCAAGGAGAAAGATCATGATTCCTGTACTGCTGAATGCTGTTCTCCAAACCGCATCTGAGATCGCCAATCAGTTTAATGGTTACTTGATGCTCGGTTATTTTGTGATGTGGTTCATCGTGATGATCTATATCATTACGTTGGTGGTGCGCCAGCGTAATTTGAAACAAGATTTGCAGTTGATGCAGCAAATCTTACAAGAAAATGAGCATGAGACTGATTTCTAATCAGGTTTGCTTTTTCTTAATGTTTTGAGTGCATACTCGTTGTAAGATAACAGAGGTTATTGACATCTAAGGGTTAGGTCCCAAATTCAGTAGAGAAGATGGTTTATGTCAACACTTGAATCTTCATCACTTTCTAAACGTTTGCGCTCTTTGTCTACTGGCAAATGGCTTGTAATTATATCGGCCATATTGCTGCTGGTTTTTTTGGTGGTCGGCTCTTTAAATCAGAGCGCCGCACCGGACGAGTTTTCGTTTGGCGTGCAATCGCAGCCATTCATCGTTTTAGCCGTGCTGGCGTTTTTTGGCGGGTTGCTTAGTTTTCTATCTCCATGCACGCTGCCGGTTCTGACCGCTTATTTTGCTTTTGCCTTTCAGAGCGAGCGCTCGCGTATTGCCACCAACACGATGGCGTTTATGCTTGGGCTGGCGACGACGTTTAGCATTATGGGTGCGGTTGGTTTCATTTTGGGACGGGTGCTGTTACAAAGCCAACAGCTTCTGCTCCTGGTCAGCGGCTCTGTGATCCTTGTTTTCGGGGTGATGAGTTTATTGGGCATGGGTTTTGGTGGAGTGAAGGAAGCTGGCACACAGCAGCACAGCGCCACGCCAGGTGGTTCTTATCTATTTGGTTTAACGTTTGCCGTGGGGTGGTCGAGCTGTGTGGGACCGATTTTGGGCGCAGTGTTGACGCTGGCGGCGCAGACGACTTCGGTCTGGCGGGGTATGATGCTGTTGTTTATTTATACCCTGGGTCTGGGACTGCCACTGTTGATTGTTTCCGTGTTTTTTGGCCGTATGAACCGGAAAGGCCGCTTTTGGCTGGCGCTGAAAGGTAAGGGTTGGGACTGGGACACTCACGTTTTTGTGGTGGCGCTGGTTTGGGCGCTGGCTATTTGGCGGATTGTGGTGTCGGCGGCGGAGTATGCGTTCCGTAACGTCTCGTTTGTTTCCGGTTATGAGATGAGCGTAGGGCTGGAAATTGGTTTGCTGGTGTTGGCAATTGTGGGCGCGGCATTGTGGACGTTTACCAGTTCTGAAGATAAACGGATAACGGTGCATCTCCATTCGACGCAGTTGATCAGCGGCGCTTTGTTTGTGATGATAGGTATTTTGATGCTGGAAGCGCAGTTGGCTTATTTTAACAACGTGATTCCACCTGATTTGGCGGAGTGGCTGGCTGTGCAGGAAGAAAGATTGATTAGTTTGTTTTCGCGGTAGTTTTTTGAAATTTTGCGAGCGGGGATTAGGAGATTAGGGGACATTTCAACAATCCCACAATCCTCTAATCCCCGCTTTTTTATGGAGTTTTGAATTATGACGGAGCAATTGGAACCGACGGAGGGGACGGATGGTAAAAAAGGAAACGGCCGTTCTCCCCTCATCTTCCTCGGCGGCGCTGTTTTACTGGGCCTGGCGGCCGCTTTGCTCATCTTTGGCAGTGGTCAGTTTGGTCAGCAAGAATCCATTTTGGCGCAGATTCCGGCCGGTTCCGGCGAAACTACGGTGGCGCAGGTGGTGGTGGAAAACCGCGTCTTAGCCGTGGGCGACACCGCCCACAACTTCCATTTAAAAGATTTGGAAGGCAGCGTAGTCAGCCTGGGAGATTTCCAGGGGCAGCCAGTGGTGGTGAACTTTTGGGCGACGTGGTGTGCGCCCTGCCGCCTGGAGATGCCTGCTTTACAGGCGGCGCAAGACGCCTATCAGGAAGATGGCCTGGTTGTTCTGGCGGTCAATGACCAGGAGTCAAACGCCGATGTGACGGCGTTTGTGGAAGAATTGGATCTGCGTTTGACCACAGTGCTGGACCAGGATGGCATTGTATCCCGCCTTTACAACGTGTTTAATTTCCCCACGACTTATTTTGTGGATGCGGATGGGGTGATAACGGCCGTTCACCGGGGTCTCCTCACCACAGAGCAAATCGACGAGTATTTAGATGTTACCATCCCCTAGTGTTCGTAATCGGCAATCGGTAATCGGTGATCCGTAATCGGTAATCCGTAATCGGTAATCCGTAATCCGTAATCGGATCACGGATTACGGATCACGGAACGTGTCCCACCCGGATTGGGATATACTAACCGGCGCTGGCTGTTAAGCTGGCGCTACACTATTCGAGAGAGTTTGCTCATGACAACACCTGCGCCCCGAAAACCGGTCACCGGTAAACAGCGCTCCATGGTCATTTTTTTTGATAAACTTATTTACGGCTTTGCCCGGCACTGGCTGGCTGTTTTCAACATTGGCGTGGCGCTTTACGTCGGTTTGCCCATGCTCGCCGCGCCCACCTTGATGTATGTGGGCGCAGAAGGTCCGGCAAAAATCCTCTATACCATGTACAGCCCCATGTGCCACCAAATGGCTTCCCGTTCCTTCTTTTTGTATGGGGAGCAGCCTGTCTATCCCCGTGAATTGGCGGGTACCAGCTTCACGCCTATCGAAGCCTACATGCCGGAAATTCCGGAATTTGCCGCCGCTTCCCCAGACCCGACGCAGTGGACCACGTTTTTGCTGCCGGCGCGCCGCTTCCTGGGAAACGCGGAAATGGGCTACAAAATGGCTTTGTGTGAACGTGACATCGCCATTTACGGCGCTGTGTTGGTGTTTGGGCTGATCTATGCCCTGCTGCGCCGCCGTATCAACTTTAAGCCGCTGCCGGTGTGGGCCTTTTTATTATTCGGCATGGGTCCGATTGCCCTGGATGGTTTTTCACAGTTGTTCAGCCAATATGGCACGGCCGCCGAATCCCTCTCATTTTTTAACACCGTTTTTCCGCTGCGTGAAAGCACGCCGTTTTTCCGCACCCTGACCGGTTTCCTCTTTGGCTTTTTCCTGGCCTGGCTGGCCTATCCGCGCGTGGAAGAAGGCATGAAAATCACCGCCGACGATCTGGAGCGGAAATTGGTGCGGATCGGGGAGTTATCGGTGGACAGTGACCAGTAAACAGTGAACAGTGAACTGTACACTGTACACTGTACACTGTACACTGTTCACCGGTATTTACTGAAAACAAGCGTGGCGTTGTGCCCGCCAAAGCCAAAGGTATTAGACATGATGTGGGAAACGGCCGTTTTCCGCCCCGCATTCGCCACATAATCCAAATCACAAGCCGGGTCCGGCGTTTCATAATTGATGGTGGGGGGCAGCCAGCCCGATTCCATGCTCTTCAAACATAAAATCGCTTCCAGCGCCCCTGTCGCTCCTAACAAGTGACCGTGCATCGACTTGGTCGAACTGATAGGAATCTCATAAGCGCGTGCGCCGTACCCTGTTTTAATAGCGGCCGTTTCCATTTTATCGTTGAGCGGGACCCAAGAACCCGATACAACCACCGGCAATAGGGCTGCCGCAGAAGAAGGCGGCGCCTCCGGCAATTATCGCATCCGCTTCCGGGCAATCTTCCTGGGGCTCCTCCTGGCAGCGCTCATCTGCGTCATTACCCCTTTTAACAACGCCTATCTGCAGGGAAC
>JAWOGU010000062.1:0-3870 GCA_046496595.1 Chloroflexota bacterium
CGCCAATCGGCGGCGGTAAAGCTGCTGCAAAGCCAGAATGCGCCGCTCATTCTCAGCTTCCTGGTCGCCCGGTTCAAACTAAAACAGCGCGTGACAATTCCACACACGGAACTAATCGAACACCTGACCGCCTATCTGGAGGCGTTACAGGAAAGCCATCCCGGGTTGTATGGGGGCACGGCCGTTGCCTACCTGCGCCTCTGGTGCGACGACGACCACCGCTTCTTGCGCCGTTATTACGAAACAGGCAGCGATGAACCTGTCTACGAACTAACGCCTGATACAGAGCGCACCATCGCCTGGGTAGAGGAGCTGCAAAAAAGCGACTTTGTGGGTACAGAGTCCCGCTTTTTGCGCATTTTTGATCTGCTGCAAGAAATGGTCACTTACGGCACAGAAGATGTTGAGGTACGATTAGCCCAGTTGGAAAAAGAAAAAGCACAACTTCAGGCGCAAATTGACGCTATCAAAGCCACCGGGCAGATAGAGCAGTATTCACAAACTCAAATTAAAGAACGTTTCTTTGAGGCCAACGATGTGGCCCGTCGCCTGCTAGCCGATTTCCGCGAGGTGGAGGAGAATTTTCGCACCATTGCCCGTCAGGTACAGGAGCAGCAGTTGGCCCTGGAAGCGCGCAAGGGGCAAATTGTGCGCCACGTCCTGGAGGCGGATTCCGCGCTGAAAGAGTCGGACCAGGGGCGAAGTTTTTATGCTTTTTGGGAATTTTTGATTTCCTCCCAACGGCAGGAGGAGTTGCAGGAATTGTTAACGGCCGTCTACCAACTTCCCGACCTGCAACAACTTGAACCGGTGCAAACTATCCGCCTGCGCCGTTTGAAGCGCAGCCTGATAGATGCTGCAACCAAAATTGTAGAGTCGAACAGGCGGCTAGGAGAGCAGTTACGCAAGCTGCTCGATGAGCAGAACCTGGCGGAAGCACGCCGGGTTATGGATCTGGCAATGGGTATCAAGCAAACGGCCGTTTCCCTGGCTGCCAATCCACCCGATGACAAGACCTTTATTTGGGTGGAAGCCGAACCGCTGATTGACATGCCCTGGGAACGGCCGTTGTGGACCCCGCCCCTCACCACTACTTATGCCGATGTAGAACCGGCCGCCACCGTATCAGATTTGTCAGCGGCCAATTTTGAGGCGCTGTTCAGCCAGTTTTACGTTGATAAAAGCCGCCTGCGCCGCCACATTGCTGCTTTATTGGAGCAAAAGCCATTGGTAACATTGGGGGAGATAACGGCCGTTTATCCCATCACCCAGGGTTTGGCGGAGGTGGTCACGTACATCTCCCTGGCCGTCCAAAATGAGGCCCACCAGATTGATGATAACGCCTGGGAAGAGGTGGAGATGGCAGAGAACGGCCGTGTTATCCGCCTGCCCCTGGTTACGTTTAAGAAAGAACCGTAAAATAAACCCATGCCCGAAGAAACTCTACCTTACGCACCGCTCATTCTCAAATTGCTGCAAGGCGTCGTTTATTATGACGACAAACTGTGGGAGCAGTTCATCAGTTATGCCGCGCCCATCCAGCGCCACTTTGCCGCCATCGGTTTGCAGCTTCACTTGGACGAGGCTGAAGGCTACGCTTACCTGACGCAACCTGACGATGAGGAAGCATTGACCAACTTGCCACGTCTTGTGCGCCGTGTTCCCCTGACTTACGACGCCACGCTGCTCTGCGTACTGCTGCGTGAGAGCCTCCAACAGTTCGACGCCCGCTCACCCGATGAACTCCGCCACATTCTCAGCCGCGCCCAAATTCAGGAGATGATGCAGCTTTTCTTCCCCGAACAAACCGATATGACTCGCCTGGAACGGCGCATTGACAGCGCCATTCGACAGGTTGAAAACGTCAGCTTTCTCAAAAAGCTTAACAATGAGAACGAAGACCTTTACGAAGTGCGCCGCATTATCAAAGCCAAAATTTCCGCTGATGCGCTGGTGGACATTCGTGAGCAGTTGCGAGCTTACCAAGAAGAATAAACTAAAAGAGTAAAGGCGTCTCTGCTCCTTTACGCTAAAATAAACCTATGCAGCAATCACTTTTTGATTTATCCGGCAACGGCCGCTCCCGCGCCGGTTTTCGTCTTCACACCCTGGAACTCTATAATTGGGGCACCTTCAACGACCAGGTCTGGTACATCCAGCCCGCAGGCGACACCGCCCTTCTCACTGGCGAAAACGGTTCTGGCAAATCCACCCTGGTAGACGCTTTATTGACTCTGCTGGTGCCTAATGTCAAGCGCAACTACAACCAATCCGCCGGAAACGGCCGTCGTGAACGCAGCGAGTACACGTACATGCGCGGCGCTTACGGTCGTTTGCAAGCCGACGAAGGTTACAGCGCCCACATCCAATATCTGCGCGACAAAAACAGCTATGCCGTGCTGCTGGCCCACTTTCATAACGATGGCTACGATCAGGACGTAACCCTGGCGCAAGTCTTCTGGCTCACGGACAGCATTAAAAAATTCCATGTTGTCGCCACATGTCCCCTTACCATCCATGAGCATTTCAGCGGTTTCGAGACGATTAAAGAGCTGAAAAACCGGCTGCGTACTATCAAGGGGGTCAGCGTTGAAGACCAATTTAACCGCTACAGTCAGCAGTTCCGCAAACTGTTTGGCCTGCGGTCGGATAAGGCGCTCGACCTCTTCAACCAGACCGTCACCATTAAAGAAATTGGCGAGCTTAACGACTTTGTGCGTCAGCACATGCTGGAAAAAACTGACGCCCAGGAAAAAATCACCCAGCTTCAGGAACATTACGAGAATTTGATGTTGGCCTATCTGGCCATGCAAAGGGCAGAACAGCAGATGGCCCTGCTGCGCCCCCTGGCCGATGAAGCCCGCAAATATGAAGCGGCGCAGGCCGAGATTGACATCCTACGCGGCTGCCAGGAGGCCATTCCCATTTATTTTGCCGGGAGAAAGTGGCAGCTATTGAAGGATGCCATAGCCGCCGCCCAACAAGACCTCGCCACCGCCCAGGCTAAACTCAATCAGCTTGATGGGCAGCTAACCCGCTTGCGGCAGCAAGACACCGAACTACAAATCGCCATCAGCAACGACGAAATAGGCAGACGTCTGCGCGAACTGGAGCAGGAAATTCGCTTCACGCGCCACGGCCAGCAGCGTAAACAGGCCGATGCCCGCCAATACGACCAGATCGCCCGCACCCTGAGTCTAGCCGACTATAGTGATGAGGCCGCTTTCGTCAGCAACCGCCAGAAAGCCGCCAAACTCACTGCGCAAATTGAGCAGCAGTTGGAAACGGACGCCGAACAACTTCGTCGGGCGCAAATTGCTGAGAACGATTTGCTTCAGAAACAGACCGGCATCGAGCAAGAATTGGCATCGCTGCACGGCCGTTCCAGCCAGATACCCTTTCCCAATATACAATTACGCGCCCAAATCCTCGACGCCCTGACCATCGCCGAAGCCGACGTGCCTTTTGTGGGCGAACTACTCAAAGTGAAAGACAGTGAGCGGGCCTGGGAAGGGGCTATCGAGCGGCTGCTGCATAACTTTGGTTTGCGGCTGCTGGTTCCAGAGCGGCATTACGGCCGTTTTGCCTGCTACGTGAATGAGAACCATTTAAACGGTCGTCTCATCTTCCACCGCATCGAAGAGGGCGGACCCTATCGCCACCATCAGCCGTCCACGCCACGCGCCCTGCGCCATAAACTGGAAATCAAGCCCGACACGCCTTACTACGACTGGCTGGAGAACGAACTCCTGACCCACTTTGACTATACTTGCGCTGATACGCTGGCCGAATTCGACCGCGTCCAACGCGCCATTACCCGCGCCGGCCTCAGCAAAAGCGGCGGCGCCCGCTACGAAAAAGACGACCGCT
>JAWOGU010000131.1:0-6457 GCA_046496595.1 Chloroflexota bacterium
CGCCCAGACTGCCGCTCAATACATCCGCCTCCGGGCCGGAAACACCGTCCGGTAGCGTCAACGGCGCTTGCAGTGCAATGTCGCCGCTGTCCAGGCCCTCGTCCATGAAGTGGATGGTGATGCCGGTTTCCTGCACGCCTGCCCGGAACGTCCAGAACAGCGGCGCGGGACCGCGAAAATGAGGCAGCAGCGAGGGATGCACGTTCAAAAAGCCGTGCCGGGGCAGCGCCAACAAGGCCGCCGGAATGCGCTTGTTAAAACAGGCGACGCAGGCCACGTCAGGACGCAGTTCTGCCAGGGTCTGCCGGGTTTCGGGCGCTGCCAGGCGGCTCACTTCGTAAACAGGGATGCCGCGCTGCCAGGCCAGGTGGACAATGTTGGCTTGTGCGGGCCTGAGTTGGAAGGCCAGCCCTGAGCCTGCCGAAGCGGCAGTGACCGGCTTCAGTTCGCGGATGGGGACGCCGCCGTTTTCGGCAGGAACAACGACACCCACTGCCGCAAAACCCGCCTCTAACAGCGCCTGCAAAACCAGTCGTGAAAACTCGCCCAACATGCCGAAAAACAAGACGTTCATGTCATTCATTTGAGGAATAGTTTCCAATTTACAGTAAACAGTTTACAGTAAACAGTGTATAGTAAACAGTAAATGCTGCTGAATACTGTAAACTGTAGACTGTAAACTGTACACTGTCTCAAGGAGAACCAATGGCTCGAGAAACCAAAACGATCACCGTTGTCCACTGCGCTAAAATGGATGCGGAACTGCCTGCCCTGAACAAACGGCCGTTTCCCGGCGAACTGGGCGAACGTCTCTATAATGAAGTCTCCCAATTCGCTTTTGCCCAATGGCCGCAGCAGGCCACCTTGCTCATCAACCATTACGGCCTGAACATGGCCGATCCCCGCGCCCAGGAATTTTTGATGGACGAGATGGAGCGCTTTTTCTTCGGCGAAGGCGGCCAACCCCCAGAAGGCTGGTCTCCGCCGAATTCCGCACCACGGAAGAAATAATTCTCTTCCCTATGAAAGACGTTCTCTTGCTTGCCTGTTACGAAATGGGCCACCAGCCGTTGAGCCTGGCATGGCCGCAGGCTGTGCTGCATGGAGCAGGGCTGGACGTGACGGTCGCGGATTTATCGGTGACGGCTTTGCCGAGGGCGGCTGTGGTTTCTGCCCCGTTCATTGGCATTGCCGTGCCGATGCACACGGCGCTGCGCCTGGGCGTGCAGGCGGCGAAGCGGGTGCGGCGGCTTAATCCGCAGGCCCACATTTGCTTTTACGGCCTCTACGCCTGGTTGAACCGTGACTACCTGCTGGACGGTCTGGCTGATTCGGTGATCGCGGGGGAGTATGAACGGCCGTTACTGGAACTCGTGCAGGCTGTGTTGGGCGGCGGGGATGGCGCGGCCGTTCCCGGCGGCACCAGCGCGCAGTCTCAGACCGCGCCCAACCTGGAACGGCTCCAACTACCTATCCCCGACCGTACCGGTTTGCCTGCCCTGGACCAATACGCCCGTTACGAAGCAAACGGCGGCATGGTTCTGTCTGGTTACGTGGAAGCCAGCCGGGGCTGCCTGCACACCTGCCGCCACTGCCCCATCACGCCGGTGTATAACGGCCGTTTCTTCATCATCCCCCTGGAAACCGCGCTGGCAGACATTCGCCAACAGGCCGCCGCCGGGGCGCGCCACATCACCTTCGGCGATCCCGATTTCCTCAACGGACCGGGCCACGCGCTCAAAGTGACCCGCGCTCTGCACGCCGAGTTCCCCCATCTCACCTTCGACTTTACCACGAAGGTGGAGCACATTCTCCAACATCGTGATCTGTTTCCCGAATTCCGGCAAAATGGCGCGACCTTTGTGGTGTCGGCGTTTGAGGCGGCCAACGATGCCATTCTGGCGCGGCTGAACAAGGGACATACGGTGCAAGACATGGAAACGGCCGTTGCCATATTGCGCAGCGCCGGGATAGCCGTGCAGCCCACCTGGATGCCCTTCACCCCCTGGACAACTCTGGCGGATTACCTCCACCTGCTGACCTGGATTCGCACCCAAAATCTCATCCCCAACGTGCCCATCGTGCAGTTGTGCATCCGCATGTTGGTCCCGCCGCAAAGCGCGCTGCTGAACCATGCGGACGTGGGCGAATGGCTGGGTCCGCTGTCGCCCGCCGATTTCACTTACCGCTGGCGGCACCCCGATCCGCGCCTGGATGACCTGCAAAAACAGGTGGCCGCGCTGGCGGAACAGGCTGGCGACAATCCCTACATCAATTTTGCCGAAGTGGAAAAACTGTCCTACTGTCTGGCCGATCAGACCGTGCCACTGTGGCTGCCCCCCGCCATCTTTGAACCTGCACCGCCTCGTCTCACCGAAGACTGGTTCTGCTGAGCGGAGCCAACGACTGGTCAGTTTGACCAACTAATTTAAGGGTGAAGGATGAGGGATGAATGATGAAACTGGGTGTTTTTTTATCCCTCATCCTTCATCTTTCATCATTTTCCGAGGTTGTTATGAAGTATCGTGTTTTGGCCTTTACCCTTGTTTTTTTTGTAATGATTGCGTTTTTAGCCGCTTGTGGCGTCACGGAACCATCACCGACTTTGCCGCCGCCGCCCACGCCGTTGACGGATGGGCCGCCGCCGCCGATTGTGGTGGAAGGGGTGACGGTGGCGGCTGATGAGGGGGTGCGGGAAACGGCCGTTGCCGAATCATCCCCCACGCCCGTGGAAACCCCCACACTAGCCCCCACCGCCACGCCCACTGAACTGCCAGAACCTGTCATCAATCCGGCGCAGATGCCCGCCATCAACAACGATTTGCTGTTTGTGGGCAATGGCAAACTCAAGCGCTGGCAGCGTGATGGGCAGGTGGTGACATTGCTGGATGGCGATGTGGTCGATTATTCGCTTAGTGCGGATGGCAAGCGGGCGATTGTGGCGCAGTTGGTGGCTTCGACGGAGATTTCTAATACGGTAACGGCCGTTACTCAAACCGTCAAAACCTACGCCATGAATTATGTCAACTTGGAAACAGGTGATACGCAACTACTTATACCTGCTATCTACAGTTTCATAGAGCCTTCATTTCAGCTTTCTCAAGATGGCAGGCATTTAGCGATCAGCGGACTGGGACTTGGTGATCCAGAATCATTGACTTTAGGTGAAAAGGTACTGAATGAACTGTACGTGATGGAAATAGGAACGGGGCAACCGCCGAAAAAAGTGCATGAGTGTGGTTTCTACTGTGAGGGGATAGTTTGGCATCAAGACAACAACCTTTTTGTTTTTGGCAGTGATGACGGGCTGTTTTTATACAATTTGGCTGGAAAAGAACCGGAATTGCTTCTGCGTGGTGAACCTGAATTTGCTTATAACCAGCGATATCGACCCCTTTCTTGGGCGAAGAACGGCCGTTGGCTGATGGTGCTAAACCAAGGCTATATTGAAGGCGTGGTGGACACAGCTATCTTTGATGTACCCACCAAACAGTTAATGCCAATTCCATACGCCTTTCTCTTATCTGGGACTGGGACACATCAACGGGAATTGACCTGGATGACAGATGACCGTGTTTTTCTGACACTACTGAAAGCGCGTCCATCTGTACGAGTTTTAGGAGAAACTTATCGCGTCAATCAGGATGCTGGTGAAATGCAACTTGATGAGACTGTGGTATTGATTGAGGCGCTCATGCAGCCATTGGCACCGATGCACTGGGAAAACGGCCGTTTTGGTTATGGCTTGTTTGAACGTAATCATCCAGAAAACGGCCTTTACCAGCGCACTGCCTTCAATGAACCGCCTGAACGGGTTAGTGATATGCCGACTGAGATGCCTGATGAAATTGTGTGGGCACCAGATAATTCTGGGGCAGTGATGCAAGTTGCAGGTGGGGTTTATTATGCGCCGGTTGGTGGCGAATTGGTGGATTTGAAAACGGCCGTTGGCCTCACAGGTCACAACTTCACATGGCTCCCTTGATTCATTGAACCAAATAATCGCTCAAATTTTTCAAAAGCCGCTTATGGCGAATGGGAGAAATTGAACCAATGCTGCCTGCAAGTTTATGATGGGGAATAACTGCCAAAAAGCCAAGCCGGATGAGAGAACTAGATATGAGACCGCTGTCAGCAAAGTCATCATCTTCTGACGTAATCGTTTCATCGAACTCAGGGACATGCTGATGAAGCTGGGTGCTAATGCCGCAAACGAGAGCATCGTTAAATGGGGGAAGTTCACGCAAAAATAAAGCTGGCCGATTTTTTATTTGTCCATCTGCCTGTGGCACAGGCGTAAGAATAACATCACCCTGCTTCATAATTGGGATTTGGTTCCTTGATCATATTCAGTGAGTAATTTGGCTCATCTTCGCAATAGGCATTGCCTAAACCTTGAGTTGACAAACCTAACCAATCATGACGATCATCTTGAGCAATTGGCACAATTGTTATTAACAGAGAAGTGTTTGGTTGTAGATTATATGGCTCATCAAGTTTGATTTGTTTGCCATCATAATGAGCACGCAACGTAATTGTTGGCATTTTGATTTCCTTCAACCTCAAGAAGATATGGTTTAATTATAGTAGCATATCCAAAGTTTGCCTGACAACCGATCAACCAAACGTTAACAGTTCCTCGTTCACTGTTCTCAGTTGAGTCTTATGATCGGTGTAATCTCAAAATGAAGTTGCTCATGTGCCTCGCGTAGGGCTGCTTCAACCGCAACGGCCGTTTCTCCCCGTGCAAAAATGAAGCCCAAATAACTCTCCCCTTCCGGTAAAGGCGTGACCGTGTTATTGAGCGGCGCAGTGATCTCTGCACTTTCGATGAGCGGCACGGCTTCTGCCTCGTCCACGCCGCTATAGCCTCGGAGCAAACCCCCTTCAGGAATCGGAATCATCATAACGCCGCTGGCGCTCTTTTGTCGTGCGGTATCGCCCAGGCCCAGCCCCGCCGCCTGGCGCAAAATCAGCTCCTCCAACGAAGCGTCTACCCCAAAACGCAGCGTCTGCGAACACAGCCCGCCGATGGAACGTCCGGCCAACTCCACCAGCCACGCGCCCTGCTCATTCACGCGCAGTTCGGCGTGCACGGGACCGGTGCGCAGACCGAGCGCCTGCGCCGCCTGGACCGTCGCCGCCAGAATGTCTTGCTGCACGGCGTCCGGCAGGCGGGAGGGAGTGACATAGATAGTTTCCTCGAAGAAGGGGCCTTCGAGGGGGTCGGGTTTATCGAAGAGCGCCAGGAGATGAAGTTCCCCGTTATCCAACATCCCCTCCAGCGCCACTTCTATCCCTGGAATATAATCCTCCACCAAGAACGGCCGTTCCGCTTCCGGGCTGAGTTTATGCAAAATGCGGCCCAGCCGGGTGATGGCAGCGGCCAATTCGCCCGGATTATTGGCGCGGATGACGCCGCGGCTGCCGGAAAGCGCCAGCGGTTTGACGACACAGGGGTAGCTGACGTAATCCGCAACCTGCGCCGGATCGTCAGCCAGCGTAAAGCGCCGGAAGTGGGGTACGCGGCAGCCGCCCGCTTGCAGCATAGTGCGCATGACCAGTTTGTCGCGGGCGGCTAGGGCGGCGTCCGGGTTGTTGTGGGACAGGCCCAAAACCTTGGCCGCTTCCGCCGCCAGCAGCGCGCAGCTGTCGTCCACGGCGAGGATGGCGTTGAGGGGGTAAGTTTGCGCGTAGTCAGTAATGGCAGTAACGGCCGTTGCCACATCCTCATAGTCCAGCCCTAATGTAATGCCAGGGGGGATGGCGAGAGATGGTGAGCAAGAATCGGGTCATACCCGCTCAGAATGACAGGGAAGCATCCCCCTGGTGTTGTGGAGACCGGGATTCTTCGCTGGTGTTGTGAGGTAGAGCAAGAATCGGGTCATACCCGCTCAGAATGACAGGTGAGGCCCCTGCGCCGCCAACACCCGCCGACACCCTGACACCCGACACTCGACACCTTGACACTTGACACTCGACACCTTGACACTTGACACTTAACACTTGACACTTAACCCATGCCCGCCTTACCACTGCTCTTCGCCCTACTGATATCCCTCTCCGTCCTCATGGCCTTCATGGCCATGTGGCGCATGTTTGGCGGCCGCGATCCGGTGGAGCAGCGGCTGGCTGAATACGGCGCGACGCTGGACGGCGACCTGGGCGAGGGCGCGCCGGGCCGCCGGGTGCGCCTGCCGATGCTCAACCGTCTCTTTTCCGGCTTCAGCTTCGGCCCCCGCCTGGCCGGCAAGCTGACGCGCGCGGACGTGTCCATGACCGCGGCCGAGTACGGCCTGCTCATCCTTGGCGTGGGCGTGGCCGGCTTGCTGCTGGGAACCTGGCGCGCCGGTCCGCTGGTGGGCGTGCTGTTGGGCTTCATCCTGGGCTACCTGCCCATCTTCTACCTGGGCATGCGCGCCAGCCGCCGCCGCCGCGCCTTCACCGAGCAGATCCC
>JAWOGU010000107.1:0-6247 GCA_046496595.1 Chloroflexota bacterium
AGGCTGTTAACATGCAGAATCACTTCAGCCAGGTAATCCACGTGGCTCTGGGTGTACACGCGGCGCGGAAAGGCCAGACGCACCAGTTCCATCGCCGCCGGTTTCTCGCTGCCGTCCGGCTGCTGTCCAAACATCACCGAGCCGATCTCCACCGAGCGAATGCCCCCTTCCAGATACAGCACCAGCGACAGCGCCCAGGCCGGATACTCCGCCTGCGGAATGTGAGGCAGCATCCCTTTGGCGTCAATATAAATGGCGTGGCCGCCCGGCGGCTGCATGATGGGCACGCCCGCCGCCGTCAAAATGTCGCCCAGGTAGGCCACGGAGCGCAGACGGTATTGCAGGTAATCCTCGTGCAGCACTTCTTCCAGCCCCACGGCAATCGCTTCCAGATCATAACCCGCCAGACCGCCGTAAGTGGGAAAACCTTCGGTGAGGATGAGCATGTTTTTGCAGGTTTGGGCTAACGCATCGTCGTTGAGCGCCAGGAAGCCGCCGATGTTGGCCATGCCGTCCTTCTTGGCGCTCATGGTGCAGCCATCGGCATAGCTGAAAATCTCCTGCGCGATCTCCAGCGGCGTTTTGTCCGCGTAGCCCGCTTCGCGCAGCTTGATGAAATAAGAATTCTCGGCAAAGCGGCAGGCGTCGATGAAAAAGGGCACGCCGTGGCGGCGGCAAATCTCGCTGGCGGCGCGGATGTTGGCCATGCTGACGGGTTGGCCGCCGCCCGAGTTGTTGGTGATGGTGATCATCACCAGCGGTACTTTGCCCGGATTCTCGTCCAGGGTGCGCGCCAGGGCGTCCAGGTCGATGTTGCCTTTGAAGGGTAAAATGGCCTGCGGGTCGTGCCCTTCGGGGATGGGGATGTCGAGCGCCGTCGCGCCGCGGTATTCGGTGTTGGCGCGGGTGGTGTCGAAGTGGGTGTTGTTGGGCACGATGTCGTGCTCTTTGAGCATAGAGCCAAACAGGATGCGTTCGGCGGCGCGGCCCTGGTGGGTAGGGATGACGTGTTTGAAGCCGGTGATGTTGCGAACGGCCGTTTCAAACTTGTAAAACGACTTCGCCCCGGCGTAACTCTCGTCGCCCAGCATCATGCCCGCCCACTGCGCCGACGACATGGCCCCGGTCCCGGAATCGGTGAGCAGGTCGATGAGTACGTCGTCGGCTTTGAGCAGGAAGAGATTGTAGCCGGCTTCTTTCAGCGCCGCTTCCCGCTCCTCCCGTGTGGTGTGGCGGATGGGTTCAACGGTTTTAATACGAAACGGTTCAATGATGGTTTTGAAATGCATGGGATCTCCTTTGGGAAAAGCAGAAGGATGAAGGATGAAGGATGAATAAAAAATTCATCCTTCATTATTTTATGCGCTTACTGTTATTTGCACCATTGAGGTTGAGCGGCGTCCAGCGCATTTTGAAGCGGTATGTTTCTTCGGCCACAACTGCAAAACCGAGGCGTTCGTAGAGCTGGCGGGCGCGGGTGTTGGCTTTGAGCACGTGCAGCGAGACCGCCCGGTTTTGGGCCTGGGCAGCGGCGAGAAGATTTTGGATAACGGCCGTTCCCACCCCCTGTCCCTGAAACTCAGCCGTAATCTCAATCAGCCCCAAGTACAACTCGCCCTCCCGTTCTTCGACGACCCAAACGCCCGCATCCTGCCCCTCCACCTGGATAATGCGCCATTTGTCGGGATCCCACTTTCTTTTAAAATATTCGGCCTGCCAGGCTTCCACCCAGCCCCAGGTCGCCGCCACGTATTCCTGCATCACAGCGCGATGGAGGCCGTAGAGAAAAGCGAAATCAGCGTCAGTC
Source organism: Chloroflexota bacterium (assembly GCA_046496595.1). Lineage (GTDB taxonomy): Bacteria > Chloroflexota > Anaerolineae > Promineifilales > Promineifilaceae. The sequence goes on from JAWOGU010000107.1 coordinate 1,808, forward strand.
ACCGGCCGCAGCATCATCATATGGACATTATAGCCTAAACTTTTATGAGCAGAGCATGAACTATACCGTTGCGATATATTGACAAATTATGGATATTCCTTTATCCTATGATCAATAAATTGCATAACAGTATTACGCAACTTGATTCTTTTTCTTCTCTTCTCTTTCTTTACAAAAAAGGCGGCCAATAGGCCGCCTTTTTTGTATTCACATGATGCTTTTAGAGGGGAGCAGTTTCCTCTACGCCGCTGGGCTGGCTGCCATTCTCACGATGTAAACGCTCTTCCTGCCGCCGAACGGCCGTTTCCAAAAACGCCCTGAACAACGGATGCGGCCGATTGGGCCGGCTCTTGAACTCCGGGTGGAACTGGCTGCCCAGCATAAAGGGATGATCTCGCAGCTCGGCAATTTCCACTAAACGGCCGTCGGGCGACAAACCACTAAACACCAGACCCTGCTCACCCAACGTTTCCCGGTAGGCGTTGTTAAACTCCCAACGGTGGCGATGCCGTTCATAAATAAGCGATTCCTGATACGCTTCGGCCGCTTTTGTGCCGGCTTCCAATTTGCAGGGATAAGCGCCCAACCGCATTGTGCCGCCCATATCCGTCAAATGATGCTGATCTGGCATGAGACTGATGACGGGATGGTCGGTGTGCCTGTCAAACTCCGTGCTGTTAACATCATCCGTGCCCAGCACATGCCGGGCAAATTCGATGCACATCACCTGCATCCCCAGGCACAGGCCCAGATAAGGCACTTTGTTTTCGCGCGCCCAGCGCTCCGCCATAATCTTGCCTTCCACCCCACGCTCGCCAAAGCCGCCCGGCACCACAATGCCGTCAAGCCCTTCAAACTGTTCCCAGCCTTTGCCTTTTTCCAGGTCGCCGGAATGGATCCATTCAATCTCGACGAAGCGGTGGTTGGGAATGCCCGCATGGTAAAGCGCTTCACGCACGCTCATGTAGGCATCGTGCAGCTCCACATATTTACCCACAATGCCCACGCGAATCAGCTGTTTTGGCTTGCGGATTTCGGCAATGAGCGCTTCCCATTCGCTTAAATCCGGCTTTTTGGTTTTGCGCAGTTTGAGACGTTCAATCACGTACTCGGCCAGTTTGGTGTTTTCCAGCTCCAGGGGGATGGCATACAAAATGTCGCTTGTTTTGGCGGGGATCACCGCCTTGTCCGGCACGTCGCAGAAGAGGGCGATCTTTTTAATATGTTCTTCTGGAATATCGTGGTCGGCGCGGGCCACGATAACGTCTGGCTGGATGCCGATACCGCGCAGTTGGGCCACGCTGTGCTGCGTGGGTTTCGTCTTCAGTTCACCGCTGGCGCCAATGTAAGGCAGAAAGGTGACGTGTACATACAGGGTGTTTTCACGCCCCACGTCGGAGCGCATCTGGCGTAACGCTTCCATGAAGGGCAGGCTTTCAATGTCGCCCACGGTGCCGCCCACTTCCACCAGCACCACATCGGCGTCGCTTTTTTGGGCGACCAGGTGAATGCAGCGTTTGATCTCGTTGGTGATGTGGGGAATAACCTGGATGGTGCCGCCCAGGTAGTCGCCGCGCCGTTCGCGGGCAATCACTTCGGCGTAAACGCGCCCGGTGGTGACGTTTGAAGCCTGGTTCAGGCTGATGTCGATGAAGCGTTCATAGTGACCCAGGTCCAGGTCCGTTTCAGCGCCGTCATCCGTCACAAATACTTCCCCATGCTGGTAGGGCGACATGGTGCCCGGATCGACGTTGATATAGGGGTCTAATTTTTGCACGGAAACAGTAAAGCCACGCGCTTTAAGAAGATTGCCCAAAGCGGCGGCGGTGACGCCTTTACCCACGGAACTGACAACCCCACCTGTGAAGAATATAAACTTTGTCATCTATCTCTCTCCCAAAAGAGAGAGGGGCATGTCATTTCAGGTGACATGCCCCTCTCGGATTTACAGTTGATGATGTTTGTGCGAAAGTTTCTTTCGCATATGACCTTTTGTGTTAGAGGAGTCGCTCCAAATCGTCGGCAGCGCGTCCCATATCTAAAAAGATGAGGCCCAATTTTGCCTGGGCGCGGGCCAGCACGGTCAGCACGGCATCCTCGCCCACAGCCATTAAGACAATGATACCGTTACTGCCTTTAATAAAAACACGTTCCAGGGTACCACGGCGCAGTTCACTGGAAATTCTATCACCCAAAGAGAGCATAGCGGCGGACATGGCAGAAATCCGATCTTCATCCACATCAGCGGGAAGTGATGAGGCCATGATTAAACCGTCGACGCTGACGACGGCGGAGGCTTCGATATCTGGTGTTCCTGCTTGTAGGTCTCTGAGGCGGTCGACCATCATTTCGGTACGGGATCTCATCCTGAAATCTCCTTGGTTGAGCTTATTACAGTTAATTTTATGTTATTTAGAACGAAAAAAATCATAACATACATGATTGAGGCTGTCAAACGAAATAAACGAGAGGGAAATGGGTTGGAAACGGCCGTTTCCCGCTTGAAAAGCACGTGATTTGGTCCAGAATTGGGTGGGAATTTAGTACTACTCCATGGCTCAATTGCGCCGTTCACGACCGCTGTCGCGCGGGTCTACGCCATAGCTGATCTTCTGTTGTTTTGCTTCGGCGGAGGGGCGATTGACTTCCAGGCGGCTCCAGGCCTGACGCAGCAGTTCCAAGTCGTTTTCCGTTTCCGGGAGTTCGCCGTAGCGGATTTTGACATAGGCTTCGGTGATGAGGCGGGCGTCGGCCTGGTTTTCAGGCCAGGCGCGGTTGAGGGTGGCCTGGTATTCAAAGGGGGTCTGCGCGGCCTGCCGGGCATAGCCGCTGGCGGCGGCGGCCTGGCACATGTTCTGGTAGATGCGGCGCACGGAGGCGGCGGTGCGCCAGCCGCGCAGCCGTTCCCAGCGCTGCTGGAGCCGGGCGCGGAAGTTGGCTTGGGGCGCGGCTGGCGCTGCGCTGGCTGCCGCCAGTTCGCCTTCCTGGGCGGCGAGTTTGGCCTGCCGGTAAACGCGGCCCAGCGCCAGCGAAACAGCCAGCGCCACCGCAATCATTAGCAAGATAGCGATGAGTTTACTGCCGCCTGCCGCCGCCGGATTGGTGATGAGTTCGCGGGCGGCTTCCGGGGTGACGGCGGCGGGATCGACCCTCAATGAAGGCAGTTCCACAATACCGCCGAATCGGTTCATAAGCCATACCAGAAACAGCGCTATTTGCTGCGCCAGCCAGGATAGGACGAACAGAAGCGGGCTGATGAGGATGAGAACGGTGTTCAGGATAACGGCGCCGCCGCTGTAAAGCGCCAGCCAGAGCGGCGCCAGCCAGCCAACGAGCAGCAGGGCGGTTTGGCCGCTGACGATGAGGGTGAGCAGAACGGCCGTTCCCAACACCAATCCCGCCGCCACAGTGACCGACAGCAGCCAGCGGGGATTCAGGGAGACGGAGCGTCCTGACCATGATTTTTCGATTTCTTCGGCGCGGGAGAGGGAAACGGCCGTTAATGCCGCCAGGAAGAACAGCCCAATAAACGGAACCAGACTCCACGGCAAACGGCCCAGGCTCCACCAGATGAGGAGCGGTATCAGCACCAGGCCGCCCAGGCGCAGGCGCAGACCGGCGCTAGACACTGTGAACTCGCGGCCTGCCAGCCGCAGACCACGCCACCAGGCCAGCGCCATCACCAGAAACCAGCCGCTGTCGCGCAGCCAGAGTACGTTACTGAAATCGGCCAGATTGCGCACAAACTGTCCCAGCCAGGACAGGTCAAACAGCGAAGGCGGCTGGTAGAACAGGGTGCGCACTGTCAGCAAGTAGGTGAGAAAGAAGGTGAGCGCCAGCGTTAGCTGCTGCCGGGATTGGGAAATCGTGAGTACGCCCATGAGACGGGCCAAGTTCAAAGGGAAGTACATGAGCAGCAGCAGCCATACCAGCAGCGCCCCGGTCGGCCACAGCCGTATCCAGCGCAGCAGGATGACCAGCAGCGGCGTGAACAGAGCGGCTTCCATGCAGAGCCAGGTCAGGTAGAGCAGTTCGTGTTGGAAGTAGCCCCAGGTTATTTGCCAGCGTTTGGCCTGGGGGCCGGTTTGGATGAGCATGTGGAGGTCCTGGAGAGAGTGTACAGTTTACAGTTTACAGCGAGGTCTACTGTTCACTGTTCACTGTTCACTGTCTACTGTTCACCGATTCCGGCGTGGGGATGGCGCTGAGGGCGGCGGCGGTGGCGGCGTGGTTGGTGTGACTGCTTTTGAAGGCGGGGGCGTTGGCCGGGATGTGGTAGGTGAGAATGCGTTCTACTCCTTTAGGTGGGGGCGCGGGGGCCAATGAGATGAGCACCACTTTGCGCCCGGCTTCTTGCAGACGGGTGAGTACGATCAGGATTTCGTCGGTGACAACGGCCGTTACCAATATCACCGTGGCCGCCCAGGGCAGACGGGGACT
>JAWOGU010000197.1:0-28141 GCA_046496595.1 Chloroflexota bacterium
CATCAGCCGCTGACGGCCTCGGGGCTGCGGCGCGGCGATTTGTTTTTGCGTCCGGTGCAGGTGTTGGGCGGAACTGTGGCTGAGGCGGCGGCGCATAGGGATTTGGACGTGATGGTGTTAACGGCCGTTCAGCGCCAGCCGGAACCGGTTTTGGATTTGCATCTGGCCTGGTTTACGGCGCAGCCGCTGACCGCCAATTACAACGTGTCGCTGCGGCTGCTGGATGCGGCGGGGCAGTGGGTGCGCCAGTTGGATACGCAGCCGGGGTTTGGCTTTTTGCCGAGCAGCGGTTGGCAGCCAAGGCAGTGGACGCCGGATAGGCTGGCGCTGACCTTGCCCGAACTGTCGCCGGGTGCTGGCCCATATCGGCTGATGGTACAGCTTTATGACGTGAGCGCGCCGGAAACGGCCGTTTTAACCCGCCGCCTGGGAGCCATCCAATTGGAGAATGACGCCTGGGTATTCCAGGAACACCAGCCTGTGTATGATGCGCCAGGGGGAATTGTGCCGCTAACGGCCGTTTTTGCCGACGAGATACAGTTGTTGGGTTATGACCTGTCACGCACAGCGGAAGCGGCCACGCTGACACTTTATTGGCAGGCGCTCAAGGATGGGCAGGCGGATTACACTCGCTTTGTGCATCTGTTGGGAACGGAGCCGGGCCAGCCGCCGCTGCGTCAAAACGACAGCGTCCCGGTTCGCAGCAGCTACCCCACCGGCCAATGGTCAGCCGGGGAAGTGGTAGCTGATGTGATAACGCTGGACCTGACTGATTTACCAGCCGGGAATTATTCACTGGTGACTGGATTTTACCGGCTGTTGGCTGATGGCTCCGGGGAGCGGTTAACGGCCGTTGCCGCAAACGGCGAGCCATTCTCTGAAAACAGTGTCCCGGTCACTTCCCTGAAAATCGAAGATTGAAGATTGGCGAGTGACCACAAGCGCCGATCTTCAATCTTTAATCTTCTAGCGGTGTGTTAGCTAACGAACTTAACTGCTTTTTCGATGCTGTCTTGGGGGCTGACTTTGTACTGGATGTCTTCGATGACGCCATCCGCGCCGATGATGAAGTGGCTGCGGATGATGCCCATATAGCTTTTGCCATACATTTTCTTTTCGCCCCATACGTCGTAGGCTTCGGCGACGGCGTGGTCCGGGTCTGAAAGCAAAGGATAGGGAAAGCCTTCCTCCGCCTGCCATTTTGCCAGTTCGGCAGGTGTATCCGGGCTGACGCCGAGTACGACGCCGTTGGCCGCCTGGATGGCGGTATAGTTGTCGCGCAGGCCACAGGCCTGGGTGGTGCAGCCAGGAGTGGCTGCCTTGGGGTAGAAAAACAGAATGACGCGCTGTCCGCGAAAATCGGCTAGTTTGACGGGTTTGTTTTCGTGCGAAAGCAGTTCAAAGGTGGGAGCAATATCGCCAATTGATAACATATTTTCCTCCATTGAGTCAGTTTAAACGTTCAAATATTTACGGACCAAGTATACCGGACATTGATGAAAGACGGGAACAAATTGGCTGTCGTAGGCGTTAAAGTAATAGCAGCAGGGTTTCGTCACATGGCCGTAGCCTAAACATCCATCAGCGTGAAACGGCCGTTGTTATCATACTTTTCAGAACATTCTCGTTCCATCCCGAAATCTGTAGGCGTTCAACGTCAAAGGAGAATCCCATGCCCATTTTTTATATGGCTTTCTGGTCTTTGGTTTTCATCATGGCAGTTGGTATTTGGCGGCTGCGCAGTTGGCGTCATGTGGCGGGGATGGGACTGGTTACAGTGTTAGTGTTGATCATGAGCCAGTCTTTATTTGTGCAGTTATCCATCTCGGCAGGGTTGGATCCCAGCCTGGCTTTGGTAAACCCTGGGGCGTTTATAACCAGTGGTCCATATGGCTGGCTGGCGCTGCTGGTGATGCCCTGCGGCTGGCTGGGTCCGGTGCTGGGCTTAAATCTGGTGGAACGCTGGCTGGGGACAGAGGTGGAATTTTCGTAACGAGAAACGCGAGATGGGTGAAAATTTAATTTCAGTCGAAAAAAGAGACGCTCCAGCGGAGCGTCTCTTTTAATGAGTAAACGTGCATGTGAATGATTACCGCCCAAAAAGACTTGAAGCAAAACGAAGCAGTCCCAAAAACAGGGCGCCAAACAGCCCACGACTCGGTTTGACGGCAAGGCTTTGTTCCATGTGCATCATGGCTGCCAGCCATTGACCCTGACGCATGCGCATCAGGCTGAGCGCTTTGAGTACCTGACTTTGTTTTTGTTTGTCACCGTCTTGGGCGAACAGTTCGGCGGCGTCGCTGTAGCAGCGGGCGGCGGTTTCTTTGTCACCCATGCCGGCGTAGAGATCGCCCATGTTGCCTAATACTTGCGCCCGCCGGTTGACGTCGCCGGCTTGCTGGCATAGCGTGTCGGCGGTGGTCAGCGCTGTCAGGGATTCGTCGTGTTTGCCGCGCATACGCTGGATAACGCCGATGTTGTTGAGCATTTCTGCCTGGCCGACCGGATTTTGCTGCTCGGCGTAGGTGGAAACGGCCGTTTCAAACACACTGACCGCATTATCCAGTTCCCCACGTTGAAACAGTCTCAACCCTTCTTCCTTCAATTGATCTGCATCATTTATGCTGTCTGTATTCACAAGCCACCAGTCCTATCGGTAATAAAAATGACAGCGTATAAGGCTGTCATGAAATTGATAACACAAATTGTAGAGAATGGCTGAAAGAAAGTCGGTAGTCTTTTAGTCAGGTGATCGATCCGATTATCCGCCACTGGTTCCAATTAATACGTGATTTCAAGCAGGCTCTCGGCCACCTGGCGCAGGCGCTGCACATCCATCTCGCTAAGGGTTTTGGCGGTTTCCAGGTAGCTGACGTTGGTGGGCTTTGCCAGGAACATTTGCATGTCTACGTCCAGTTCGCTGAAGATTTTTTGCAAGCGCTGTTCCGCTTCGTGACGACGCAGCGGCCCATGTTGATCGTCTACAAAATGATTGATGGAGACGTTAAAATGACGGCTTAACTGCTCCAATTCCAGGTAAGGAATGGCCTGGCTGCCGTTTTCATAGGCTTGAACAGTAGGCTCGTCAACATTGAGCAGTGCCGCTACATTGGCAATAGAATCCCGGGCTTGCAGCCGGAGCTGGCGCACCATGGCGCCAATAACACGCTGCCGCAGGTCTAGCATACCTGTGTAGTTGACTTCTTGTTTTTCCGGCAGCGGATTTGTGCCCCAGAAGTAGCCCATCGGCACCTTGAGGAACAGGGCCAGGATTTCCAGGTCTGGCAGGGAGAGGGGATATTCACCCGCTTCGGCTTTTTTGAATTCGTCTTCGGTGATGCCCAGGGCTTTGGCGCAGTCACGGTGACGCAGCCCAGCATTTAAACGGGCGTCATGGACCAGATTGCCAAGAATTTGGGCGCGGGTTGGTTCGGTTTCGCTCATAGTTTTTCTCCCGATGATCAGCCTGGGGATTTTGCTTCACATAACTTGGAAAATATTAGCATAATCCATTCATATCCACAACTATACCAGGGTTTTCGTCTGTAAGCTTATGGCGGGATTCACAGGGAATGGGCATTAGAGTTAGGGCGGTGCACGCACTGCCCTAACTCTGATGATGGTCACGCTGATGTTGTGTAAGATAGTCTATTGTGTTGGCGCTCTGCGAATGCCCTCGTGTTCCACCCACCATATTTCGGTGGCGAAGCGCTCGATGAAGTATCGGTCGTGGACCACAGCCAGGATGACGCCTTGAAAGCTGCTCAGGGCTTGTTCAAACTGCTCACGGGATGGGATGTCCAGGTGGTTGATCGGTTCATCCAGGAGTAAAACATTGCAGCCAGTGGCGATGATCAGGGCGAGATCCAGGCGAGCGCGTTGGCCGAAGCTCAAATCCCGGTTGGGTTTGAGCGGTTCTTCTCCGGTGAACAGGAAGTAGGACAGGAAAGTGCGGGCCTCGGTTTCGCTGCCAAAGATGGGATGGAGTGTTTCCAGCGGCGTCAGGGTTGGGTCGAGACTGGTTTGTTCCTGTGTCATGTAGCCTTGCTGCACGCTGGGACCTTGATCAACAGCGCCGGCTAATGGCGGAAGCTGCCCGGCGAGGGTGCGCAGGAGGGTGGTTTTGCCGCTGCCGTTGGGACCGGTGATGATGATGCGCGCGCCGGGGGTGATGGTGAGATTGAGTTGATGGAGTAACGGCCGTTTCTCATCATACCCCACGCTTAATTCTCGCAGCGTCAGCACGGATTGACCCAGGTGGGCCGTGTCGGCGAAATCCAGTTTCAGGCCGCGGGAGCGTAACGGCCGTTCCACCCGTTCTTCGTCTTCCAGATAGCGTTCCAGCTTGTGCTCCCGCGCCTTCGCTTTTTTTGCCACCTTTTTGGCGATGGACTGCTGGTAATCTTTGTAACCTTTCAGCTTCATCATGCCGCCGCCGATGCGTATGGAACTGGCCTCGCGCTCTGTGCGCGCCGCCTGGGCCTTTACGCGCATGATGTCTTGTTTGACGCGCCGGATCTCCTGCTGCTGATCTTTGAAAGCAGCCCACTGTTTCTCTTGTTCTTGCTGCTCCTGCTCCTGATAGGTTGTGTAGTTTCCGGCAAATTCGCGCACTTCCTGTTTGTGGGCATTCAGAGCCAGAATCCGGTTGACGGTGCGGTCCAGAAAAGTGCGGTCATGAGAGACGATGAGCACGCCGCCGGGGAAATCGGTCAGCCACGTTTCCAGCCATTCCAACATGCCGATGTCCAGATGATTGGTGGGTTCGTCCAGCAGCAGGAGGTGGGGTTCTTGCAGCAGCGCCAGCGCCAGGTTAAGGCGGGTTTTTTGGCCGCCGCTCAATTGGCTCACAGGCAATTCAGGGGCAATGTCGTTCAGACCCAATCCGGCCAGGATGGCGGCGGCGCGGCCGGGATTGGCGCTGGTCAGCCGCTGTAAAATCGTATCGTAGCGCAGTTGGAGGGTTTCGTTGTTGGGCTGGTGGGACAGGGCTTCGGCCAAAGCGGCCAGTTCTGGTTCCAGGATGTCCACATCACCGGCGGCGCGGCCGATCACTTCGGCCAGGGTGGCCTGGGGCGGCAGGGCGAATCCCTGGGGCAGGTAACCAAGGCGGCAGTCGGGAGCCAGGGTCACATGACCGGCGTCGGCCGGAATCTCGCCGGTGATGACGCGCAGCAGAGTGGTTTTGCCGCAGCCGTTGGGACCAACGAGACCAATGCGGTCGCCGGCGTTGAGGCTGAATGTAACGTTTTGGAATAGGGTTTGTAGGGCGAATGATTTCGCGAGTTGATGTACGGTGAGCATGATCACCTCCAATTTGCCGGTGTAGGGCAGGGGGGAAACGGCCGTTTTGCGCCAGTTGCTGGACAATCAGCCGTTAGCCGTGGTCGATAAAACAAAAGACCAGTTGGGGGTGAACTACCAAATCATTCCGTACAAAGACCTCGCTGTGTGATATGCGGGAAGGATACAACGTTCGATTTTAGGTGTCAAACAGAAGTTTGAAGGATGAACGATGAGGGATGAAGTGACTGTATCGTGTGGCATTGAATTTACGGAGGGGGCCAGGTGGTGGTGAGCAGGATGGCGTCGCTGCTGTCCAGCAGGCGCAGTTCCCAGGGGGCGGCTGCGCCCGGTTCTTGCTGCCAGAGCATGTGCCAGGCTGTTCCCGGCGATAACTGCACCGGCCACGAGGCCGCCAGAGCGCCGTTGGCAAAGAGTTGAATCGTTCCGGGGGTAACGGCCGTTACTCCCACTTCCATTGTCACTCCTTCCCACGTTTCAGTAAGCCAGAGAGCGCCGTGTTCGTTGGCAGTGCGGATGCCTGCCAGACCGCTGGCCGGGTACCAAAGCTCCGTCCATTCCTGGCGCTGTCCGGTGGGCAGGGGCGTGTAGGTCCAGAAATCGGTGGTGACGCCGCTGCTCCACATTTCCACGTACTCGCTGTTGTCGTCGGTCCACAAGCTGGGCGGCAGGGTTCCGGGGCCAAAGAATTTGTGACCGGAAATGACAGCCGGATCGACGATGCGCAGCAGTCCGTGACGCCAATTGTGGTCATAGATGCCGGTGTAGCCCGCTTGCAGCTCTGGTGCGAAGAAACCAATCCATTCGTCCCAGTTTTGATACATGTTGAGGGAACGGCCGTTATAGACCGGCCAACTCATCACGCCATGCTCGCCGGGAAGCTGCTCGTCGCCCGTGGAGTGAATGATGACGGTTTCGGCGGGTACCAGGAATTCCGTCTGTCCGGTGCTGGTATTGTTGTCCAGGGCGATCATGGCATTGAGCCAGTACTGGATGTTGTGGGTTTGCGGGGTGTCGTTTTGCAGCCAGGGATGGATGGTGAGGTAGCTGTGGTCGGCGTCGAGCGTCAGTGTAAAACCCACTTCTACGCCGGTCTGGCTTTCCACATCGCTGACGGTGAGGCTGACGCTGTTGGCCGTGCTGGTGATCATTGACTGCCAGGGACGGTATTCGTTGAGGCCGTGTTCGTCGGTGGGGAAAGCCCACTCAATACCGCCGCTTGCCAGCCACCAGCCTCGATGACCCCAGACGGTTGGTTTGAGAACCGGATTGTTGTAGAGCAGTTGGCGACCGGTCATTTTGTCGGTGAACTGGTAGAGGCGGCCGCCTAATTCCGGCAGTACGGTGGCGGAGATGTAGCGATTATGCAGGCTGATGGCCTGGAAGGTGCGCTGTACCTTGGGTTTTTGAAAAACGCAGTCATGGTTGAGGCGCGGGTAGGGATAGACAAAATCACCGGGATTGGTGGGGCGCAGGCAGTCGGGATGGTCATACTGGTAGGCGTTGTGGGTGAGGGTATGGGTGATGATCCAGGGCTGCTGCGGGGAAACGGCCGTTGCCGTGGGCGTCGCTGTCGGGGTGGGTGTCATGGTGGGCGTTGCCGCTTTCTCGATAAGGGGCAGGTAGGCTTCCGGCTTCAGCGTATCCGTAGCCGAGGTGGAAAACAAAAAGGTTTGCGCGGTTAATATCAGCAGCCAAAACAGGCCAAGCAATAAGCCAATCGTCAAATAAACCCGTCGCATCTTGCACCCCCTGTGAATCAGGTAAAACGAATGAAATTTAAATTTTGCCAGACTCCAGTTTCATTATTAAGGATCAAACTGATCCCTGTCCATTAAAAAATCGAGAAAACGGTTTGGAAAACTCTCATAATGTTTTCAACGCAACTTGTGTTATACTCTCTTCCGGTCTCCGCAGAGGAAACCCATACTTTAGCAAAAACAAGTTTTGACATTCCCAGATGCCTCTCCAGGTGACGAGGCATTTTTGTTGCGACAGCGAGGCTCCATTGGTGAATTTGGATGAGTCTGCTGTTAGCCGGCAGATGGGGTATTGCCCGTGAGGGCAATGCCGTTTCAGGACTCATCAAAACACAAGCCAGGTGGCCCACAAATGCACGATCGCGGCAGTGTTGCTGCTGTTGATCGCGTGCCTGTGGTCCAACAAGGAGCAACATGAACGATTTTTCGCAGTTAAACTTAAAACCGGCGCTGTTACAGGCCATCTCCGATCAGGGTTACACCGAACCAACCCCCATTCAGATTGAAATAATCCCGCTTATGCTGGCCCATCAAGATGTGATTGGTCAGGCGCAAACAGGCACCGGCAAAACGGCCGCTTTTGCTTTGCCCATGCTGCAAAACCTGGAACCTAACCAGAATCAGGTACAGGGTTTGGTGCTGGCTCCCACCCGTGAACTGGCTATGCAGGTAGCTGAGGCCACTTACGGTTATGGTAAACATATGGGCGTCACTGTGTTGGCAGTGTACGGCGGACAGCCTTATGGGCGGCAGATTGCCAGCCTGAAAAGAGGCGTCAATATCGTCGTGGGCACGCCAGGGCGCTTGTTGGACCTGATTCAGCGCGGTTCGTTGGACCTGAGCGGCGTGCGCACTTTGGTGCTGGACGAGGCCGACGAGATGTTGAGCATGGGTTTCATTGAAGATATTGAAACCATTCTGGACAAAACCCCTGCCAGCCGCCAGACGGCGCTGTTTTCAGCGACGATGCCTGGTCCCATTCGCAGTCTGGCGGATAAATATTTGCGCCAGCCGCAGTCGGTGACAATCCAGCGCAAACAGCTTACCGTTGCCAGCCTGGATCAACGTTACTACCTGGTGAAGGAAGCGGATAAATTGGCCGCCCTGACCCGCTTGTTTGAAATGGAAGATATTACGACCGCCCTGGTTTTTGCCAAAACGCGGCTGGGCACGGGTGAACTGGCGAACGAGTTGTCGGTGCGTGGTTTCCAGGCGGAAGCGTTGAGCGGCGACTTGAGCCAGGAAGCCAGAGAGCATGTGCTGAACCGCTTCCGCAACAATCAGATTCAAGTGTTGGTGGCGACGGACGTGGCGGCGCGTGGGTTGGACATTGATGGCATTTCCCATGTGTTTAATTATGATTTGCCGCAAGATCCGGAGGTTTACGTGCACCGGGTAGGCCGTACCGGCCGCGCCGGGCGCACGGGTGTGGCTATCAGTTTGTTTACGCCGCGGGAGCAGGGGCGTTTGCGCCGCATTGAAAGCATGACGCGCCAGAAGATCACCAAAGGTGATTTGCCCACGGTGGAAGATATTCAAAAGAAACGTGAAGACGCGTTGGTGGAAAAGATGCTGGTGTGGCTGCGCCGTGACCGTTGTACTCGTGAGAAAGAGATCGTGACTGAACTGGTGGCGGAAGGGTATGACGTGGCGGCTATCGCGGCGGCGGCGTTGAAACTGGCGCGCGTGGAAGAAAAGCAGCGCCCGATTGCGCGGATTGGCGATGTGGCGGAGTTTGACGAGCGTGCTGAGCAGCGTAATGATAAACGAGGGCGGCGGGATGGAAACGGCCGTTCTTCCCTTAATCGCCCCGCCAGAAATCCAGCCGCCAAAGCCAGCGGTGAGCGCCGTAAACCCGGCGGTCGGGAAACTGGCATGGTGCGCCTCACCCTGGACAAAGGCAAAACCCACGGCGTGCGTCCCAATGACGTGGTGGGCACCCTGGCGTACCACGCCGACATCCCTGGGAAAACCATCGGCGCGATTCGCATTCAGCCGCAGCACACCTTTGTTGATGTGCCGGAACAATTTGTGACTCAGGTGCTGGCAAAATCTGGTAGTTTCCAGATTCACCGTCAGGCTGTTTCCGTCGAATTAACGCCGTAAATTGACAACCGGATAAGTTCAAAAAGAATGCAGACGCTGGCCTTAACGACCAGCGTTTTGTTTTTTTGGCCTGTTTGCCGGGTTTTGGGCGTGCGGTGTATAGATTTGAATGGGGTGGGGAAGGTGAGGAAACGGCCGTTTCCCAATTCGTAACCTGTAGGTGAGTTCTGCCACACCTGCCCGCTGTGAGAATTTCCGTTACAATTGGCCCCACAAAACTCACAAGCGTGGCTATTAAGATTTAGGATATACCCTGCGTTTTTATCCCACAATCCCAAAATCCCCGCTGCTCATATTGGAGAAGTATGCCATGACGACAGCCACTGATTCCATTATTCCCTTCCTGGTTGGCGGAGCGCTGCTCCTATTTGGCGGTCGTTATTACTGGCTGGTAGCCGCTGGCGTGGGCTTTTTGTTTGGCGCTAACATCGGCAGCGCCCCGGATGGCGGCGTCGTCACCGGCTCTGCCATTGCCATGGGTTTGCTGTTTGGCTTCATTGCCCTGGTGGCTTCCGTTTTGGTGACAAAATTTGCGCTGGCTGCCACCGGTTTCATCGTGGGCGGCGTTTTTTTTGTACAGTTCCTGACCGCCATTGAGTGGAGTTTAGGCTCGAATTTCGCCGCGTTTTTAGTGGGCGGCATTTTTGGTATGATCTTTGTCCTGCTGGCTCAGGACTGGGCCTTGATTTTCCTCTCTGTCATTACGGGAGCAGGCATTATTGTGAATGCTTTAGACCTTGATCCGGAAAGCGCCAATTTTGTTTATGTGGTGCTGGTAATAGTGGGATTTGTGGTGCAATTATTTTTGAAACGGCGCGGTTGAGTTAACAAAATCACAATCACTTGTTAACATTGCTCTGCTACTTTTAAGGACTTGTATACTGGTAACGGGCATAATCTGACACTTTTACCAGAAGTGGCGCGGTCGGAGACCGGCCACAGACCATAGTTGGGGACTTGCAAAACAATGACTCCGCGTTTTTGGAGATTAGAGGTTACGCTGCCTCTATTCTCTAATCTCTGAACAATTACGGCTTTATTTTTTGACGGTATTTAAGAGGTTGATGATGATGAAAATAGCAATCTTTGCGACCAAAAAGTACGACGAAAGTTCATTTGCCGAGGCCAATCAGCAGTTTGGTCACCGTTTACGCTTTTTTGAACCACGTCTGACCAGCGCCACTGCCTCTTTGGCCTCCGGTTACGATGGCGTTTGCGTCTTTGTCAACGATGAAATTGACCGTGACACCATCCGGCAGTTGGCAGAAAGCGGCGTTAAAATCGTGGCCACGCGCAGCGCCGGGTATAATCAAATAGACTTGCAAGCGGCTGAAGAATATGGTCTGACGGTGGTGCGTGTGCCCGTTTATTCACCGGACGCCGTTTCTGAGTTTACCATTGGCCTGATCCTGACATTGGGGCGGCAGATCCATCGCGCTTACAACCGGGTGCGGGACAATAACTTTGAACTGGATGGCTTGCAAGGCTTTGAAATACGGGGACAAACAGTGGGCGTTATGGGCACAGGGCGCATTGGCGCTTCGGTCATCAAAAACCTCACCGGTTTTGGTCCACGCATTCTGGCATACGATTTGTATCGTAACTCTGAAATTGAGCATCTGGTTGAATATATTGATGATCCGATGGAACTGATAAAACAGGCAGACATCATTACGCTGCACCTGCCTCTGATGCCTGAAACCTATCATCTTGTCAATGAGCATTCCCTTTCTCGTATGAAGGATGGCGTTTTTATCGTCAATACCAGCCGCGGCGCTTTAATCGATACTGCCGCGGTGATTGAAGGGTTAAAGTCTGGCAAAGTGGGGTATCTGGCAATTGACGTGTATGAGGAGGAGGGCGGTTTGTTTTTCCAGGACCTCTCCAGCCAGGTACTGCGGGACGATGTGTTTGCCCGTTTGCAGACCTTTCCGAACGTATTGGTGACGGGTCACCAGGCTTTTTTGACCTCGCGTGCTTTACGCAATATTGCGGAAACAACATTGGCGAATTTTCAAGAATTTGAAAAAACCGGCGGCTGTCAAAATGCAGTAGCCTGGTCACAAATAATAAAACAGGGAGGATAGGGAAATCTGTCTTTATGCCAGATTTGTCTGATTGATAACAATGCTTGATATACCATTAAAAAAGACGAAGATTATTGCCACCATCGGGCCGGCATCGCAGTCGCAGGCTGTGTTGGAACAGATGATTGCCAATGGCATGAATATTGCCCGCATCAATTTTGCGCATGGCGATCTGGAGGCGCATCGCCAGACAATTGCCCATGTGCGGGCCGCAGCCGCGGCCGTGGGCCAACGGGTGGCGCTGTTCGGTGATTTGCCGGGTCCGAAGATGCGTATCGGTAAGCTGGCTGAAGAGCCGATTGAATTAGAGCGTGACGCGTTGTTTGTGCTGCAAACCGATGAGGAGTTTGTGGGAAATCATGAACGTGTTTATCTTGATTTTCCGAAGCTGCCGCAGGTGGTGAAGCCAGGTGACAGCATCTTCATGAATGACGGTTATATTGAATTGAAGGTAATCGAAATAAAAGGGCCTGAGGTTCAGTGTCGAGTCAAGGTTGGCGGTGAATTGCGCTCTCACAAAGGGGTGAATTTCCCTGGCATTGATTTGGGCATCAGCGCTTTTACGGAACAGGATCGGGAGTTTTTGGCGTTTGCGGCGGAACAGAAGTTGGATGCGGTCAGCCAGTCTTTTGTATTGGGACCGGAAGACATAACGGCCGTTCATCAAGCCGCCGCTCAATTTAATTACGATCCCTTTGTCATCGCCAAAATTGAACGATCCGGCGCGTTGACGCGTTTGGATGAAATTATTGCCATGAGCGACGGCGTGATGGTGGCCCGGGGCGATTTAGGGGTTGAAATTCCCATTGAAGAGATACCTGCTGTGCAAAAACAAATTATCCGCCGCTGCAATCTGGCGGGCAGGCCAGTGATTACTGCCACCCAAATGCTCGAATCCATGGCGACGAATCGCCGCCCGACCCGCGCCGAAGCGACCGACGTCGCCAATGCCATTCTGGATGGTACAGATTGCGTGATGCTTTCGGGGGAAACGGCCGTTGGTAGTTTTCCCGTTGACACCGTTGCCACCATGGCCCGCATTGCCCAGCACACAGAAGCTACCGTGCCGGAATTTACCATTGCCAACCAGTTAAAGGCGCAGAAACAGGCCGGTTCAATCAATCGCCATGACCTCCTGTCGCTGGTTGTGTTTGAGACAGCCGAAATGCTGAATCCGATTTTGGTGTTTGCGCCCTCGCGCAGCGGTAAAACGGTGCGGCGGCTGACGCGGTTCCGCCTGCCGCAATGGATTGTGGCCCCCAGCCAGCATGAAAAAACGTGCCAGGAACTGCAATTTTCTTATGGCATTTATCCAGTTTACGTCTCTGATCCTGGTATTTTAACGGAGCCGTATTTGCGCCGGCAGTTTATTGGACAATGGTTGCACGCCCATCTCGATGAGCATGAGTCGTGTGTCGTCATTCTGGTAGAAGGCGCCGGGACGCTCAAGGTCGAAGATACCAAGCGCATTGACATCATTGCGATTTAGGGCATGGTTCAGAAACGAACAATTTAGCGTTCCAGCAATTCAGTGGCAGTCACCTCAGAGGTGACTGTCACTTGATAGTAAAGTCGTTGATGACACTCCGTTTTGCAACCCCACCGCTGCCTTTCCGTATAGCCTGTGATTAATTTCACGAAAACCTATGCAGGTATTGGACGAGCCACCGCGAACCCAACGGCCGTTCTTCAGTAAACTTTTCGCGGTTTTTAAGGTCCACATTTTGCCTACAATTGATCCATCTGTTTCGCTCAGAGTGATCCTCATGAGGACATTTAGCCATGCCACTTCAAGATGTTATGTCACCTGATTTTTGTTATACCGCCCAATTGGCCGCCCACATCACCCGCAGCGCCAGCAAACAAACCTATTACACCATCAAATGCCTGGTGGATAGGGGACGAACGGCCGACGCTTTCCGCGCCTATGCCTATTTCCGCTGGGTAGATGATCTGCTGGATCAGGAAAATGCGCCCGGTTTTGACCGGTTGGCTTTTTTGGAACGGCAGAAAGCATTGGTGGATTGCAGCTTGTGGGGTGTGCGGCCCTGCGCTCAATCCGTCGAAGAGCAGATGCTGGTGGATTTGCTGCGCGACGAACACGACAACAACAGCGGATTGTTGGCTTATGTGCGTAACATGATGGCCGTGATGACCTTCGACACTCACCGGCGTGGGCAGTTTATCACCCAGGCGGAGTTGACCGAATACCAACGCCTGCTGGCAACGGCCGTTACCGAAGCCATGCACTACTTTATCGGCCATAACCAATACGCGCCGCACGACGAGGCCCGTTACCTGGCGCCCACTGCCGCCCACATCGCCCACATGCTGCGCGACACGTTTGAGGATGCGGCGGCCGGTTACTACAACGCGCCCCGTGAACTGCTGGCAGCCTACGACATCGGTCCGGCGGACGTAGCGCATGAAGCCTACCGGGAATGGGTACAGGGGCGCGTGACCCTGGCGCGTGACTATTTTGCCGTGGGGCGGGAATATTTGATGCGGGTGGAAAACGGCCGTTGCCGGTTGGCAGGTTTCGCGTATATGGCGCGTTTTGACGGCTTGCTGGACGTGATTGAGCAGGACGGTTATCTGCTCAAACCGGAATACGCTGGCGTTAAAACGCTAAACGCAGCGGCGCAGGCAGGCTGGTCGGCGCTCGGTTCCATCTGCTACCGCCGCCATAAATCGAAATTCGCTGCGTCTCCGCGCTTAGATCGTGCTTAAAGGCGTGAAGCGTGATGCGTGATGGCTTTCTTCACGCTTCACGCATCACGCTTCAAAGGAGTTATTATGAAATCTCAACCACACGTTGTCGTAATTGGGGCGGGCATTGGCGGCATGACTACCGCTGCCCATTTAGCCAGGCAGGGCCTGCGCGTGACTGTTTTGGAGAAAAACGGCCGTGCCGGGGGCCGCTGTGACCAGATTGAGCGCGAGGGTCATCGTTTTGACACAGGACCGACGCTGCTGGTCATGCCGCTGCTCTACGAGGCGGAATTTGCCTCGCTGGGCGCTAACCTGCGCGATTTGCTGGACTTGCAGCGCGTGGATCCCACTTATCACCTGGTTTTTGACGACGGTAGCCGACTGGCGCTCACCTCCGACCTCAATGCCCTGGAATCGCAGTTAGAAGCCATTGAACCGGGCAGTTTTCAGGGATTCCTCCGTTACCTGCAAGAAGGCCACCGCCACTACCATCTGGGCATTGAACGTCTGGTTAACCGGGATTTCCGCAAGGCGACGGAATTTTTTAACCTGCGCAATTTGCCGCTGGTGACGCAGTTGAAACCAATTTTGCCCCACTATCGGCACATGTCGCGCTTTTTTGAGTCGCCACGTTTGAAGGCGGCGTTTACCTTTCAGGACGTTTACATGGGGCTGAGTCCGTTTGAAGCCCCTGCCACGTTTTCCCTGATGCCTTATTCGGAACTGGCGCATGGCGTCTGGTATCCCAGGGGCGGCATGGTTCAGATTGCTCAGGCGTTGATGCAGATTGCGCAGCAGGCGGGCGTGGAGTTCATGTTCAACACGGCCGTAGAACAGATTGAGGTGGCGGGCAAGCGGGTGCGGGGAGTGGTGCTGGCAAACGGCCGTTTCCTGCCTGCCGACGCCGTGATAGCCAACGCCGACCTGCCCTACGTCTACAACAACTTATTGCCGCAGGACAAAATGGCGCAAAAACTAAACCGCAAACGTTTTTCCTGTTCGGTGGTCAGCTTCTTCTGGGGCGTCGATAAGCCGTACCCCAACCTGCCGCCGCACACGCTCTTCCTGGCAGACGATTACCGCGAAAACTTCGACAGCATCATCGATGAGCTGACCATTCCCGACAATCCCAGCGTCTACGTCCACGCCCCGGCGCGCCTGGACCCGGCGATGGCGCCTGAAGGCCAGGACACCCTGATTGGCATCGTGCCCGTCGGCCACCTGAACGCCGACGAGTCGCAGGATTGGACGGCGATTCGGGACCGGGCGCGGGAAGCCTTATTCCAACGGCTGGCCGCCATTGGCGTCACCGATCTGCCGAATCACATCAAATTCGAGATGAATTTCAGCCCGCTTTCCTGGCGTCAGCGCTACAACCTGATGAAAGGCTCCACCCATGGTCTGTGCCACAACATGACGCAGTTAGGCTACCTGCGCCCGCAAAACAGGCATCCGCGTTATGAGAATTTGTATTTCGTGGGCGCCAGCACCCATCCCGGCACGGGAGTGCCTACGGCGATGATCTCTGGGCGGCTGGCGGCGGTGAGGCTGTTGGAAGAGCAGGTGGGGGAAAGGAGAACGGCCGTTTCTCCCATCCCCGTCCCGCAAACGGCTTAACAACAGATGCGTGATGCGTGATGCGTAAGTGATCACGCATCACACGCATCACGTTTTTTTATTCCCAGGCTGTTACTTCATCCAACGCCGCTTTTTCCTCGGCGGACAGGGTAATGTCCGCACCTTTCAGCGTGTCGGTGAGCTGCGCCAGACTGTTGGCGCCGATGATGGCGGAGGAAACTGTGGGGTTCGCCAAAATCCAGGCAATGGCGGTTTGGGCGATGGTGGCGTTGTGGGCGCCGCCGATTTCTTCAAGCTTGTCGATGGCGGCAAAACCTTTCTCGTTCAGGTAGCGCCGTTTCACGCCGCCAGCCCGCGCGGAATCGGGCATGGGGCTGTCGCGGCGGTATTTGCCGGTGAGGAAACCGGCGCCCAGCGGGCTGTAGGGAATGACGCCGATGCCTTGATCGGCGCACACGGCTTGCAGTTCCCGCTCGAACTCGGCGCGATGCACGTAGCTGTAATGCGGCTGGAGGCTCTCGAAGCGGGCCAGGTTTTGCACATCGCTGATCCAGAGCGATTTGGTGAGCAGCCACGCCGGGTAGTTGGAGCAGCCGATGTAGCGCACTTTGCCGGCGCGCACCAGGTCGGTCAGCACGGAAAGCGTTTCTTCAAGCGGCGTTTCTTCATCGGGCCAGTGGACCTGGTAGAGGTCGATATAGTCGGTTTGCAGGCGGCGCAGGCTGTCGGCAACGGCCGTTAAAATGTGGGCGCGTGACAGCCCCTGGTCATTGGGTCCACTGCCCATCTCGCCGCGTACTTTGGTGGCTAACACAATGTTCTCACGGCGCAGGCTGCTCTGCTTTAGCCAGCGCCCAATGATTTCCTCGCTCACGCCGCCGTTGTTGCCTTCTACCCAGTTGGAGTAAACATCGGCAGTATCAAAGAAGTTGCAGCCGAGTTCGACGGCTTTGTCCATGATGGTGCAGGCTGCGGCTTCGTCGGCTGACCAGCCGAACTGCATGGTACCGAGGCAAATGGGGGATACTTTGAGGCCGGTGCGGCCCAGATTGCGGTAGTTCATGAAATCCTCCTGGAATGATGAGTGAAACTGTACACTGTAAACTGTACACTGTTCTTACCCGTCGGTGGCGGCGGGGGTGGAAATGGGAACGACCGTTTCCTCCCCATCCTCTACAATTTCACCGTTTTCGGGCGTTTCACCATCCAACTCTATTTCTTCAGCTCCACCGTTTAGATTTTGGAAGAAGGGGTCATCGGGGTCGAAGCGGTCGGCTTCAAAGAGGGCGTCGCCCAGATATGGATTATCCCGGTTAAAGTAATTGTATACCGTGCGCGAGATCTCGCGCAGGATGGGGAAGGTGATGTCGTGTGAAAGCCAGTTGCTGGTATCGCCGGCAGGCAGAGACAGGTATTCCACGATGACGTAATCACCCCCGGGCGAGTACACAATGCCGGCGTCGCCGTGTGTTACCAGATCCCAGCCATGTTTATGAGAGACGGGCACGTCTTTTGGTACGCCGAAGCGGATGAGATTGCCTTCTTCGTTAAGCACCATCAGGTCAATGATAGCCTGGCATTCCTCCGGCGTGATTTCGTTGGGATAAACAGCCAACAGAGCGCCGCCGCCTTTGGCGCAGTAGTAAAGCATGGAGAGGAAGGTTCCCATCTCTTCAGCGGTGGTTTGCATGGCGCTGTCGGGTCGCATGAGCAGGTTTTCTTGTGAATTGGCAGGGGTGACGTAGGTGTTTTGGCGCGTGGCGGGGGCCACGGCGTCGTAGGGTACGGCCATGAAGGTGTTGACGAGGCCGAGCCGGTGCATGGATTCGGTGAGAATGTCGGCGCCGCGGTAGGTGTTGTTTTCACCGGCGATTTCGTGCAGCAGCAGGTTGGCGCCGAAGTTGCTGGATTTAACGGCCGTGTCGTAGAACAGTCCTTGCACATATTCGTTGGGCGGGCCGTCGATGGCGCGGTAGGCTTCTTCAAAAATCATGATTTTGAGGATGCTCAGGCCAGAAATGGCGGCGTCGGCGTTGATGGAAATTTCCTCGCCGGTTTGCAGATCCATGATGAAGACGCTGCCCACGCCGCTGAAGGCGTCGATCTGTTTTTGAATGCTGGTTTTCAAAAAATTGATGTCGAACTGCGGAGCGGGTTGGTCGATGATGACCAGGCGGGCTTCTCTGTTTTCCGGATTGTGCAGCGCCGCCACTACGTCTGGCAGGCTGGCTTCGATATCGGTGATGAAGCCAGGAGCGCCGTTTTCAAAGGCGCCGGTGGCGGGGTTGATGTGCGGCGGCAGAGCTGGTTGATCGACGAAGGAACTGATGGTATTGAGTTGTTTGCGCAGGGCAATTTCATCGTAGGCGGCTTGTAGTTCAATGTGGATGGGTTCCAATGGTTCGATGCCCAGCGGTTCCAGGGGACGGCCCAGGACAAAACGGGCAAAGCCCAGCCACATGTCTTGGGCTTCTAGCACAGCCTGTGCTTCGCTGATCATGGGGTCGATGTTCAGGGCAAAACCAACGTCCAGGGGGCTGAGTTCGATACGTTCGTCCTGGTGATAGATGGCGACGGGCTGGCTGTACTGCTCTTTGAGAGCAACGGCCGTTTCTGCCGCAGTCAGCCTGGACACATCTACCCCGCCGATGGTGGTTCCGGGGGGCATGTTGTCTCGTCCGCGCCAGTAGAGGAAAGCCTGAGAAAGCAAAAAGAGGGCAAACAGGGTGAACAGCAGGAGGGTGAGAAATCTTTGCAGAGCTTTTAGCATGACGTTTAGTTGGCGCCAGTTCCACCGAGGTACGGGTTGTTGTAGTTGAAGTAGTTATAAGCGGCGCGGGAAATATCGGCCAAAATGGGTGAACTGATTTCCCATTCTAGCCAGTCGGGTTTGTAGAGCATTTCGACGATGACGTAGGCGCCGCCTGGGCTGAAGACGATACCGGCGTCGGTGTGGGTATCGCTGATCCAGCCATGTCGGTGGGCGACGGTCACGCCGCTGGGCACGCCTTCTTCCAGCAAGCTTTCGATTTTATTTTGGGACATGTAGTTGAGTATGTCCTGACACTCTTCTTGGGAGATGCTGCCTGCGAAAACGGCCGTTATCGCTCCACCCTTGCCCTGAGCACAGTAGTAGAGGTCCACCAGCAGCAGGCCGATGTCTTCGGCGGTCATTTGCCGGTAGAGATCGGGCCGGGTACGGATGATTTCGGCTGAATTGGCGGGAGTGGTTAACGGCCGTTGTCCGGCGCGGGCCTCTTCGCCAAATGGAATGAGGAAGTAAGAATTTGCCAACCCCAGGCGCTGAATGGTATTGGTCACTTTCTCTGCGCCGGCGTAAGGATCATCGCTGCCGGAAATGATGCTTAGTAGTTGGTTGGCGCTGGCGAAATCTGGCTGGATGACCAGGGTATCGGAGATAAGCTGGCGCTGCAAAAGCGTCGGCACCCCGTCAATCTGGCGGTATAGTTCCAGGACAGTGGGAATGCGCATCACATCTGTGGCCGACATGGGCGCGTCGGCATTTAAGGCGACTTCTTCTCCAGTTTCCAGATCGTAAATGAAAATGGAGGCTATGCCGTTGTTGATGGTTTCAAAATCCTGCAAATAATTCACCATCAGGCGGGTGAGCAGGTTGATGTTTGGCCGCGCCGGGTCCAGGGGTTCTACTATGAGCCGGGCTTCTCGGGTCGAAGGGCGGTACAGGGCGGCTTCTACGTCATCAAAGCTCGATTCGATGTTGGTTCTGGTGCCTGCCTCGCCAAATTGAAAGCTCATGGTGGTAGGTACGGGCTGTGGTGGTTGAGCGGGTTGGTCTGTGAGGGTGGCTATATCTTTAAGGACTTCGCGCAGAGCCTCGCGGTTGTGAGTGGCGTAAAGCGGCACCGGATCCACTTCTACAGGGCGACCCCATAAAAAGCCCCAAAAGCCAGCCCAGAAATCTTGTTGGAACCGTTGGTAATCGGCCTGACTGAGCATCGCGCTCAGGTCCAGGGTGAATTCAGCTTTGGTAGGACTTAACTCAAATCTGTCTGAGTTATGATAGATGACGATAGGCGCTTCCAGGTAACGGTTGTTGAGGACGGTGCTGGCTTCTTCCGGGGTCATGCCGCCCACATCTATGCCGGCGACAGTCAGGCCGGTGGGGTAATAGTCACGGGCGCCGGCATATTGGTAGAGCTTAACCAACAGGAAGACAGTGACGGCGACCAAGAGGGTGACGGTGATCCACTGTCCTAATCCGGGTGATGAGCTCCTGTTCATGATTTTTCTCTTCTTTTGCCCATTCGTTTTGCGCGTTACGCAATAAATTCTTTTGTAACTATACAGCCAGACGAGGGCTGAGCCTGTCGAAGCCCGGTTTCGCCTTCGATAAGCTCAGGCTACACCTGTATAGTCACATTCTTTTAAACTATTGGTAGAAACGGCCGTTTCTTGAAACATCCGCATCGTTTTGGTAATGGCTGTCACCACCTCCACGCCAATTCGATGACGGGGACAAACACCAGGATGCCTGCCAGCATCAACTTGCGTATCAGGCGGAATCGGACGAGCCTTGCCACTTTTTGTTTCCAGACAATTGATAATGAAATACGCCTTTGCCTCTTCAACCATCTATTATTGCATAAAACAGCAGGTCAGTATAACAAACGGAAACGGCCGTTAACCATCCACTGGTCCTGAACTCAGCCGATTCTAATCCCCAACATAGCTGTCACTCATAAAAATCGCCAGCCTGATACGTGGTGCAACTTTCAAAAACACCAGGCGTATAGGCCAACACAACACAAAAATCATCACACAAAATTGTAAAGGAGGTTACCTACATGAATGAATCCAGGTTAACCCGCAGTGAAACAGATCAAATGATCGCTGGTGTTTGTGGAGGCATTGCCGCTTATCTCAATGTCGATACTGTATTTGTCCGGTTGGCCTTTGTACTCCTGGCCCTCGCCAGCGGCATTGGCTTGCCCATTTATATCATCCTGTGGATTGTCATGCCCCAAGAAACAACCGCCGCCGCTTCAGATGCCGTTGTCATGCAAGAAAATATCAAAGATCTGCAAGAAACCGTATCAACAAACGCCAATAAAATTGGCAAGTCGGCGACCATCGGCTTGATCTTTATCTTGATCGGAGGCTACTTTTTGCTGACCGAGTTGGGCATTTTGAGTTGGGTTAGCGGCGCCTTATGGCCCATTCTCATCATTGGCGCCGGCCTCTTTTTACTGTGGCGGCGCAGTCAAAATTGATTGGATCGGACGGGGGTCATGAGTGATACCAGGCAGCTATCGCCGATAATTGTCTGGCATCACTATCACTTCACTGTCTCGTGTTTGCCGCGAAAAGGCAAACGCAAATTACTTTTTGTTTTCATGTTCTGGTCACCGTCTGCCGCTCTGCTTTCTTGAGAAGGCTTAACAGCCGGCAGGCTGACCGTAAAAGTTGTGCCCACCCCGACCTCGCTTTTCACCTGAATATTCCCGCCATGCGCCCGCGCCACCCATTTGGCAATGGACAAGCCTAAACCCGAGCCGCCCTGCGCCCGGTTGCGCGCCTTATCCACCCGGTAAAAACGATCAAATATATGCGGCAAATCTTCCGGGGGAATACCAACTCCCGTGTCTGTTACTTGAAACTGTGCCCATCCATCCAGCTTCGATAAACTGATATTCACCTTGCCGCCATCCAGTGTGTATTTAATGGCGTTATCGATCAGATTGATGAACAATTGTTTTAGCCGGTCCGGATCACCCATTACGCATACTTGATCCACTTCTGTTATCACCACACTCACCGGTTTTTCAATCATACTGAACTGCCGGTACACCTCAAACAATAAATTGTCTAGTTCAATGGGTTGTTTATCCAATGGCAGTCCGCCCGCATCAGCCCTGGCTAACAAGGTCAGGTCGCCCACCAGCCTTGTCATGCGATCAACTTCAATGCGGATGCTGCCCAGGGAAAGCGGGTCTCCTTCTCCCATGCGTTCCATTAGATCGATATTGCCGCGAATGGCTGTTAGCGGCGTGCGTAATTCATGAGAGACATCTGCCAACAGCCGCTGTTGAGTCTGGAACTGGCGTTCAAGTCGTTCAAGCGTTTGGTTGAGCGCCCGCGCCAATACGCCAATTTCATCGGTGCGATCGCCGTAAGGAACTCGCAGGCTCAAATCATCGGCGCGGGTAATGCCGTTGGCTGTTTTGGCAATGTCGTCCAATGGGCGGAAAAGACTCGGTGTGAGCCATACCGCTAAAAACAGCGAGGCTGTGGCTGCGGCAAAACCCACCAGCATGGCAATTGCCAGCAGCCGGTTGAAGCTGTTGTACGTATCGATGAGCCGCCCCACTTGCAGATGCCCAACGATAGTTTGGGCAGGGTCGTTTGCCAGGTAAATGGGCTGCGAGTAAACCCGGACCGAGGTGTTTTCAGGGTTCACCAGTGTGAAGTCAGGTTCGTTTCGCAGACCATTGACGTCTAATAAGCCATCGAAGCCGGCGAGATTGCCGGAACGGGCCAGGATTTCGCCATTGGCGTCTGTAATAATGAGGAATGTAGACGCGGTGCGCAGTGTGACCAGATTTTCTGGGATGGACACGCGCACAACACCGCCTGGCCCCATTTCAAAATTACCTGGGCGCACGACTTCAGAAGCTAATGTTTCCAGATCGCGATCAATTTCCGCCAGGATTCTACTGCTGGGCAAGAAATAGATAATCAAGGCAAAGATGATGAATGCGGCCGAAAAAATCAGGGTATAAATTAACAGCAAACGATTTTGAATAGACAAGTGTTTTTATAGACCTGTTTTGTCCAGACAAGCGCAGTTTTTATGGTGTTTATTTTGAGGCCCAAAAAACTGCGCTTGCCTGTAAGGTATCGTTCTGTTTATGAAAAGCTGTTTGCAAACGAATCTTGCCAACATCTGATTATGGGCTGCAATGGGTGGTTATGAATCTTCACGTAAAACATAACCAATGCCACGCACGGTATGGATGAGACGGGAGGCGTTGCCCGCTTCTGTTTTCTGGCGCAGGTAACGAACGTAGACTTCGATAATGTTGCTTTCACCGCCAAAGTCGTAGTCCCAGACCCGGTCGAAAATAACTTCACGGGTGAGAACCTGGCGTGGATGCCGCATGAAAAGTTCCAGCAGTTCATATTCTTTGGCGGTGAGGTCGAAGGTGTTTTCGCCGCGTTTGCCCTGGCGTGTGCCTGTGTCCAGTTCTAGCTCGGCGAAGCGGTAGACCTGGGGTTTAGCGGGTTGGACACGGCGCAGCAGGGCGCGCACCCGCGCGACCAATTCATCAAAGGCGAAGGGTTTCACCAGATAATCGTCTGCACCAGCATCCAAACCGATGACACGGTCTTCGATGGTTTCTTTTGCCGTGAGCATGAGGATGGGAATTTCGCTGGCCGCCCGAATGCGGCGACATACTTCCAGGCCATCCATGCCAGGGAGCATCAGGTCCAACAAAACGAGGTCCGGGGGACTTTCTCGGAATAGATCCAGTCCGGTAGGCCCGTCTGCGGCGGCATCCACACGATAACCTTCGAAGCTCAAGCCTCTTTGCAGGAATTGGCGAATCCGATCTTCATCTTCTATTACTAATATTCTCGCTGACATGTTTCCCTCCATACTTAGGTTCATCCCTTGATTATAATCTGCCGGGGCTAGGAAGCAACTGGCTTGCTTATGGCTTATTTTTTCTGGCAAGGTTACAATGTGCGTGGGAAGAAAATGCGAGCGACTTTTTCATTTGCGGCAAGGAGAAATCATGGATCCGATTTATGAATTCGGAGTGAATTTGACCCGTTATCTGCAGGAAACTTATCCGCAGTTGGCGGGTTTCTTTGTGTTTGTCAGCAGGTTGGGGCTTGAAGAATATTATCTGGCCCTGTTCCCGTTGATTTATTGGTGTATTCATAAAAAGATGGGCAAGATTTTTGCCTATGTGTTTTTGGTGGTCAATGCTTTGAATCCTATGTTTAAGGTGGCTTTTCGGGGTCCACGGCCGTTTTGGTTTGATCCCAGTTTGGAAATGTGGGAGGAAACAAGCTATGGCGTGCCCAGCGGGCATGTGCAGTTGGCGACGGTGACGTATTTGTTCCTGGCTTTGTGGATCCGGCGCTGGTGGGCCTGGGTGTTTGCCTTTGTGATGATTTTTCTGATGGCGCTGAGCCGGATTTATTTGGGCGCACATTTTCCGCATGACGCGGTGGTGGGTTTTGTCCTTGCCGCCCTGGTGCTGCTGATTTACGTGGTATGGTATCGCAATTACAGCAAGGGCTTTGAAAAGCGTATTTTAGGCCAGAAACTGCTGTTGGTGATGCTGGTACCCATTATTTATGCCACGATTTTTGGCATCATTCGGCTGGTGATTGGGGAACCGGATTTGAGTGTGTCCTGGGCGGTTTATGTGCCTGAGGCAGAATTGGCTGGACTGGAAGGAGTGGCAACGGCCGTTGGCATGTTGTTGGGCGCCGGCGTCGGGCTAATCCTGGAAGGCAGCCGGATTCGCTTTAAGGTGGATGGCAAAATTTGGCTGCGAGCAGTGCGTTACCTGTTTGGTATAGCGATAACAATTGCTTTATGGGCCGGACTGCGGGTTCTTATCCCTGCTGAACCATTGTGGTTGGCGCTCAGCTTGCGCGTGGTGCGTTATGTGATCGTGGGTTTGTGGATCACCTATTTTGCGCCCTGGACCTTTGTGCGCCTCAGACTGGCGCAGGCCGACCCGGAGCCGGGCATTGATTTGAAGATTTCATAGCGCGTTGGGGTTTCCCGCGATTTTTTGAGCGGGGATTAGGAGATTGGGGGATTGAAAAATCCTGAAATCTGCTAATCCCCGCTTTTTTGATTGGACCGATCTCCAAGATAGGTCCAATTGTTTACTGTTTTTCGGCCACAATCAGAAGCCGTTCGCTTTCTTCGATGTAAGGTTCGCCGTCATAGCCGCCGCTGAGGCTGGCGAGATGGAAACCGGCGTCGTGGAGGAGTAGTTCGAGCTGGTGTGGGTACCGGTAATGGTAGTCGGCCTGGGCGATGGTGCGCTGGATGGGGCCGCCGGCGGGCGGCGAGGCGTCGTAGAGCCAGGTGATGCGCAGGATTTGGGCGTTGACATCAAGTTGGCTGCTGGACTGCTGCACGACGATGTGACCGGTTTTGGGATCGGTGAAGGTGCTTTCCAGGGTGAGCAGGCGGTCGTTGGGCGTTGCCGCCATGGCGGCGGGGTTGATGAGGTCAATGAATAAACGGCCGTTTCCCGCCAAACTCTTGTGTATCCGGGCCAGCGCCGCGCTCATCTGGGCTGAATCGAGGTGCATAAAGGTATTGTAGGGCAGAATCGCCCAATCAAAGGCATTGGCCGGGGCGTCGAATTGAGTCATGTCTGCTGCCAGCAGGGTAACGCGCTGCTGCACGCTCTCCGGTTCCGCCGCCAGCCGCGTTTGGGCGCGGGCCAGCATGGCAGGCGAATTGTCTACGCCGGTGACGCGATGCCCGGCGCGGGCCAACGGCAGCAGGAGCCGGCCACTGCCGCAGCCAAGCTCCAGAAGGGAAACGGCCGTTTTCCCCACCAGCGCCAATAGATAATCAACATCTTCCGTTAAATCGTCATGGGTTAAGTCGTAGTAGTGGGCGATTTTGTCATACATAGGATTAGAGCTTGGAGATTGCACGTTCATCCGACCGGGTCTCCGGTCAGGCGCAAAAGGGCGCTGCTGTTGTGGTTGATTTCGTAAGCGCTCAGATCGATCATGGGCATGGAGTCTAACAAAAAAGCGGCTACCCGGCACTTTTGTAAGCCATCTACCCAAAGGCTTAAGCCATCTACCCAAAGGCTTAAGCCATCTACCCCAAGGCTTAAGCCATCTGCCCCAAGGTTTAAGCCATCTGTCCCAAGGTTTAAGCCATCTGCCCCAAGGTTTAAGCCATCTACCCCAAGGCTTAGGGCATCTACCCCAAGGCTTAAGGCATCTACCCCAAGGCTTAAGCCATCTGCCCCAAGGCTTGGGGGTGGCGGGGAGTGAAAGAAGCGGGAAAATTTGCCCGTTGGTCCGGCGCGGCGTGTTAAGATTGGGGCAGATTTGTTACTTTGCTAGACGGTTTTTTGACAAAGGAAGTAAATGGTTCAGCCAAACAATACCCACATTTTTGATTACATCGTTGTTGGTAAAGGGCTGATGGGCGCGGCGGCGGCTCGTTACTTGAGCCGGGTGACGCCCAAGGTCGCCATCATCGGCCCGGATGAGCCGGAGGACATAGAGACCCATTCCGGCGTTTTTGCCAGCCATTATGATCAGGGGCGGATCACGCGGCAGATCAGTAAAGATGCGGTGTGGTCGGCGCTGGCGATCCGGGCGGTGAACCAGTATGCCTATTTGGAACGGCGCAGCGGCATTCGTTTTCATGAGCCGGTGGGCTGTTTATTTGTCGCGCCGCCGATGGATCCTTATTTTTTGCAGGGAATGGCCACGGCCGAGCATTTTAACGTGGATTATGTGGCCTATGGTTCGGCCTGGGAACGGGAACGGACGCATCCAGGGCTGTATTTCCCGGCGTTGTATGCCAGCCTATTTGAACCGGCTCCGGCGGGCTACATCAATCCACGGGAGTTGATTCGAGCGCAGTTGAAGGCAGCGGCGGCGCAAGGTACACGCATTATCCGGGAAACGGTAACGGCCGTTGAGCCTGTGCCGCAAGGAGCCATCATCACCACCATTTCCGGGCAGGTTTATTGGACGCGCAGCGTGCTGGCAGCGGCCGGCGCTTTTATCAACTGCCACGATCTGCTGCCGCAAAAACTGCCGCTGCGCGTCAAAACAGAGACGACGTTGCTGGCGCGTGTGCCCGAGGTGGAAGCGCGGCGTTTGAGCGCCATGCCGTCTGTTATTTATCAGGTTGACCATCCGGACCTGGACAGCATTTATATGCTGCCGCCGATTTTGTACCCAAACGGCCGTTATTACCTGAAACTTGGCTGCAATACCCGGGTCGACCAGTGGCCTGCCGATTTGCCTGCCATGCGCCAATGGATGACGGCCGGCGACAGCGACCAGATGCTGCCAGCATTGCAGGCGGCGATGCAGGCGATTTTGCCCGATTTGCAGGCGGAATCATTTGAAACGCGCCGTTGTTTGGTCACCTATACGCCGCACGGACGGCCGTTTATTGACCGCGTGGCGGATCATATTTACGTGGCGACCGGCGGCAACGGCTCGGCGGCTAAGTCGTCGGACACGCTGGGTTGGCTGGCGGCAAATTTGATGCAGACAGGTGGTTTTCCGCCTGATTTCCGGCGCGAAGATTTTCAGATTCCCTGGTAGGGGCAGTTCGCGAACCGCCCACCGTTTGCACTGCGCGAGAATTTTTGCCAGACGCTATAATTCAAAACAATAACACGGAGTTACACAGAGAAGTGACGGAGGTTCATAGAGAAGTGCAGACATTTGTAAGGGCACTGCGCGTTTTTTTTGTGCTGCTGATGGGGGGAACGGCCGTTATGATTGCACTGATCCAGTCTGGCTTGTTTGATCCGAAACCGGTGGGGAAGTGGGCAGCGGAACGGCCGTTATCCCCCCAAACGATTCCGGCATACATGCAGCAGCGCTTCTGGCTCGACGAAACGCTGCCGACAAACGCCGCCAGCCTGCGCCTGACCGCCGCTCTCCAAGAAGGTGAAGCGGACAGCGCCTATGGCCTGCTGCTGGGCAGCAAAAACGACCATCTGGCAGTGGCAGTGTCGCCTCTGGGCTACCTGTCCGTCTGGCAGGTGACGGAAAACGAAACAAATGTCATGTTGCCCTGGCAGACGTGGCCCCACGTGCGCCGGGGCGGGGAACCGAATGAGATCTGGCTGGATGTGGCGGAAAACGGCCGTTTGACCATCCGCATCAATCGAGAATGGCTGTGGTCGGGAGACGTGGAAACGCCGGTCGGACAGGTCGGAGTGGTAGGGGAAAGTTTTGGGGAAACGGCCGTTGTGGACTTCCAAAAATTGGACCGTACTGAGTGATGCGCAAAGGCGTGATACGTGATGCGTGATTCGTGAGAGCTTGCACGCATCACGCATCACGCATCACTGTTTACAAATCTTCCACCCCAACGGCAGCGCCAGCGCCGCCAGAATCACTTTCAACACGTCGCCGGGGATAAACGGAATCAAGCCCAACTGCAATACCTTGTCCCAGCCGGTAAACTGCGCCAGCCAGGGCAGGCCAAAGAGGTAGATGGCAGCCGTACCGAGGAACATGGCGAAAACGGCCGTTTCCACCTTGCGGCTCCAGCCGCGCTCACACAACCAGCCTACCACAAACGCCGCCGCCACAAAGCCAAACAAATAACCGGCCGTCGGTCCGGCAAAATGCAGCACCGATCCCGCTCCGCCGGCAAAAACCGGCAGCCCCAACGCCCCTTCCGCCAGATAAAGCAGCAAACTCATTGCGCCCAACCGGCTGCCCAGCAGCCCGCCCACCAGCAGCACGGCAAACGTCTGCATCGTCACCGGCACCGGCCACATGGGAATCTCAATCTGCGCCGCCAGCGCCACCAGCAAACTGCCGGCCACCACCAGCGCCAGTTGATAACCCAGG
>JAWOGU010000246.1:0-3462 GCA_046496595.1 Chloroflexota bacterium
ATCAGGAACGAAAATTTGCCATCCACTTCCCCGACATCGAGATGGTGAAAGCGGTAGAACTGGCCCCCTGGAGCGGCGATTTTCAAGTCATACGCCTCTAACTACCGTCCACTTCCCGGAAGCTCCCACTCTACACTTCTGTTTCGCCAACAGCTTCCGGGAAGTTACAACAAATGCAAGGGCGGTTCGCGAACTACCCCTACCAGATACAGCAACTGCTCTACAGAATTCTCCAAAATGAAAATAATTTGGAAACTTACCGCCAATTACCTATAATAAAATAATCTCAAAATAATCATAAAAATATCGACAAACGAGGTGACAGTCAACTTTGAGTTGACTGTCACCTTAATGCTAAAATGGTGCAACTATGATGACGCCTGCTCAAATCGACAACTTCCTGGAACGCAACTTGCTTCGCGTCGACAAACCGGGCCGCTACACAGGCGGCGAATACAATCAGATCGTCAAAAACTGGGATGACGTTGACTTCAAAGTCGCCCTGGCTTTCCCTGACATTTACGACATCGCCATGTCCAACCTGGGCCTGATGATCTTCTACGACCTCATCAACAAACACCGCAACCTGCTCGCCGAGCGCGTCTTCTGCCCCTGGACCGACATGGAAGACCTCATGCGCAGCCAAAACGCGCCCCTGTTCTCCCTGGAAAGCAAACACCCCATCCGCGACTTTGACCTGCTGGGCATCACCCTGCCCTACGAGTCCCTCTTCACCAACGCCCTGAACCTGATCGATCTGGCCGGAATGCCGGTGCGCAGCCTGGACCGCGATAACAGCTACCCGCTCATCATCGCCGGTGGTCACGCCTGCTACAATCCGGAACCTATGGCTCCTTTCATCGACGTGTTTGTCATCGGCGAGGGCGAAGAAGTATTTCTTAAAATCATCGGCGTACTGCGCGCCGCCAAACACCTGGACCGCGAAACGCAGCTGCGTTACATCGCCCAAATCGAGGGCTGTTATGTGCCCCGTTTTTACGACGTGGCCTATCACGAAGACGGCACAGTGGAGGCCATCACGCCTAACATGCCGGAAGCGCCCGCTAAAGTACTCAAAACCATCGTCGCCCAGATGCCGCCGCCCGTCACCGATTTCATCATTCCGTTCATTGAGACCATCCACAATCGGGCGCCCATCGAAATTATGCGCGGCTGCACCCGCGGCTGCCGCTTCTGCCACGCCGGTATGGTCACCCGTCCCGTGCGCGAACGCCCCGTCGACGAAGTGCTGACCGCCATGGAAAAAATCCTGGAGTCCACCGGCTACGAAGAGATAGCCCTGCTTTCGCTTTCCTCCAGCGACTACACCAACGTGCTGGAACTGACGGAGAAAATCGGCCAGCGTTTTGGCCGGTTAGGGCTGAACATCTCGCTGCCTTCGCTGCGCATCGAATCTGTCTCCACGCAGCTCATGGACAACCTGGGCGACAGCCGCAAGGGCGGCTTTACCCTGGCGCCCGAAGCTGCCACCGAAAAGATGCGCAACACCATCAACAAATACGTTTCCCACGAAGAACTGCTGGAAACCGCCCGCGAAATCTTCCGGCGCAACTGGCGCACCATTAAGCTCTACTTCATGATCGGGCATCCCATGGAAGAAATGGAGGACGTGCAGGCCATCATCGACCTGTCCAAAGCGGTGCTGGCCGAAGGGCGCAAGTTCCACGGCAAAAAAGCCAGCGTCAACGTGGGCGTGAGTACCTTCATCCCCAAACCCCACACCCCGTTCCAATGGGAATCGATGGATGACGTGAACAATGTATACGCCAAGCTGGACCATCTGAAGAAGGAAATGCGCGCTCCGGGGCTGCGCCTGCGTTGGAACGACCCGCGTGAATCGTTGTTTGAGGGCTTCTTGAGCCGCGGCGACCGGCGCATGGCAGACGTAGTGGAACGCGCCTGGCGCAGTGGGGCGAAGTTCGACGCCTGGTCGGAATATTTCAACGAAGCGACCTGGGCGGAGGCGTTTGCCGCGGAGGGATTGGATCCCAATTTCTACACGCACCGCAAGCGGCAGATTGACGAGGTTTTCCCCTGGGAACACATCGACATTGCCGTGACCAGGAAGTTTCTGACGCAGGATTACCTGATGAGCCAGGCGCAGGAAACACGGATAGACTGCCGCCACCACTGCTTTGCCTGCGGCATCTTGCCCAAGCTAAAGGATTTACGCCGCGAAACGCCGGATGAGGCGTGGGAATGTCCGCCGGTGCCAGCCCGGAAACGGCCGTTCTCAACGCCAGTGCGGGTTTTGGCGGTAGACAGCATTCCGCTGCCGCTGGCGGGTGATTAAAAAGCAAAGACCTGGCTTTTTGAGCCAGGTCTTTTTTGTATGGGAGAACATTCATACAGACAATTAGTTATTTTGGCATTCTAGTTCGACTGTAAATTCCATGTTCTCAATCCAGGCACGTTCACTTGCAACCAAATTTCCCAATTCTAAATCGGTTATCGTTACCTCGCCCCGAGCTTTAGTTATCTCTTCATGGATCTGAATAGCCTCTTTAACCCCTATATCATCACAGGGATGTATTATGCACGCGATAGCTTCCATGGCAGTCTCATAGTCTTCCTCGGTGAGAACAAAGTAGAAACTTCTTACTTCTTGTGGCTGGTAATGTCCATCTGGTCCAGAGATAAATGGCCCTGAATTGTCTTCATTTCTGAAGTGCCAGCCAACTATATCTAGCACTTGTTTCCCTCGAAACGGAGGGGTAGCTACGGATGCCAGTTCATGATCCGGATATGATTTATTGATGATATTTATTTGCCAGCCGTCAATGCCAATATTTGCATATTCGGATGGAACCAGGCGAAACAGTAAATCATCCGAGATCTCTTTTTCAAACGTTTGTCCACGTATTACCTCGCCCGTAAAAGTAATTGTGTCAGGTAGGTTTTTTTCCTCTACACTTATCGTTTCAGGCATAAATGAAACAGTGGAGCAAGCCGTTGAGATGAAAACTAAAATGACAAAAACAAGTTTCCACATTTTAAACTCGTCTTTTGAAAGTTGATTCGAGTCAGGCTGCAAGTTCGTAGGTATTCCCTTTTTCCCTACTCAACCATCTTCACCGGACAAGATTGTAGTGGTTCGGCACGTTTGACGAAGCGTTGGTCGAAGGTGAGCAGTTGTTCACAGTGGGCGGCTTGCGCCCACTGGAGCGCATCGGCAAAATCTAAACCAGCTTCGTGCCAGGACAAAGCCAAAGCAAGGGTGTCTGTATCTCGGCTGTTGACATTGGGCAAACCAAATAGTTTTCTGAAGGCGTCGTTTATTTGCTTCGCGCCAAAGTGGTAGGCGAAGCGCAGTACCCATTCGGTTTCCAACACAACCGTATCGGGAATAAAAATATCTTCGTTGGCAAAGATTTGCACGCTTTTTTGATACTGATCCGGATCGTCTTGCGTGAAAAAGCGGACAAGAACGTTGGTATCAAT
>JAWOGU010000329.1:0-17611 GCA_046496595.1 Chloroflexota bacterium
CTAGACAACGGCGACGGCAGCATCGTCGTCGAAAACAATACCGTCAGTTTCACCGCCTCTCCCGCCATGAACGTACGCGACCATGCCGGTATCGCCGTCTTTCGCCGCGATTTTTACCCGGAAATGGGCTATGTCGATATTCCCAATGGTGTGGTAGTGCGCAGCAATACTGTCAGCGGCTACCAACAGCAAAACCCTGCCAGCGCAGAAAGCGAAGGTTTCGGCATAGTAGGTGAGGGAACCAACCACACTATCACCGGCAATACGATAACCGCTAACGACATCGGCATTCAGCACCAGGGGGGGCTGCATCCCACCGCTAACTACACCGCCAACGCCGCCGGAAATGGCGAACAGGCAGACGGCGCATCCGCCAGCTATTTTGGCCGGGGTAACGCGCCTTATGCCTGCGACAGTACCATCGACAGCAACACCTTTACCGGCAACGGACAGGATATCCGGCAAAGTATCATAAACGCTGGCAGCGGTATCGTTACCAATACAGACACCAGCGAAGCTTTCTGCACCATCCAGGCTGCTATTGATGACAGCGATACGCTTGACGGTCATACCATCCAGGTAGATGCCGGCATTTTTGCTGAAAGCCTAAACGTGTATAAGGAACTTCAATTGCTCGGACCCAATGCCAATATTGACCCCAATACTGGCGCGCGTGTCGCCGAAGCAGTGTTACGACCGGCCCTTATCAGTTCTGCTGAGGCCACCTTTTACAACGTCTATGTGAATGCTGGCAATGTCACTATCAACGGCTTTACGATAGACGGTGATAACCCTCTTGTCACGACGGTGGGGGGAGATATGAATGGAGCAAACGTCGATGCTTCTTACGGTATATATGCACAAAATCAGGATCCCAATGGCCCACTTACCGTAAGCCATAACGTTATCCAGAATTTTGATACCTGGCCGTTTTTGGGCTGGACAGGTAGTGGCGCTGTTTCATCGGGCAACGTAATTGCAAACAACAAAATAGACAACAATGTGGATGGAAGGGCGATCGTGCCTTTATGGAACTACTATGCCGATGTATTGGACAATGTTATTACCAGAACGGCCGTTGGCATTTACTCTGAAAACACCCATCTTCCCAGTACGCAACCTTCTATGTGGCGCAACAACACAATCTCAGCCACACGTTCAGGTATCTGGTATAACCTTGCTTACGGCACGGCCACGCCAATAAGCATAGAAAACAATACCATTTCATCTGAAGATAATTCCCTGGGAACCCGGTGGGATGGCATGTGGCTCACATCTCTGGGAAGTAATCTGAACCCAAACATCTTGAACAACAACATTACCGGCGCAGCCATCACACAACAAACGAATGGCTACCACATGTGGAACAACACTACAACCACTCCTGGCGGCATTTCCATTCAAGGTGGTTCAGTTACCAATGTGGACTTCGGTGTTTGGATCAACAATTGGGATGGTTATCCAACGGTGTCAGGCAGCAATGCCGGGCGATCAACAGCCACATTGTCCCAACTCTCCATTTCAAATTCAGGCAATGCAGCTGTCTACGCCAAAGATAACCCCTTAGAACCGGATGGCGATCCGGTTATTATCACGGTGCAGGATGTAGACATCAACGGCGCCCCAGTGAGTGTATTGGTAGAAGGGGCGGATGCAACGGCCGTTATCAAAGGCTCATCCATCGACAATGTCCCCACTGTATTCAACCTGAACGGCGGCGTACTCACCGCCTACGCCAACAACATCACCAACTTCACCAGCGGCGTCAGCAACAGCGGCGGCGCGCTCAACGCCCGCCACAACTGGTGGGGCGCCATCGCTCCCACTGGCGTCAACGACACCAATGCTTACGATTACCGACTGGGCGCGGCGGTCAATAACTGGGGCGAAGGAACGCTGGGCAGCGCCAGCCTCACCACCGCCACCGGCAGTGGCACCGGCGTCATCGTCAGTCACGGGCGCGGTCTGGCAAATGTCCCTTTCGGCAAAGGCAGCGATCCCTACGCCAGCGCCATGTGTTCCGATTATTACGACTTCTTTGTGCTCAACGGCAGTGGTGACTGGACGGTGAGCGTGCCTACCGATGCCGGCACGGAATGTGAGCAAACTCGCGCCCACCGGGCACTTTACCAGTTTACCCTCACCGGTGATCGGCCCGATACGGACTGCGTTGGTGGGGCGTGCTGGTGGAATGAACCAACCGCTGTGTCACTGACCGGAAACAACCTGGAAGTGACTGTGGCTGCCGATGCGATTTTACAAGGCACTCCGTTTGTGGCGGGAGATAATACACCACTGAGCAACGACCCCACGGCCGTTTCCCTTTCCTCATTCTCCCACGCAAAAGATGGCAGATGGGGCATAACGGCCGTTTTCATCATCCTGTTATTCACCACTGCCGGTCCGCTGTTAGCACGGCGGCAGTCTTCTTGACACACCGGCAGCCCGGTGCTATCATGCCCGCATTATGACAAAGCAGCAGCGATTTTTTAGCTTTTTCTTTTTTACCAACACCGTCCCCGCCGCGTGTGCGCAGGAGATTGTTTCCGGCTGAAAAAGGAAAGCAGCAGCCCTGAACCTCAAAAGACGCGGCCCACAGCCGCGTCTTTTTTATTTTCTCGAGAA
The DNA here is from genome assembly GCA_046496595.1 of Chloroflexota bacterium. GTDB lineage: Bacteria > Chloroflexota > Anaerolineae > Promineifilales > Promineifilaceae. The sequence goes on from JAWOGU010000329.1 coordinate 2,626, forward strand.
TATGATAAGCTTCCGGGCTGCAAAAATAGAATAATTGTGAGAAAGGTAAATAATCATGTTGGCACAACTAGACGAACTCTACACACAATCACTGGCGCAGCTTGAACAGGCACAGACAACGGCCGTTCTGGAAAACTGGTACAAAGAAACACTGGGCCGCAAGGGAAGCATCTACCTGCTGACCCGGCAGATTGGCTCATTGTCGGCAGAGAAACGGCCGTTATTCGGCCAGCGCATCAACACCGTCAAAGACGAACTGGAAACCGCCTACGAAAACCGTCTGGCAGTCCTCAAAGCCGCCGAACTACAAGCCCAAATGAGCGCCTCCGCCATCGACGTCACCCTGCCCGGACGGCGGCAGTGGCGCGGCGGACTGCACGTCGCCACCCAAACCCTGCGCGAAATCTACGCCATCTGGGCCGACATGGGCTTCCAGGTCTTCCGCAGCCGCGACGTCGAAACCGACGAATACAACTTCGAGCTGCTCAACATCCCCCAACACCACCCCGCCCGCGACATGTGGGACACCTTCCACACCACCACGCCCGGCGTCATCCTGCGCACCCATACCAGCCCTGGTCAGGTCCACGCCATGCACGAATATTACCCGGAACCCATCCGCGTCATCCTGCCCGGCATGTGCTACCGCTACGAGCAAATCACCGCCCGCAGTGAACTGCAATTCCACCAGGTCGAAGGGCTGGCCGTCGGCACAAACATCACCATGACCGACCTCAAAGGCACGCTTACCGACTTTGCCCGGCGCATGTTTGGCGCCCAGCGCCAGGTGCGTTTCCGCGCCAACTACTTCCCCTTCACCGAACCGAGCGCTGAAATGGACGTGGAATGCATCATCTGCAATGGCGACGGCTGCAACGTCTGCAAATACACCGGCTGGGTCGAAATCCTGGGCTGCGGCATGGTACATCCAAACGTCCTGCGCAACGGCGGCTACGATCCGGCCGTCTACTCCGGTTTCGCCTTCGGTCTGGGACCGGAACGCATCGCCATGCTCAAATACCGCATCGACGACATTCGCTACTTCTGGGGCAACGATTTGCGCTTCCTGGAGCAGTTCTAGTCGTCACCGTTCGAGATTTTAGGAATGCGTGATGCGTTCCCCAAATCCAATAGTATTTTCACGATTTACGATGAAACGTCACCGTGGCCTGCTGGCTTTGCTGCTCATTTTTATAGGGTTGAGCCTTGTTTATAATACCAGCCTGCCCCTCTTTGAAGCGCCAGACGAAATGGACCATTTCCGTTACGCCGACTGGTTCAGTACAGAAAAAAAGCTGCCCCATATCATTTCCGATCTGCCCGCCGTGGGGCACGAGTTATTTCAACCGCCGCTCTACTATTTGATGATGGCGCCGGTCGCGGCCGCCATTAACACCACAGACTTATGGGAAATCGCGCCGGTCAACTGGGATTTACCGGCAGGCGCCGGCAGCAACGGCCATTACCACACCCGCGCCGAAGCCTTTCCTTACCGCGGCACGGCGTTGGCCGTTCACGTCATGCGTCTACTCTCTTCCCTTTTAGCTTGTGTTACGATTGTCAGCGCCTACGGCATCGCCCGGCTGGTCGTACCCGGCCAGGCGTTGTTGGCGGCAGCCATTGTAGCCCTAAACCCCATGTTCATCTTCCTCAGCGCGGCAGTCAACAACGACACACTGGTGATCGCCCTTAGCACGCTCACGCTGTGGTGGTTGATCAGGTTGCTATTTAAACCAAATTCACCTGCCTGGCATTTTGTAGGGCTGGGCGTATTGTGGGGGCTTGTCACTTTGAGCAAAGTCAGCGGCCTGACTTTGGGCGGCGTTGTTTTTCTGGGACTGGTGTTGGCCGCGTGGCAGGTGCGCTCCTGGCGTTGGTTGCTCAAGAACGGCCTACTCACAGGGCTGGGCGGCCTGGTGACGGCAGGCTGGTGGCTTGGGCGTAGTTGGCTCCTCTATGGCGATCCTTTGGCCTGGGAGGCTACCCTATTCGCCAATCGAGGTTTGCTGCGCGAGACGCCTTTAGCCATGCGAGAGTTGTATCAATTCGCCGGCGGCTTGCTGAATTCTTATTGGGGTTCATTTGGTTATGGCGGCGTGCGCGCACCCACCATTTTTTACACGCTTGTGAACCTGTTGGTTTTGCTGGCTCTAATTGGCGTTGGCGTCTGGCTGGCGCGAAACGTAATAAAAAAGCCGCTGCCAACGGCCGTTTTGGCGGTTATTCTGCTCCTGGTGTGGAATGGGCTGCTTTTCGTATCGCTGCTGCGCTGGATGAGCCTGCTTTTGGCGACGGATCAGGGGCGGCTGCTTTTTCCCGGACTGGGCGCATTGGCCGTACTCATTGCGTTGGGGTCAGCCACCGTATCGCCAGGTAAACGGAATTGGCCGGGGATCGGTTTGGCTGCAATTTTAGGGAGTGGCGCAGCGCTGGCGCCTTTCTTGCTCATCCAACCGGCATATGCCCAGCCCAAAGCCATCCCAGACCTGAACGCCATTCCCCATGCCGCCCAGGTGCGCTTCGGCGAACATATTTCCCTGCTGGGGTATGAACTCTCGCAAACGGCCGTTTCCCCCGGCGAGTCCGTTCAGGTTGACTTGTATTGGGACACGGATGCTCCCCTTCCGGAAAACTATCTCATTGCCTTGCACACCCTGGACGCCTCCGGCGAAGTGGTGAGCCGCCTGGACACGCTGCCAACCAACGGCCGTTACGCCACGCCTGCTTGGGAACCCAACCACCCCTTTAAAGACAGCCATATCCTGCCGCCCATCAGCGAAACGGCCGTTCCCGGTCAGGGCCGCGTCATCGTCACCCTGTATCCCTGGGGCCGACCGGCAGAGGCGCTGCCCGTCACTGTCTCCGACACGCCGATAGGAACCATCCACACGCTGTCGCCTCTGAAAATCGCACCTGCCGCCCCACGCTTCTACGCGCCAACCACTAAAATCGAGGCTGCATTTGGCGACAAATTCAAACTGCTGGGCTTTGACGCGCCGGATACGCTGGCGGCCAACCAACCTTACCCGATTACCCTGTACTGGGAGGCCCTACAGCCGGATGGCCGCGACTATACGGTCTTCGTCCACCTGCTCAACAGCGAGGGGCAGTTGGCGGCCCAGGCCGACAGCCCGCCGCAAAATAACCGTTTCCCCACCTCAATTTGGGCCGCAGGTGAACAAATCGCAGACACCCATCATTTGCAAATACCGGCAGATTTACCCGCCGGCGAATACACTATTTTTGTCGGGATGTATGATCCTGATACCGGGCAGCGGTTAACGGCCGTTACCGCCAACGGCAGCCTCTCGCCTGAAAACAGCATCCGGTTAATCACCACAACCGTCAGCCAGCCATGAACACGCCTGCCGCTGCCACCCGCCCACCCGCTTTACGCGCCGCCCAAATCGGTCTATTCGCGTCGTTCATCCTGCTGGCGCTGGCCTATAGCCTGATCATTCCGGTGGGCGAAGGCGTAGACGAACTGCCCCACTTTGAATACGTGCGCTTCGTCGGTGACAATTGGACCATCCCCATTCAGCCCTGGCAGGACAACGGCCAGCCCCTGCGCGTGTGGATGGCCCACCACCCACCCCTCTACTACTTTCTTATGGCCGGCGTCTCCACCTGGGCGCAAACGGCTGACATCAATACCGTGATGCAGCCCAATCCCCACTTCATCTGGACTGAAACTGATCCCAGCAATGGCTGGAACGTCACCCTGCATTCACCCGCTGAACAGTTTCCCTACCAGGGCAGCATCCTGACCATCCACTATCTGCGGCTCTGGTCTTTGCTGATGGGACTGGTCACTATTTTTGCCATTATCAAAACCGGAACCCTCCTGCTGCCATCCCATCCCTGGATTGTGTTGACAGCCGCGGCGCTAACAGCTTTCCACCCCGCCTTCCTGTTCATGAGCAGCACCCTCCACCACGACCCGCTCATGGCGATGATTTTTGCGCTTTCCCTCTGGTGGATGGTGCGCGCCATCTACCAGCAGCCCGGCAAGCTGGCTCTGCTGGCTGCCGGACTGCTGCTGGGCGCAGGTCTCATCACCAAACTGGCTGGACTAAGCCTGGTTCCCCTCTCTGGCCTGACCCTGCTGCTCATCGGCTGGCGGGACAAGGCGTGGCTGTCGTTCATCGCCCGAAGCTTTGCGGTTTTTGGCATCGCGCTGTTCATCGCGGGCTGGTGGTACGTGCGCAACCAAATTTTGTATGGGGATCTCCTGGCCTGGGATATGTTTTTAACAATTTTCGCCCACATGGAGCGGCAGACGCCCTATTCCTGGGACATTTTCCGCCACGAGTTCTTGGGGCAGTTGTCACGTACGTTTTGGGGCGCGTTTGGCTATATGCATATCATCTTGCCTGCTGCCATTCGCCGCTTTTTCTGGTGGGGCAGCGCCTTTGTTTTGCTGGGAACCCTATGGGCGGCCTGGCGGCAAGGGCCGCGCCTGCCGCGTGAAGCGAAGTTGGCATGGGTGGTGTTGGCAACAGCCGTTCTCCTGGTCTTCCTCTCTTTTTTCCGGCTCTCACTCAACATGCTCGGCGCCGGGCAAGGCCGTTACCTGATGACCATCATCTTGCCCCTCAGCCTGCTGCTGGCCATCGGCGTACACCAATGGCTGGGCTGCCGCTGGCCACGCCTGACCCTGTTGGCAGTGGGGCTGGCCTTCTTCACCTTTTCCACCTGGGTTCTGTTCGCTTTTGTGCGCCCGCTGTATCCCTTGCCCACGATTGCCGCCGCGGAGCAGGTAACGGCAGCCCAACAAGCGAATGTGCAGTTTGGCGACGCCCTGGCGCTCATCGGCTATCAGGTCGATGCGGCAGGCATTGCGCCCGGCGAAAGCGGCGAAATTACTCTCTTTTGGCAGCCGCTTGGAAACTCCCGGCCTGATCTTTATCTCAAGCTGCGCGTCCTGGACGCCGCCGGCAACGTCGTCTACGCCACAGAAACCTGGCCGCTGCCCAGTTCCTCTACCAGCATTTGGGAAAACGAGCATGTCTACATCACGTCTCACAGCATTGACATAGCGCCAACGGCCGTTATCGGCGCCGGCATGGTGGAGATCAGTTTGCAGCCAGGGAAAGAAGGACAACCGGTAACAGCCGCGGCCTTTGACCCCGCTTCCACTCTGCGCTTTCCCCAACTTTTTCTGGGCCAAAAAAGCCACACCAGCGGAATTGAGCCAGCTGTCTTACCGGAGCAAACCATTACACTAGGCGAGTATATTACCCTGCTGGGCCATGACATCCAGATTGAACGCGCAAATGACCCCATCCTGAACCTGACGCTGTACTGGCAAACGGACGCCAGTCTGGCGGAAAACTACACAGTATTTGTGCATATTTTGGATGAAAACGGCCGTTTACTTGCCCAGCAAGATAACCAACCCAACCACGGCCTCTATCCCACATCCACCTGGGACGCCAACGCCATCATCCGGGATGCATACGCCATCCCCCTGTCCGCCGGCGCCCAGACCTACACAATCCAAACAGGTATGTACACCTGGCCTTCGCTGACACGGCTGCCGGTTACGCAAAATGGCGCTCCCCCGGTAGACGCCATCATCTTAACGACTATAGAAAATAACGAATGAGGGAAAACGGCCGTCGTTGTGCATTTATCGACTCTGGCTATACTTATTTATCAATCAAAGCAATACATCAAATAAAATGATTCGGAGAATCTCATGCTCGTACCCATTTCCTGGCTCAAAGAATACATAGACATCCCCATGTCCCCTGCCGAACTGGCCGACATGCTCACCATCGCCGGCCTCGAAGTCGAAGGCGTCAACTACATTGGCATCCCCGGCGGTAACGACAAAAACCGGCTCATCTGGGACCGTGACCTCGTCAAAATAGGCCACATTCTCAAAGTCGAACAGCACCCCAACGCCGACAAACTGGTCCTGGCGACTGTTGAATACGGAAGCAGCGAACCGGAAATCACCGTCACCGGCGCGCCCAACCTCTTCCAATACCTCGGACAGGGCGACATCAGTGCGCTCAAGCTCTACTCCCCCTTCGCCATGGAAGGCGCGGAACTGTACGACGGCCATAAAGAAGGCCAGGTTAAGGCGAAATTGAAAGGACGGCCGTTACGCGGCATCCACAACCGCTGCATGTTATGCTCTGAAAAAGAACTCGGACTCAGCGACGACCACGAAGGCATCCTCATCCTGGACGGCGAATACACCCCCGGCACGTCCATCCAAGATGTCCTGGGCGACGCCGTCATCAGCATCGACATCATCCCCAACATCGCCCGCTGCGCCTCCATCATCGGCGTTGCCCGCGAAGTCGCCGCCCTCACCGGCCAACAAGTGCGCTACCCCAGCTACGACGTCGTCATGGACGGCCCGCCCGCCGATGGCAAAGTGGTCATCACCACCGAACATCCCGACCTCAACCCGCGCTTCACCGCCTTCATCATCAGTGGCGTGGTGCAAAAACCCAGCCCGCAGTGGCTCCAGCGCCGTCTTAAACTTGCCGGACAGCGCCCCATCAACGTCGTCGTAGACATCTCCAACTACGTCATGCTGGAAATGGGCGAACCCAACCACACCTTCGACTACGACTTCCTGCGCCGGCGCGCCGACGCCTATAACGGCCCCGACGGTCCCGTTCATATCATCACCCGCCTGCCCAAACTGGGCGAAACCGTCACTACCCTGGACGGCGTCAAGCGCGAACTGCCGCCCTCCACCATCCTCGTCACCGATCCGGCCGGACCGCTCAGCCTGGGCGGCATCATGGGCGGCGAAGACAGCGAAATCCAAAGCGCCACCACCAACGTCCTGCTGGAAGCCGCCGCCTGGAACTTCATCAACATCCGCCGCAGCGCCACCCTCATGAAAATCAACACCGAAGCCGGCTTCCGCTTCAGCCGCGGCGTGCATCCCAGCCAGGCCATCCTGGGGGCTAAACGCGCCGCTGAACTGCTGCGCACCCTGGCTGGCGGAACCGTGTGGCAGGGTGTTATCGACTATTATCCCAATCCGCCCGCCGTCACCCCCATCACCCTCACCGCCGCTGAAGTCAAACGCATTGGCGGCATCGACCTGAGCAGCGCCGAGATCAAACGAATGCTGGAAGCGCTGGAATTCACGGTTGTCGATAACGGCGATTCTCTGCTCGTCACCAGCCCGGATTTCCGCCTGGACATCACCACCACCAACGATCTGGTAGAAGAAGTGCTGCGCATGGTCGGCTACGACAAGCTGCCCTCCACCGAAATGAGCGACACCCTGCCGCCCCAACGCAGCAACCCGACTCTCGAACAGGAAGAACGCATCAAAGACATTCTCGTCCAACAAGGTTTGCAAGAAATCATCACCTACCGCCTGACAACGCCGGAACGAGAAGCCCGATTATTAGCCGGGCATCCCCAGGTTAATCCCGATGACCGCCCCTACGTCACCCTGGCTAATCCCATCACCGTAGACCGCGTCACCATGCGTCACAGCCTGCTCGCTTCTACTCTGGAAATTATGGCCAACAACAGCCGCTTCAAAGCGCATATCGCCTTGTTTGAAGTGGGAAAAATCTACCTGGCCTCCGAAGAAGGTACGCTGCCAGATGAATTAACCCGCCTTTCTCTGGCTGTAACCGGACCCCGCTATCAAACCCATTGGCAAGATAACGATGGCAGCGGGAGCCTTGATTACTTCGATCTTAAGGGTATTGTGGAAGAAATCATCGAAGGACTTCACGTAGAAGGCTTTCATGTTGAGGTTGCCAGCCATCCCACTTTTCGCCCGGGGCGCACGGCCCGCCTTCTCCTGGGCGATCAGCAGCTTGGCCTGATGGGTGAACTGCATCCAAACGTGGTCGAAGGCTTCGATATCCGCGGCGAACATCCGGTGCTGGCGGCCGAACTCGACCTGGACCTCTTGCTGACCCGCATCCCGGATATGTATTACGTGCAGCCGGTACCCACCTACCCCGCCATTCATGAAGACCTGGCGCTGGTGGTAGAGCGTGATGTCGCCGCTGAAAAAGTAGAAGCCGTGATACGGCAGGCAGGCGGCGCATTGCTGCAAGATGTGACCCTGTTTGATGTGTATGAAGGCCAACAGCTTGCCAGCACGCAGAAAAGCCTGGCTTACCATCTCACCTTCCAGGCGCCCAATAAAACGCTGACGGACAAAGATGTGCAAAAGCAGCGGCAGCGTATTATCAAGCAGGCAGAAATGCAGCTTGGCGCTCGGCTCCGTGCATGAGTAAATTGATGCAAATTGCATAGAAAGACGAAAGGGGGAAACGGCCATTTCCCCCTTTCGTTCATCTTCTCTTTAACTAGCTCCCCTAAAATTAGACAAAATAACCAACAACCAGCAAACTTTATTGACATTGTTTTACAACTATGATATAGTTGATATATCAACAATTGAGCTTGCAACTAGTTTTTGTTCGCATCAACCTTTTTATTTTATGGCCGACGCAACCCTCATCTACAATTTACTTAAAGAAATATTTTTCCTTGTCGATGACGGCGACCGCCGCTTGTTTAGCCAATACAACCTCAGTGTGCCCCGCTTCTACATTCTCTGGCACCTGGGCAATGAACCCGGAATATCCTCGCGCCGCTTAAGCGAGCTTATGATTTGTGACAAAAGCAACATCACCCGCCTGTCCAAAGGTTTAGAATCCGACGGATTGGTGCTGCGCCAGCCCCACGAGACAGATGGACGCGCTTTGCGTTTGTCTCTCACAGAGGAAGGGGCGCGTATTCGCAGGGAAGCCCTGGAATCCCATCTAGCTTACAATAAACAGCGTTTCACAAACTGTGATTACCATGAACAAGAAGATTTACAACGATACCTGCTGCGCCTGAAAGAGAGTCTTCATAGTGAACTCTCGGTAGTAGATATCCGCGAACTTGTTCTGGACTGATTATCATCCTACCAAGCACAGAAGCTTTATTTAATTCCCAAATACAGGGAGGTGATGCTCAAAATTCAAAGGTTGTGCAAAACAATAAAACAAATTTTGCTTAAAAACTAAACCAAGATTTTCTCATGGAGGAGAAATTCAAATGAACAAAAAATGGTACCTGTTAGTTGTTATGATGATTTTTGCGGCTGTGGCCCTTGCAGCTTGTGGCGGCACGACGCCAACAGTTGAAGAAGCCCAGCAGGCAATTCAAGAAGTAGCCCCCACCGTTCAAGCAGCAGTCGAAGAAGTAGCCCCTACCGTTGAAGCAGTGGCTGAAGAAGTTATGGAAGAAGCCGAAGCAGTCGTTGAAGAAGTCGCGACTGAAGTTCCTGCCGAAGAACCGATGGCTGAAGAAGTCACCATCAGCCTGTGGCATGGTTGGACCGGCGCTTACTACGACGCCATCGAAGCAGTCTTTGAAGAATATGAAGCCGCTAATCCTGGCGTCAACATCGAACTCATCAACCAGGAAAACCTGTCTGACGCCATGGCTGTAGCCGTGCCGGCTGGCGAAGGCCCCGACATTTTGGCCTGGGTGCAAGACCAGGTTGGCCGTAATGCCCTGGTTGGCAATATTGCCCCTGTGACCGAGTTCTTCAGCGCCGATTATCTGGCCGAAAACTTTGAGCCAGCGGCTACTGCTGCCATGATCTGGCAGGATGAAGTCTGGGGTATCCCGGAAGCTCAAGAAGGTATTGCCCTCGTCTACAACAAAGAATTGATCAGCGAAGACATGCTTCCCACGGATCCGACCGACTTCGATACCCTGTTGGCCAATGCCGTGGCTTTCCGCGAAGAAAATCCGGACAAATACTTCCTGTGCAACCAGGGCTTGGGCGTGAACTCTGAAGACGCTTTCCACGTTGCGCCGATTTACTTTGGCTTTGGTGGTGACGATGAAGTTGGTTACGTCGATGATCAGGGCAATGTTTTCATTGACACCCCGGAACGTCTGACTGCCGCCGAGTGGATGCTGCAATTCAAAGAAGTGGCTCCGGAAGAAACCAGCCATGAGATTTGCCAGGCCGGTATCACCGGTGGCAACTACGGCATGTGGTGGACTGGCCCCTGGGCTATCGCCAGCCTGGAAGAAGCCGGCATTGACTACGGTATCGCCGCCTTTGGCCGTCCGTTTGTCGGCGTGAAACTGCTGATGATGGGCGCCAATGCTGTAGACCGTGGCAACGAAGCTGTCGTGGCTGACATTATGGAATATTGGGGCAGCGAAGAAGTGCAAACGAAACTGGCCCTGGCCAATGGTACGGTTCCGGCCAATTCCGCTGCTCTGAACAGCGCTGAAGTGCAAGATGTGTATGCCACTGCCTCTTTCGGCGCTTCCCTGGGCAATGGTATTGCCATGCCCAATACGCCATTCATTGATGCCCAGTGGCAGCCGGTTGGCGCCGCCACCGCCGCCATCTACAGTGGCGCGCAGGCTCCGCAAGAAGCGCTGACTGCAGCGCAGGCTGCGGCCGAGCTAACCATTGCTGACATGCAGTAAAATTTAGATGCATTAGAGAGGGAGATAGTTTACAATATTATCTCCCTCTTTTTTTATCTTTTATTTTGGGAGCAGCGGAGATAACGGCCGTTTTCCATCCCCTGGAAATACACCGTCCATCTCCAAAAGGAGGAAGAAGTGGCAGTCAGTTTCAGAGGACCGCGCAAGTTTTTTACTATCCTGCTCTTCATGGCGCCCACGCTCATCGCCCTCTTGATCCTCAGCGTTTACCCCATTACCTACAATATTTACATGTCCACGCAAAACAAAAATACGTTTCGGCCGCGGGCGAATTGTAATGGGGAAGAGGTAAACGGGGTGACGCCATCCAGCTTCGAGACCACCCTTGTCAACATCATGGAGCCAACCTGCTGGTCTGTATTCCAACAGAGTTCAGTCCAGGGGCGTGGTGGGTTTTATGGGACCGCCGACCCGGTATTAGCCAATTACCAACGCCTGTACGGAGATCTGTTCAGTGCTGAATCTCTGAAATCAGCTTTGATGGTTCTGGTTATTTTTATACCACTTTTTGTCGTTTCCACCGCTCGCAAACAGGTGAACAAGTCTCTAAGCCCACCACAAACGTGGTGGTGGTGGCTTGTGGGCATTGGTGCTATTTATTTGCTCTGGCGGGTGCTAGACGGCAGCCAATACTTTGGTCAACTCATGGCCACCGGTGATTTCTTTGTGGTCACATTCCGCACCATTTTATATGTGCTGGCATGTATTCCATTTTTCTTTGTGGTCGGCCTGACTTATGCGCTTATCCTGAATAATCCTGACATCAAAGGCTTATCCATCTGGCGCTTACTGCTCATTTTGCCCTGGGCGGTGCAAAGTTACATTGCCGCCCTGGTCTGGCAGTTCTTCTTCCGCGGTGAAGTGGGCACGATTAACCAGCTCTTGAACCTGCTCAATATTTGCAACATTGGCGTTACTTGCCCCACCTGGCTGGGCGATCCCCAAAAGCCGTACCTCGCCTTTTTTGCGGTGGTCGTCATCAACCTGTGGATGAGTTATCCATTTTTCACCGTCATCATCCTGGGCGCGCTCCAGTCTATTCCGGCCGATCAGTATGAGGCCGCTGACGTTGACGGCGCTACCTGGTGGGAAAAACTGACGATGATTACCCTGCCGCTTATTCGGCCGGCCATTTTACCCGCCATCGTTTTAAGCTCCATCACCACCTTCCAAATGTTTAACACGGTATGGCTGGTGACACGCGGTGGTCCTCCTTCCGGGGCCGGGATGCCCGGGTACACTGAGTTTGTCATGTTGTACGCCTATGAACTGTTCCAGTCCCAAAATGCTGGCATTATGGGCGCTTTTGCCGTGATTGTGTTCATCATGTTGTTCCTGGCGACTTTGTACAGCCTACGCTTTACGCGCATCACGAAAGGAGCGTATGAATAATGAGAAAGACAAGACCTGGTGTTCTGGCTATTTTTTATTTCCTTCTCGTCATTGGGGTGATTTTTTCTGTCTACCCAGTGTATTTTATGTTCCTGGCCTCGGTGCGCCCCGGGCAAAGTCTGTATTCGCTTGATCCGCTTGGCATGATCTGGCCAACCACGTTCACGCTGCAAAATTATCAACTGATGCTGTTTGGCAAACCTATTCCCGGAGCTACCGACGGGATGTTTTGGACCTGGTTGTGGAACAGTTTGAAAGTAGCGGGCCTGACAGCGTTCGCCACGCTGGTCATTGCGACTTCAGCGGCGTTTGCGGTTTCTCGTTTCCGTTTTCGCGGTCGAGAGGGGTCTCTCATTTTCTTTCTGGCGCTGCAAGCTTTCCCCGGCATTTTGTCGCTGCTGGCGATTGCCCAGTTATTAACGGCGATGGGGTTGTATGGCACCCATTTGGGCCTGATTATCGCCTATGCAGGCGGGGCGCTGGTGTTTAATATCTGGAATTTAAAAGGATATTTTGACACGATTCCGTTTGAACTGGAGGAGGCGGCGATGATTGATGGCGCCGGTCCGATTCAGAGCTTTATCCGCATCATCATCCCGCTGGCGACGCCGGCGTTGGCGGTGACGGCCTGGTTTGGGTTTCTGGCAGGGTTTAGCGAGTTCGTGTTAGCCAGTCTTTTGCTGGCCGGCAAACCGATGCAGCAAACGCTGCCGGTGGCGCTGTATTCCATGACGGCGAATGTGGGCGTGCCCTGGGGCCTCTTCGCCGCCGGCGCGATGCTGGTGACGATTCCGCTTTTGATGATCTTTTATTTCACACAGCGGTATCTGGTTGGCGGCCTGACGCTGGGCGGGGTCAAAGGCTAGTTAATGGTTAATTGTGAACGGTTAATTGTTAATGGGTGTGTTTCATTTTAGAGGAGTGCGCACGCCCACGTGCGCACTGGCCTGTGCCCAAAACGGCACGGGGCGTGCCTTACTCCTCCAAACTCATTTGAAACACCCCCATTGTTAATTGAGGGCAAAGAGAGAAAGGCTCTGAGGAGCCTTTTTCTTTGCAAAAAACATGAAGGAAGACTTGACGGATTTTTGAAATCTGTCAGGTCTGGCTGGTGGAGTGATGAAGATGAATGAATCGATTTTTGGTTTGTTTGTGACGGATGAGCGCCGTTTGCAGTATGTCAAGAATTTGCGCAGCGGCGTGAAGCATTTGAACAATTTGCAGCCTTATGCGCCGGGACCACAGGATACGCCGGTGTTGACGGTGACAATTGAGTCGGGAAAGAGGATTGAGCGAGTGGAATGTGTGCTGAGTGCGCCGGAAACGGCCGTTTTCCCTCTCACACCCACCGCCATCGACTGGGATCTACTCAACTGGTCTTACCGCCAGACTTGGCAGTGTACCCTGCCCGCGCAGCCGGAGGGCGCGTTTGTGCGCTACCAGATTTGGGCCTATCCCGCCGACGGCAGTGACCCGCTGCCCACAGACGATGGTCCGACGTTCTCCTACCTGGTTGACAGCACGCCCCTGCCAGACTGGGCCAGGGAAGCGCGTATCTACCAGATTTTCCCCGACAGGTTTTCACCGGGAAACGGCCGTTCCTGGAATCCCACCACCAGCCTCAACGACATCTATGGCGGTACCCTGCGCGGCGTCATCGACAACCTCGACTACATCGCTGAGATGGGTTTCAACTGCCTCTGGCTCAACCCCTTTTTCCCGGACAAAACCCATCACGGTTACCACGCCACCGACCATTTCAGCATCAATCCGCGCCTGGGAACCCTGGACGACATGAAAGAACTCGTCGAAAAAGGCCACGCCAAAGGCATTCGCTTTCTACTCGATTTTGTGGGCAATCACGTTGGCAGCGGTCACCGCTATTTTCAGGACGCCCTGGCGAATGAAGACAGCCCTTATCACGATTGGTTCTATTGGGAAGAATGGCCCACGAAATACGTGGCTTATTTCCACGTGCCCGACCTGCCGGAACTGAACACCAACAACCCGGAAGTGCGCCAATACATGTTCGACAGCGTGCGTTACTGGCTGGACGAAATCGGCTTCGACGGCCTGCGCATGGATTACGTGCTGGGACCCTCCCACGATTTCTGGACGGAACTGCGCCAGGCTGTGCGCCAGGTCAAACCGGATGTCTGGATGTTTGGCGAAGCCACGCATACGCCGGACTGGTTGGTGACGTATAACGGCCGTTTCGACGCCTGCCTCGACTTCCTGCTCACCCAACACCTGCGCGATACTTTCGCCTTTAACACCCTGGACATAGCCGCCTTCGACAACTTCCTTCATCTCCACGAAACCTTCTTCGGCGCCAATGCCAGCCTGCCCTCCTTCCTGGACAACCATGACATGGATCGCTTCCTGATCGTGGCCGGCAACGACAAACGCAAACTCAAACTGGCCGCCCTCTGCCAGTTTACCCTTGCCGGACCGCCCATTGTCTATAACGGCACCGAAGTCGGCGTCCGGCAAGAGCGCCGCATCCACCATCCCGACAGCCAGGGCATGGAAGAGTGCCGCCAGCCCATGCTGTGGGGCGACGAACAGGACGCTGATTTACGCGAAACCTTTCGCCGCCTGCTCCATTTGCGCCGCGATCACCCCGTCATCTGGCAAGGACAGCGGCAAACCGTGCATCTGGACGCCGCCGCCGGTACCTATGCCTACACCATCAGCAATGACCAGGAATCCATTTTAGTCCTCTTTAACCTGAGCGATCAGGAACGAAAATTTGCCATCCACTTCCCCGACATCGAGATGGTGAAAGCGGTAGAACTGGCCCCCTGGAGCGGCGATTTTCAAGTCATACGCCTCTAACGACCGTCCACTTCCCGGAAGTTCCCACTCTACACTTCTGTTTCGCCAACAGCTTCCGGGAAGTTAAAACAAATGCAAGAGCGGTTCGCGAACCGCCCCTACTGGATACAGCAACTGCTCTATAGAATTCTCCAATATGAAAACAATTTGGAAACTTACCGCCAATTACCTATAATAAAATAATCTCAAAATAATCATAAAAATGTAGACAAACGAGGTGACAGTCAACTTTGAGTTGACTGTCACCTTAATGCTAAAATGGTGCAACTATGATGACGCCTGC
>JAWOGU010000640.1:0-8637 GCA_046496595.1 Chloroflexota bacterium
TTGTTTTGATGCATGAGATGGCTCACGTCCGGAACAAACGTGTATTTCTCGAACTGTCTACAAAATCGTCCAGCACCAAGTATTATCTGACCAATCTCTATTCAATGTAGGACGAGTACACAGCTGATCGGGTCGCGCATGGGGCTGTTGATATATTTGAAGAGATAGTGTCGCGCAAGTCCGATTTTGGAAGCACTATAAATCCCAATATATCAACCAAGACGAGCCTTTTAAATCAACGTTCGTTGATGAGCGCGCTCTCGCCACGATAGATTTCTTAAAGGAAAAGCATGCTCACTCGGCCAAAGATCTCCGTGGGGGCTTTGCGCCAAGGTGCAACTACTACGCGAAAGGCCCGCTCCTGTCACCCCATCGCCGCTTTAATCATAATCTCAGTCAAGCACAATCCTATTTCCCAAAACACCGCGCCTGCGAGTTGCAGTCTCCTCTGAATCCCGGTATTACTTTCTCAAGGTTGGCAGATTACAGACTGAGGCGGAAACCCCTCCCCCCAAACTGGCACGAGAGAAACGCGACTGGAACAACATCTGTCAAACCCAGGGTGTGTTAACCCTCCCGTTCTCAGTCTGGCATACCTGACATTCACGAAAAACGGCCGTTCCCCCCAGAACGGCCGTTTTTCGTTTCCGTGATAAACTGCAATGACAATTACATGATGGGGAGCAGATGTTCGGAAGCAGCCATAGATGCCGCCGGCGGTTGCTAAAAAGGCAAATCATCGCCAGTAGCGCCGGTGACGCTGCGATAAGAATCTGTCAACCATGCCATCACCTGCTCAAATTTGTGGGCTGGCAGCTGCTTGTAGCTGGTGATGCCAAACTCGCGGTAAAGCTGACCGTAAATCGCGCCAAACTCGTTCTTTTTGGTACGTTTCTGTATCTCTATACCGATTGCCTTCACTGCCTGACTGATCTGCATCGCCTGATCATTTGTGACGTAACGGTCTGACGCTCCCAATTGCGCTTCAATCAGTTCCAAGCGATCGGCATACTTTTTAAATTCTTCCTTATTTTGCGTCAGTTGGAAGTCATATTGATCCAGCCTGGATTCTAATAACACTTGATTACGGGCAAGTTCTGCCATGGCCATGATCATGCGGTAAGCTTGTACCGCCGGCGTATCCGTTTTAAGCAGATCGGTAAAATCTTCCTGCATGGTCAGGCGGCCGGTTTGGAACGCTTCCCACAACACTTTGGCCGCTTCTGCCTGATACCTTTCGAGGCGCTCTCTGATTTCATCCTCGCGAACAGCTCTGGTAGAGATACCTGCTAACCACAACGGCACCAAGTCAACACGCAGCAAAACAAACTGCCGCCGCCCTTTTTGCATTTGTAGTTCCCCGATGCGCTGCCCTTGTAGCAAAATGGTGTTGCGCTGCACGCGCTGCGACTGACCGGCAAAATCAAGGCTTAGGGCGTCACATAAATGACGCAGGGACACATAAACGTTGTTATCTTCTCCGCGCACCGCAAGCAGTTCATCGTTATAAAACAATACTGTTTTCTGTTCAATGATGCGGAGATTTTTTTTCTGTTCGTCCATGAATGCTTGTCTCCAAATTTTGTTTTACATGACATAATCCCATATGTATTTTACATAGGGGGTTATGTAAACTATTTCAAATCATACGCAACAACCGCGATTTTCTCGTCATGCCGTATACAGATTGTCCGCTTACAGAAGTCACAACCTCAGCCAGGATCAGGCCGTGGAGAATAGAAATTGTGCCCGCCGAAACCACCCTAAAACGGCCCGTACGGGGCATACCCTTACCTGGACCAGGAAACGTATACAGAGCGTGATACGCAACAACTTTACCCACTCCCCTTCTTCTTCCCTGTACCGCTAAACTTCTCGACGGTCAGACTGGCCCAATGAAACAGCGCCGCCTCATCCGGCACAAATTCTTCCGGTTCCTGGGGCTGCAACTTCTGCTCCTGATAGGCAACCATGAACTCCGCAGCCAACCAACGCATGAAAGGTTGAAATTTCATGCGGTTTTCGCGCGCCCAGCCCTTGAGTACGTCGGCCATCATGGGAGCGACCAGGGCCGGAACCCGCTTTTTCTCCTGGGACACGTCCTGCCAACTGCCGGGGCGAACGCCATCTTCGTACAAAAGCGCCATCTGATCCACCACCCAACGCATAAACGGCTGCATCATCATCTTATGCGATTGCGCCATGCGATCCAGACGCTGCGCCAGGGGCGCGGGCAGCAGCAGGTTGACGTACTGATAATTGCCTTGCAAGGGACGATCGGCATCTGGCGTGTCGCGCATGGAGCGAAAGACGATCTCACTGGCCGTAACGCGGGGCCGCACAGGGACCGGCGGCGCGGACTGTCCAGGCGACGGCAGGTCCAGATCGCTCAAGTCTACTGCTTCCCCGAGCAAGTCGAGATCAAAGGGATCGTCAAACGCCTGATGCTTCTTTTTAGACATGGACCGCTTCTCCAATGCTGTAATCGGCGGCGACCATGTCAATGAACTGCTGGTAGGCGACAGCGGCGGGATGAGTGGGTTCATATTCCAAAATCGTCAGCCCACCACGGGCCGGCGCTTCACTCACGCGCACCGACCGCGGTATAGGCGGGGACATGCGCCGGGCATATCCCTCTTTTTGGAACCGCTCCATCATGGCCTGGGTCAAATTCAGGCGCGGGTCCACCATAACCGGCACCAGGTAAGCCACATGGCATTCGATGCCATTTTGCTGGTCGGTGATGACGCCTTGCGCGTGCTTGAAGGTAGCCCGCGCGGACTTGAAATCCAGCTGCGTTGGCACCACGGCAGCGTCTGCGAATGCATGGACAGCTTGCTGAAAAGCGTCGAGGGTTGGCGGGCAGTCCAGCACAATGAAATCGAATATTTTAGCCAGTGGACTTAAGCGCTGTACGAACAGGCTGGCAATGGTGGGGAAATGCTGGTAGTCCGTGCGACCGCTGTTTAGCAGCCTTTGCACCTCACGCCCCACTTCCTCCACCATGCCCGTCTTGGTTTCCACCAGGCGGTCGCTGGCCGGCAGCACGTACAGAGCGGGGCGCGCCGGGCCGCCTTCCGCCTCCCGATCCGCGCTCATCACGTTTTGCTTGACGGCCGTACGTAAGTCACTTTGACCATCCAATAGGCGGCTCACGCAGCGTGCGCCGGGTCGCAAACCCAACATGGTGGCCGCGCTATCGCCCTGTGGATCCAGGTCGATGATCAGCGCCTTGCCGCCAAGTGGAGCTAATTTACGCGCCAGACCAAGACCCAACACCGTGGCTGTGGTTGTTTTCGCGACCCCCCCCGCTCTGTTTTCTACAGATAAAATGGCCATCAATCGTGCTCCTTATAGGATAATTACAATAGTTTACAAGTGATTACAATATACTACAACATCTTTCAATCATTTGCAATCTATTGTACACAGAAACCTAAAACGGGTTAGAACGAATGTACTGGCTTTTTCCGAGCAGCCGCCCTATGAAAAGAAGAGCGGGGCGCTGCGGGCAAATTTGCCCGGTTTTAGCCAAGATTGGCAAACAAGGCCAGGGCCGGCGGGGGCGATGCCGTTGGCGCATGATGTTCAGCCTCTTGCGTGTCGTATTTTATTTTAGTTTAGACTTGTTTTTTTGCCGTCAAGATCCTGTTGCAATAAAATGAGATCGGGTGTTTCAACATCCGAAAAGCCGTTTCGCAAAAGCAGAAAACGGCTTTTCGGGTGACGCAAATACCATCGCTCTAGACCACGCCGTACTCAATGCCTGTGGCTGGTCCCACGCCCTTACCGGTGAGCAAATCCTGGAGCATTTGCCAGCGCTGAATCTGGAGCGTATAGCTCAAGCGGGTTAACGGGAGCCTAGATAGAAAATGGGAAACGGCCGTTATACATCAATACAGAGGGGAGTAAGTAGAATTGACAGAAGTAGAAGTATGGGAAGCATATGCGAATTTGAACAAAGAAGAACTTTCTTTGTTCAGTGACAATGGGTATCAGCATTTTTATAAACCTGATCACCCCTTAGCGAGGAAAAATGGCATGGTTCCGTTGCATCGCCATGTGATGTCCGTCCACTTGGGACGGTGGCTAAGAGATGATGAAGCTGTTTTCTTTATCAATGGGAATCGGGGCGATGTCCGCATAGAAAACTTGAAAATTGTCAGTAATGCGGATTTGATAGCCATCAACAGGGGTCATACGCCGCCGGTAGAGTTGATTTGCAACCAATGTGGGAAGCCGTTTTCGTGTTATCCCAGCCTAGCTCAAAAGCGGCAGTATTGCTCCCCGGCATGTGTCAAAGAGGCTAAAGGTAAGTTAACAATCTCACCTGAAGAATTGGCAAGGCTGGTATGGGAAATGCCAACCACTCAGTTAGCAGAGATGTTGGGCGTATCCGACAAGGCAATTGAGAAACGATGCCGGAAGTTTGGCATAGACAAACCTCCTCGTGGCTATTGGGCCAAACTGTATGCAGGGCAGATGGACCCGATAGTCTATGAGGAAAACTCGGAGCTGTAGACTCTAATGCTCCAGGCAAAAAGAGTCTGCCAGACAGCCAAACTGAGACAACTATTGAGGCTTCCTTTGGTGATCATTGGGAACACAAACGGCCGTTCTCCATGTCCCTCTTTCCCCCTTTCATTAAAATCAAATCCCCCATAACGGGTGCAGCTTTCTGCCGTCGCCAGCCATGAATTCTCATGAGTCCATCCTCTTCTCGTTCGCCAACACAACCCAGATAACAGCCCCACACGCCCCACGTCCCCGCCAGTACACCAGCGCATCCGGCTGCCGCCGCAAACAGCGCCCCGCCAGCGCCCCATTTGCCGTATAACGCCGCCGACAAAACGCATCTTCAGGCAAACGGCCGTTACCCCGGAACAACATCGCCTGCTGCTGGCCCGCGTGCAAGGAGTGGCCGAGACGGAGAAGACGCTGACGCAAACGGCGCGCAAGCTGGCCGAACAAAACATGCGCGAACGGCAAACAGACAGCGAAGCGGAAGACGCCACCCTGCCGCAGACCATTTCCCTACGCAGCTTCCTGGGACAAGGGATTACCTTTACCAACGAGAATGAGTTGAACAACTGGCTGGAACAGTTACGCAGCCACCTGCGCGCGCCCCTCAAAGAAGGCCGCTCCGTGCAGGTGCAGCCGTAATGCGGTTTTACAAAATCGCCCTACTGGAGACAGGTAAACCCATGTTCAACAAAATGCTGATCAAAGGCAAACACCTGTTCAATCTGGCGTTGACGACAGATGGCAAAGCTGGCGCAATCTACCAGGCTTAGTCGCCGCCGGTTAGCTGTCAGAAACAATAACATGGCCGCTTCGTGCAAAGTATCGTCTACCCAGATCACCTGGAGCAACGGCCGAAAGCGGTCTGCAAAGTCTTGCACGGCCGTCATGCCTAACCGATTTTGTATCAAGGCCAGCGTCTCTACCAATACGTAGTTGCTGGTCACCAATTGAGTGCGTTCGTCAGCCAGTTGTGACCAGAGACGCAGCGACGCTTCATAATCATGATCATCCTGGTTCAAAATGGGTAACAAAGCGGAGGTGTCAACAAAGATTTCTTTCATTCGCCAGTGGTATTTCCGTTGGTGGCATAGGCATCTGCCAGATAATCATCGTGGTTACGGCCTAAATCGGTATCGCCGCTGCGGTATTTACCGGCCACTGCTAATGCCCGCGCATACTGTTCGTCCAACGGCCGTTCTCCCTCCAGGGCAATGTACAAATCCACACTCTGCCGGATCATCGCCGACAAAGACATCTGCTTTTGCTGCGCCAGCCGTTTCAAGGTACGCGCCTGATTTTCCGTCAGCTGAATCTGCGTCCGCATCATCATCTCTGTTATTTCCTGTAGGGCGATTTATGAAATCAACCCAAATATGTCGTCACTTTAGCAAATATGATAACATAATTGCCATCAGCCTACCAGACTTCTTGACGACCAAACTACCTGACTAAACTATGGCCTTCGACAACGACACCCGCAACCTTCTCGCTCGCACCGTCAGCAGCGCCCGCGCCCTGCTGACGGCCGACGTGCAGAACCAACTACAAGCCAGTTACGGCCTCTACCCCCACGGCCGTCGCCTGACCATCGCCCACACGCCCACCGCCCAACAACCCGGCGCCGAACTGACCGACCTCTGGGACCACTTCGCCGCCAACGAACCCGCCAATCCCCAATCGCCAACCGCCAATCTTCAATCCGCCTACCAACGGCTGGTGCGCGAAATCGGCTTTACCCTGCTCAACCGGCTGGCGGCGCTGCGGCTGTGCGAGGAGCGGGGCATTGTCATCGAGTGCGTGGGCAAGGGGATGCAGTCGGCCGGTTTCCAATTGTATGACCGGCTGGCGAATGGGGCGCTGGGCAACCGCTACCAGACTTACCGCGCCTTCCTGGAAGGGCTGTTTGACGAATTGGCCCTCGATTTGGGCGCACTCTTTACCCGCGACCTGCCGCAAAGCCATATCTTCCCCGGCGAAACGACGCTCACCGATCTGCTGGCGCTGCTGAACGAGCCGGAACTGGCGCGACGGCAGGTGTGGCAAAGCGATGAGACCATCGGCTGGATTTACCAGTATTACAACGACCCGGAGGAACGGCGGGCGATGCGGCAGGCGTCGGGCGCGCCGCGCAACAGCCGCGAATTGGCCGTGCGTAACCAGTTTTTTACGCCGCGTTACGATGACGGCCGTCGCTTCGATTACGTGCTGGCTAATCCACCTTTCGGCAAAAAAAGTTCCATGAACTTCACCAACGAAGTAGGGGAGCAGGAACGGGACGACCTGACCTACAACCGGCAGGATTTTTGGGCGACCACTTTCAACAAGCAGTTGAACTTTGTGCAGCACATCCACACTGTTCTACTCAGCGATGGCAAAGCTGCCGTGGTCGTGCCCGATAATGTGCTGTTTGAAGGGGGCGCGGGGGAAACGGTGCGGCAAAAGCTGCTGGAAACCACCGAGTTACACACCATTTTGCGTCTACCAACCGGCATCTTTTACGCCAACGGCGTCAAGGCCAATGTCCTCTTCTTCGACAATCACGTCGCCAGCAAAGACCCCTGGACGAAGGAGGTGTGGTATTACGACTACCGCACCAACGTCCACCACACCCTGAAGAAGAAGCCGCTGCGCTTTGAAGACCTGGCCGATTTTATCGCCTGCTACAATCCAACCAACCGGCACAAGCGGCGGGAAACGTGGGATGCAGAGGGGAATCCAGACGGCCGTTGGCGCAAGTTCAGCTACGAGGAAATTATGGCCCGCGACAAAACGAGCCTGGACATCTTCTGGCTGAAAGATCAGAGCCTGGCCGACCTGGACAACCTGCCGGAGCCGGATGACCTGGCGGCGGAGATTGTGGAGAATCTGGAGGCGGGGCTGGCTAGTTTTCGGGAGATTTTGGCGGCGCTGTAGGATTGAGAGAGTAATAAGCTATACAATACAGTAGGGAGGCGCAAAGTTTATGGGAGCTATTGGGGATGTGTTTCTAGATATTGGAGCTGTTTTGGGACTTTTAGTCGCTGCATATACAGCGTATGAAATGTTGCAGCGTCCCAAAATTGAGCTTTACCCAGCAAACAGTATATCCTTGCCAGTTTCAAGAAAGGGTTATATTTCAAAATTTCAATTGGGGTGTAACCTCGCAAATAAAACATCGAAACTGGGTGCTGTTCAACGTCTCGAGATTGAAGTAATTAACCCAAAACATGAAGTTTACAGATTTCGATGGAAGTTGTTCTATGAATATCAACCAGAAACAGGCGAGATTCTTAAAGAATCTGATCCATACCCCATTATTGTTATGCCAAAAAATAGTCAGGTTCTGTTTATAGAATTTGAATCTGCGGATTCGATTCCCAGTGAAGAATGGATAATTGGCAGATATGAATTCAATGTGAAGGGGTGGATGAATAGAAAAGATCGAAACTCAAAGGTCAACCTCAAATCAAGTTTTCACATCAATATTACAGAAGAAATTCACAGTAAACTGATGATGGAGCAAACAGTGGGTCCGCCTAGAGATGGGACTTTATCATTTTATCGGCCATCCTTCTGCCCTATTCCTATTGAAGAATGGGATTTTTAACGAAAAATATCTGAACACAGTTTATTGGTAGGCATCAAAAATAAAGGAGGAAGTGTAAACGGCCGTTCCCCTTGCCCCGCCCTCCCCCCATTTGCTACCCTATCTCCATAGAACATTCATTCTACGGAGATAACCATGACCACAACCCAACAACGCCCCTTTGAACTCGCCTGGATTCCCCCAGGAACGGCCGTTCAGATTACTGCCCATTGCAAACTATAGTTAGCGCCACTATACTGCCAGGAAGAGAATTAGCAGGAGTATAAGCTCATGACTGATTACCGTACCCTGAACGACGTCACCGTCGAATACTTCACCCAACACCCTAAAGAGATCGATACCTTCCTCAATGAAACCTTCGCCGTATACGCGGAAGATGGCGACTCGACCGCCCTGCTTTCCGCGCTGCGCATCATCGCCCGCGTCAAAGGCATCTCCACAATGGCGGAAGAAGTAGGCATGACGCGGCAGGGTCTGCAAAAGGCGCTGTCTGCCAAGGGCAATCCCCGCCTGGACAATATCAACGC
>JAWOGU010000580.1:0-4447 GCA_046496595.1 Chloroflexota bacterium
TGGAGCCAGGAAGTGCATTGTAAAGGGTTACAGCAGGATTTCAGTTCTGACTTTCATCGAGGTCAGCCAAAAACGATAGGACACGTTCCTGAATCTCTTCCGGCGACAGGCTGCTGGTATCGAGATACAAGTCGCAGTGTTCCAGGGCGTGGGCCAGACGGCGGCGCTGCTCCGCCAGACGCTGCGGTCCACCATGGGTGAGGGGATGGCGGCGCTGCAAATTCTCAAAATCGAGGTCTAAATAAATAAGGATGTCGGGTTTGGTGAGACGCTGCCACATGTGGGGCACGTAGGAATGTTCCTGCGCCGGCTGCCTGACCTGATAACCGGCCTCCCGTAAAACATGCCCCAGCGTGGATTTACCAGATGCACAGGGGCCAACCAGCGACACACGAAGCGCAGGAGAGGCGTCATCATCTGACATGGTTATACAAGCGGCAGGTGAACGTCCAGCCGGCGAATATCGTCGCCCAGGTCAGGCAAGACGGAGGCCACGAGGACGCTAATATCATCCTGCGGACGGCCGTTTTCCATTGCCAATGATTCCGCCAGCAGTTTATCCGCAATCACCCGGGGGGAAGTCTCGTTTTCAGCGATCAACTGCGCCACCGCCGCTGCCGGATCATAGTTGTTGCTGCCGCTGAGGCTGCCGGCATGACGCAGGCCATCGGTAAACACCACAATAATCGTGCCTACTTCAATCGGGAATTCAGTGATGACCGGTTTGGTCGTCTGATGCACGCCCACACTTTGCGAGGGTTCATCCAGCAAATAAAGCCCTTTTTCGCAGGTGTAGACGATCACCGGCGCATCATTATTGCGCGAAATGACGAATGTTTTTGAGCGGGAATCGGCGGACAGGATGTTGAGGGAGGCGCTGACTTTGCCGCCGCGATAGGTGTAGAGGTAGTCGTGGGCGGCGCGGGCGGCGGCGCCGTCGCGCACCCCTTCGGCCAGCAGTTGGATGGCTTTACGCGCCACCACGTTGCTGATGGCCTTGGCCGATCTACCGCTGCGCTGCCCATCGACCAGCACCAGGGAAATGCCGCCGTGCGGCCGTTCGATCATTTCCAGGGTATCGCCGCTTTCGCGGGAGGCGTATTTACTGATTTTGGCGGCGGCGAATTGTACGTCCATGAATTGTTTCCTTAAGTGAAATCAGAGGCATTATAGCACCGCAGGCTGGCGTCCCCCAAAGATGGCAATCGAATAGTCTAACTGTAGCCGCGGTATCCTTACCGCGTCTGGTACGCGGTAAGGATACCGCGGCTACAAATTATAAAGGGATTAACACAGCAAAACGGCCGTTCCCTACCGCTTCAACCGCCAATCCAACGCCGTGTGGCGCTCCGTGGTCTTGTTGTTTTTAACGGCGATGGCGATGGCTTTGCGCGTGCCGATGAGGATGGCGAGTTTTTTGGCGCGGGTAACGGCCGTGTACAGCAAATTGCGCTGCAACATCATGTAATGCTGCGTCATCACCGGCACTACCACACAAGGATACTCCGCCCCCTGGCTCTTATGCACCGAAATGGCGTAGGCGTGAACCAGTTCATCCGCCTCCAAAAAGTCGTAGAAAACCGGCGCGCCGTCGATGCTGATCGTCATCGTTTGCTGAATCGGATCGATGGCCGTGATGCGGCCAATGTCGCCGTTGTAGACGTTTTTGTCGTAGTTGTTGACCGTTTGCATCACCTTGTCGCCCGTGCGGAAAACGCGCCCGCCCAGGCGCCGTTCTTGCTTTTTGCCGCCCAGCGGGTTGAGGGTGGCTTGCAGCAGCAAGTTGAGATTACTCACGCCCATGCTGCCGTTATACATCGGCGACAAGACCTGGATATCGTCTAGCGGATCCAGGCCAAATTTGTCAGGAATCCGCTTTTGCACCACTTCCACCAGGAGCGCCGCCGCTTCGTCGGGGTCTTCCTTGATGAAAATATAGAAATCTCCGGGTGGGCCATTGGGGTCGGATGGTTCGGTTTCGGGGAGGCGTCCCTGGTTGATGCGATGGGCGTTGCTGATGATGAGCGAATTGGCGGCCTGCCGGAAGATGGTGTTCAGGCGAATGACAGCCACGCGCTCCGAAGCAATTAAATCGCCCAGCACATCACCTGCGCCCACGCTGGGAAGCTGGTCGATGTCGCCGACAAGCAGTAAATGAGTGTCGGGGGCGATGGCTTTGAGCAGGTTGTTGGCGAGCACTAAATCGAGCATGGACGCTTCGTCAATGACCACCATGTCTACATCCAGCATATTTTCGTCATTGCGGCCAAAACCTTCGCCCGGATTAAATTCGAGTAAGCGATGGATGGTTTTGGCTTCGCGGCCTGTGGTTTCGGTGAGCCGTTTAGCGGCGCGTCCGGTAGGCGAAGCCAGGGCGTAGGTGCGCCCGTTGGCGTCGAGCAGGTCGAGCAGGGTGCGCAGTGTCGTCGTTTTGCCCGTGCCTGGACCGCCGGTGAGAATGGTGACTTTGTGGGAAACGGCCGTTTCCACCGCCGCCATCTGTTGTTCAGAAAGATTCGACGATTGACGATTTACGATTAACGATTGACGATTTATCCGGCTCGTCGGATGCCCAATCAGCCGCTCCACCCGCTTCGTCACGCCAATCTCCGAATAATAAAACGGCGTCAGGTAAACGGCCCGTTCCTCCCGCACGATTTCAGATTGTTGATTGTGGATTGACGATTGGAGAGCGTGTCCTGAGCCTGCCGAAGGATTGGAGACTGGAGGCTCTTTTTTGCCTTTTGCCTTTTGCCCTCCGATTTCATACTTAATCGTCTCCCGCTTAATAAAATCACTCGTCTCCAGCGAATCAATCACCTGCGCAATCTTCTCCGTTTCCAAACCTAAAATCTGCGCTGCTTCCGGCTCCAGCTCCTCCTGCGGCATATAGACGTGGCCTTCCTCCGCCATGCGGTTGAGCGTATAAGCCACCCCCGCCTCAATGCGCCCCGGATCATCCGCCGCCAGACCCAGCGCTTGCGCGATCTTATCGGCCGTTTTAAAGCCAATGCCGTACACATCATTCACCAGTCGATAGGGCGTGGTCTGCACCACCGCCAGGGATTGGTCGCCATACTGCTTGTAGATTTTGGTCGCCAGGGTGGTGGAAACGCCGTGCGATTGCAGAAAAATCATCACGTCCTTGATGGCTCGCTGCTGCTCCCACGATTTGGCGATGCTGTCCACCCGTGTCTTGCCAATGCCCAGCACTTTGAGCAGTTCCTGCGGCTGATAGTCGATGATGTCCAGCGTCTCCTCGCCAAAGCGGTCTACGATGCGTTCGGCCATCACCTTGCCCACGCCGCGAATCATGCCGGAGCCGAGATAACGTTTGATGCCTTCGGTGGTGGCGGGCAGCGACTGCTCGCAAAACTCCGCCTGAAACTGTCGGCCATGTTTGCTGTGACTGGCCCATTTGCCGCTGAGTTTGAGCCATTCCCCCGGCTGCACTTCCGGCAGATTGCCCACCACCGTGATCAGTTCATCGCGGCCGCCGGCGTATTTAAACGGCAGCATGCCCCGCGTATCCGGCTTGAGGCGGATGACGGAGTAGCCGTTTTCCTCGTTGTAATAGGTGATGCGCTCCACGGAGCCGCTGATTTGATCGAGGTCGGTCATGGGGTTATTGTAATGTGATTGGGGGGTGAATGGCGAATTGGATTGGCAAAACAGGGGTCATCTCACTGGTGCACGGCGCAAAACGGCCGTTCTCCGTTATCCGCCCTCATTCTCAGATGCGTTAAAATCTTTGGTCAATGGCTGGGGGATTAGGGAAGGGGAAACGGCCGTTACCTCATGAGTTCCACGACTTTATAGCGCCAGGTTAAACTGTAAGGCTCTAGCCACCTCTTCCATTTTGCTGGCGCTTAACTGCCCAATAGGATGAAGCTGGTTTTCGCCACGCGCTGGCCTCAACCGGCTCTCGGTCCCGCTCTGATGAATGGTTGCCATTTGGCTGCAATTGACAGCGCTGGCGGTGGGCAGTCCGCTTTCTGCGGGCGAAATCAACACCATGAAAGGATATGGCTTCGGTGGAATCGCGCTGGTGACAGCCACGACGACGGTCGTTGGACCATAACGATTGCCAATGTCGTTTTGCACAATGAGCGCCGGGCGCAGCCCTCCTTGTTCGCTCCCTTTAACCGGGTCAAATTCCACCCAGTAGATTTCCCCGCGTTTAACCGGCATTACCCGCTCCTTCAATTGCCGTCCAGGCAGCCGCCGCGGCGCCAGCGCTGGCGGCTGCAAATTCGGCTGCTTCTTGCGCGTAAAATTGATATCCCTCAGCCGCCAGACTTTCTTCTTCTTTTGTTTTGATGGCAGCCAACGCCTCGCTGATAACCTGGCTGCGGCTGCTTTTGGTTTGCGCCGCGCGGCGGTCTGCATATTCTAGCAGCGCCTGAGGCAGGGAGATGGTCACTTTTTGGACTGACGAGGTTGTCAT
>JAWOGU010000581.1:0-3161 GCA_046496595.1 Chloroflexota bacterium
GTGTTGGGCCAGTTACCATCCTTGACCGCACCCACCGTAATCGCGTTTTTGGCCGTGCCGGGGCTGCGCGACAGGTTGTTGTCGTTGTGGGTGATAATGACCATGTTCATCCAGCGGCCGCCAAACTCACCGCGCACGGCCCGGTCGGCCAGTTGGGAGCTGACGGCGTAGGTGTTGTTGCCGCCGCCCCAACTGTTGTTGGATACGTCACCCTGGTTGGCTGCGCCCCGTTCCAGGGAGGCCTGGAAGTCGCTGTTGAAGTAGCCAAAGCCGCCGGGCACGTTGCAGCAGAGGCGGTAAATCAGGAAGTTGACGCCGGGAGCGATGCCCTGCCACGCCTGCCCGGTTGAGCCAACGCCGCTGCCGCCAATGGTGCCGGCGACGTGGGTGCCGTGGCTGTCGATGGCCGAGGCTGTTGGCCCTACCGTGGGGTAGTAGCTGTATTGATCGGGGATGCGGCTTTGAGGCAGGTCAGGATGGTAAATACCACCGGCAGTCTGGGCAATGCCCGAATCCATGACCATTACCCGGACGCCGCTGCCGTCACGCCCCAACTGCTTGATAATATCGCCGCCGGTAGCCAGGTTGCCTTCCAGATTGGCCTGACCCTCGGCCGCTGGTGTTGGGACGTCAGGCATCTCGAAGGCGCCGGATTGGTTGTCGATATGTTCGTGGACCATCTGCACGGCCGTATGGGAGGCCAGCACATAGACGTTGCCAGCCGGAATTGTGCCCTCAATCAAGAACATGGCCCCGTCAGAGCGGCGCTCGATGACCATCAATTCGCGGAATTGAGCCAACTGGCTTTCGGTGGGCGACTCAAAAAGCTGGACGGTGACAGGCACGGCCGTTTCCAAATCACTTAGCGCGTCAAGCTGAGCTTGCAACCCTTCGCTGATCTGGAAGGCGGGCGGAACCTGCCCCACGAAGTTGATCTTGCCTTGATCGACGGCCTGGATAACGGCCGTTGCCGCTGACGCCGGTATTTTGGCATAAAAGGAGAGGCTGTTGAGCGGATCACCAAAGACGACGCCCGCCGTCTCCAACTGCTTTTTCAGGTCCAGATCAACCGGAAAGGTGAATTGGAGCGCCAGGTAGTCGCCGGGCTGGTCGGTACTTAACAACTGCTGCTGCAAATCGGCCGCTATGCCCGGTGTCACGGTCAGTAAATTACCAGCACCAAAGCGGATCAGACCAGCTTCAGGCGCACCCTTTTCCAGGTCGAGCCAGGCCTGATCAGGGCTGATATAGCTTATGGTAGGGTCATCCAGGATTTCGCCTGTCTCCTTGTCGTAACCATAGTGAGCGGCGCCCAACTCCTCGGCTTCCAATCCCCCGAATGTGGCCAACATCGCCGCCACATGGGGATCGTCTACACTGCCCCAATAAGCCAGAGCGGCCACCTCATCCGGGTCGAGGTTTTGGCGCTGTGTGGCCTGTAAGCCTGGCTGGGCGAGATTGCCGTTGGCCATCAAGAAAATAATCAAGCCCAAATTCACCAAAAGAAACCATTTCATCGTTCTCATCTTTTCCTCTTTTGCATTTCAGGCCCACCGGGGTATATTGGAAAGCTCCATTAACCCAATATCATAGACGAAAATTATCCAGGTAGCAGCAATTCCCGGAGCTTGCTTATTCGAGCATAAACGCCTTTTTGCAGGGGCCAACCAGAGACCATTTGCGACCATAACGGCACGATTTGGCACCTGTCAAACGGTCAAAAACAGCCTGTTTTCGACGACCAGGTAAGTCGAAACTGCCATAGAGACAGTGCCCTAAGCCCAAGAAGGCTATAGTAGGCGTCTTTGACCGCTCAAGAGCTATCATGAATGACAATTCGTCCCTCAATATGAAAGCCATAGGCAATGGCTTGCCAAATCGCGGTCATCGAGTCAAAGGGCAGTTCGTAAAACAACGACCGCAGCCGCTCCCACAACAGCCGTTTACTGCCCGCTTTGGCCCAGGCCGCCTGGAACAGTTGACATGCCAATTGTTGGGCCTGGTCTACGGCAAAGGCCACCATCATCAACTGCGCAAAGACGACCGATAAGTGGTTGTGCCCATGCCCAAAGTTGTGTTCAAAGTGGTAGCCCTGATTCTTGAGGGTGTTAAAGGTCTCATTTTCGATTTTCCAGCGGGCGCGCCCCCCACGCATCAACTCATAGGCATTGTTCTGGCTAATAGTGAAGTCGGTAATCCAGGTAAAATGTTGCGTTTTGCCCCCCTTGATTTCCCAATACTCCAGGAAGTTCACCCGCACATCGGCGTTTGACTCGTTTAGGGGGACGTCATTCAGAAAGCGGAAACGATGGGTGACACCCTCTTTTTGTATCTCAAACTCTGTCGTTTGACCGGCGATTTGGGCCTGAGCGACGTAGCCAAACAGATATTTATGGTCGCCCGGTTTCACGCCCAGGATGAAACGCAGGTTGTGGCGCTTGAGTTCGGCCAGATGCGGCGCATTGGCGCTCAAGGCATCTTCGACAATGATGAGGGACAAACGGGGATAATCCTGCCGCAGTTTTTCCAAAAAGCGTTTGCTGGCGTTGCGCTCACAATCGTTTTTGCTCTCGCCATCTTGCCGAATAATCGGCTCTGGCGCCAGCGGGACCACTGTCTTCCGGTCAGGATGAACGATAGCGCCGCCCATCATCTGATGGGTATAGGTGATTTCACCCGTTTTCTGATTCTGCCGTTGCAGACAGGAGGAGCAATGTACCTGATGTGACTTGAAGTAGCCGGTGCCATCCAGGGAGGCCAGATAGTATTGGTCCATAAAGACCATCTCTTCCAATGCTTTGCCCCGTTGTAGCTCTTGCACCAGACCCTTAAATAGGGGGCGTATCGTTTCGGGGTCTACCTTATCTAAGATCGTCCGCATCTGCGTGTCGCTGGGTATTTGTCCGATACCAAACACTTTGTGCAAGTTCTCTGGTTTGGCGCGCCGCTCGTCAAAAGCCAACAAGGAGGGGTCTTTTAAGGAAAACATGGCAAAGGCGCTCATGAGCGCATCATCCAAAGGAATATCGACGTTCATGGGCCGATGGTCTTCGATTTTGCCAAACTCCTGGCGTATTTGCCGTATCAGACCATCAGCGGAGAGATGTTTGCGTATTTTCATGACCCACAGTTCCTTTTTAAGCGCTGAAAATCAGCCCAAC
>JAWOGU010000236.1:0-14121 GCA_046496595.1 Chloroflexota bacterium
AAACGTGATGCAATTGCACATTGATAACGGCCGTAAAACCTATGCAACGGCCGCTTACTACTGCGCCTTGTTGGGCGAAATCGCTGTTTATGATGGACGAGAAGCCGAATTTAAGCAGTTTTACCAGGGAGTACTCGACCGCTATCCCCGTCACCGCGCCCTGCGTCAGGAGTTAGCGGCCAAGGTGGAAATATAGGCGTTGGTCTTCGTTTGGTCCAAATGCTCAGGCTAAGGCGAAAAATTCGCAAAGTATTCTCTTGGTGGCTTCGCGGCTTTGCGTGAGCCACCTTCCAACTTGGACTAAACGAAGACCATCCCCGATTTACGCGCCACCGCGAAGGAGCTTTTGATAAGGCGGATTTACTGTGAGGGAACGGCCGTTTTCCTCCAGTGTGGTTGACGGGAGGAACTGAGCTTGACGGGAGGAACGGCCGTTTCCATTCACCCGTCCCCTAATACCCGCGTTATTGCTAGCTGAACATCTGCATGACTTTCAGCCAGGAACGGCACTACACCCTTATACTTTTTCCACAGAATCGATTTTGGTCCAGGTCGGTTTCCTCCAATTTCCAGTCAGGTTAATTTTTTGCCCCAATGCTCACGTGATCTGGCCGAATTCACCGCAGGATTGATTTTTCATTCGCGTATGAGGATGGAGATAATTGACATGGTTCAGGAAAAACCATACACTGAAAAAATTATGGCGTTTCCGTTCCACCTTTATGATGTTTGACAAGTGAGGCGTAGTATAAAAATGAGGGGCCAGACCATTCACGCTGCTAAAACTGTCCTAACCCAATGTTTGGCGCTGCCATCAGGGGCCGAATTAGTTATTTTTGCCGATGAGACCACCATAGATACGGCCAGCATCATCGCTGAAACGGCTCTCAGCCTGGAATTGAAACCAGTTGTCGCCTACTTCACGCAGCAGATGCAGATAGAGTTGAGTGACAAGGGGCTGTTTCCCGGCGTCGAATCCTTGTTGGAAGATGCCGTCGCGGCTTTGATTTGTTTGAACAGCACCTCGCGCTGTTTGCCCTTCCGCGACCGCGCCCGGCAGTCTGCGCTCAATGCTGGCTGCAAAGTGGCCCATATGCCCGGCATCAATCAAGCCACCCTGCTGCTGGCGGACATAGATTATGAAGCTCTGACCGCCCAATGCGAACTGCTGGCGCTGGCCCTGGCCAAGGGACAGCACATGGAAATCATCACCCAGGATCACAGGGGCGGAAAACATCATTTGCACCTGCCCCTGCACGCCTGGCGGCGATTGCCTATCATCAGCGATGGCATTATCCAGAAAGATTCGTGGGGCAACGTGCCTTCCGGCGAAACGTACATTGCGCCGCCGGAAGGGCTAGCCGAAGGGAGCATCGTTATTAACGGTTCTATCCCTGGCTATATCATTCCTCCAGGCCAGGAAATCACCTTTCATTTCCAGGCAGGGCGCCTGGTCAAATGGACGCCGGCTGAAAGCCCGGCCGTACAGCATCTGCTGAACACCCAAATTGAATGGGCGCGATCCGAAGGGGACGAGAACTGGACTAATCTGGCCGAGATCGGATTAGGCGCGAACCCCCGTGTGCAGACGTTAACCGGGATTCCTTTGCTGGATGAGAAAAAATACGGCTCAATTCACATTGCCTTGGGAGACAATGTGGATATGGGCGGACAGATCGTCTCGCGCATCCACTGTGATATGGTGGCGCTGTCGCCTGAAGTACAGGTGGACGGCAGGATAATCATCGAAAAAGACGCCATTGTGATCCGAGAAGAGGATTGGCGTGAGGACTATCGCGCGATTCAACCAACGGCGGAGTGGCAAGCCCACCTCAGCGTCGCCTGCATGGCGACCAACGTCCATATAGACGACCAGGGGTATTTACATCGCCTGTGGGATACCAGTTCTGGGCGTGTTTGTGCGGTGAAGGTGGGCAGCGGCGAAACGTCGCGCCAGGCGGCAGCCGTTTACCAGTTGTTGAAACGCCGCGCACAGCCCATAACCATCACTGATCTGTCTTCCTTGAAACCCAATCTCGATTTATCCCAGATATTACAACTGACTTACCTGCTGCAACAATACGAGTTGATCAAGATTCAGAATCATGATATTTGATCGGCGCATGAGGAGAGAAGGGTAAGATGGTATCAGCACCAGATTTTCCATTGGCTCTTCGAGCGATGACGGAACGGTTGAATTTCAGTTGTTCTGGCCCGCGACAGATCGGCCGTTTTCAGACTTATGAGGTGGATTTATCCGACTGGAGTCTGAGTCTGACGGACGTCAATCCTTGTATCTGGATCAAGGCGGCAGATCTGAAGGCGCTGTCGCCGCCGGAATTGGCCGATAATGTGCGAGATGTAGTGCGGGAGCGGGGTTGGCAAAACAGCACGGTGTTGGTGTTTATAGACGGCCGTTCTGCTTCCCTGCGCACCTATTTACCACCGGCGCTGCCCACGTTTGTGTTGATTGGGCAGGAACAGCAGACTCAAATTCATCTGGCCGATTCGCCAACGGCCGTTACCCTGGACATTCTCCTCAGCCAGATGCCCCGCTCCCAACTATCACCCTATGAAATCAGTAAGCCTGTGGTCGGCAGCCGCTTTTTCGGCCGGCGCATGGAAATCAATAAAATTTTGCAGCACCCCGACGCCAACTATCTCTTTTTAGGCATCCGGCGCGTGGGCAAAACCTCCCTGCTCAAAGAACTCAAGCAGCGCATGGATCGTTTGGATCCGCCCGGCGTTGGTCAGATCCGCCGCCTATACATAGACTGCACCGTCATCAACTCCGAAGCAGAGTTCCTGCGCACCCTGGCTTACCACCTGGACCCCAGCGAAATGAAATTACTGCTGGGGCGCGCGGCCGAATCAACCCGTTACCAAAACCTGATGTTCGACCGCTTCGCCTCCCTGCATGGTACACCCCTTACCTTTCTTATTGATGAGTTGGATCGGCTTTTGAGCCATGTTGGTAATCAGTGGGGATTATTTGACGTGCTGCGCGCCGCTTCCAACGCCGGTAAGGCGCGCTTTATCATGGCCGGCTATCGGGGAGCCATGCGCGCCTCCACCAATCAACAATCCCCCTTTTTTAACCTGGCCGAGACCATAAACCTGGGCCGCCTCAAGCGTTCAGAAGTGAGGCAGATGATTGTGGCGCCGATGGAACGGCTGCGCATCACCATCCAGAACAGGGAGAACGTTATCAACCGTATCAATCGGGAAACAGCCGGACTGCCAAACTATGTCCAGTTTTACTGCAAAACGCTTTTAGAGCAGCTTGACGAAGAAGGACGAGAAGCCATCACTGAAGACGATTTACAGGTGGTGTATGAAAACCGCGAATTCCGCAATTTTGTCCTGGACACCTTCATGTCCAATACAGAAGCGGTGGAGCGCGCTCTGGTCTATGCTCTGGTGGCGGCCGATGACCACCCGGCCGGGCAATCTGTCTTTTCACAGCGCAGCATGGATGACGTGCTGAAAACACGAAAGCTAAAACTAACCTACGAGCAGCTAGACCAGGCCTGCCGCAATCTGGCGGTAGCCGGTGTTTTTAACGAGGTCGGACGAGATTTTGAATTTGCCGCGCCGCTTTTCCAGCACATGCTGCGCCAGACGCGGGACGTGGATTTTCTGTTTGACAAAACGCGGGAAGAGATTTTGGGGGCCAAGCTCTTGACATGAACCATGACGCTGCCATCACATTCCGCCGGAAGACGGCGGCTGCCAAATCCCGGCAGACGTTGTCGCGCCAGGAGCGCAATCTGCAAAAGATTCTGGAAAGCATATACGCGGGGAACTGCTGCCGGGTATTGGGGCCGCGCCATCACAGCAAAAGCAAGCTGATGCGGCAGGCGGTGGATAGGTTAAATCAGGAGGGAGGCCATTACGCGATTTACCTGAGATTGGCCGACATCCACCGTGAAAATGAAACACAGTTTTTCACGCATTTGTATGACACAATTCGGGAAAACCTGCCGTCGTTTTTGTTGAATGGGGAACCGGAGGCGTGTGAAACGGCCGTTTCCTTTCAACACGCCCTGGTAGCATGGAGCCGTCAGAGCGATCGGAACCTGGCCTTGTTCATGGACTCCCTGGAAATGGCCCCACCCAACCTGGTAGCCTCTTTGTTGGGGGCGTTGCGGGCAGCGTTTACCGTGGTCGTCGACCAACCGGGAGCGCGTTTCCAGGCAGTGGTTTGTGGTTCACTCAGTCTCAGCCAGGTGGCCCTGGACAACGCCTCGCGTTTTGAGAGCATTTCTGATCTAGTGCTGGTGACTGAACTGGATGCGCAGGAACGGCTGGCTCAGGCGCGCCTGCTTTGCCGGGAAGCCCATTTGACGCCAACCATAGAGGGTTTGCAAACATTGCTGGCGCAAACCGGCGGCGACCCGTTTTTAATTGAGCAGGTGATGTCCATCTGTTCGGCGCAGATGAAACAGGCAGGCAGAAGCAGGGTCACGGGAAAACGCATCGCCGCCGCGGTGACGGCTTTTTTGCAGAATGGCGCCCACTGGGCCGTGATTGAATCACTGCGGCAGATTGAAATTAATCCCAGCCTGCTCTCCTGCGCCCTGCTTTTACTGGAACGTAACGAAGCGTCTGACAGCGAACTGCCCATAGACAGCAGCGACTCGCCCACGGCCTTGGATTTATGCGGCGCCTTTGGCCGCACGGCGGATGGCTACAAGCTCAAAAGTCCGCTGTGGGCCACGCTGGTGCGCCGTCATTTTACCCCGGCGCGCGTGGGCGGGTTGTACGCCATTGCCGGCGACTGGGCTAAGGCGATTCAATACCTGGGGTTGGCGGTACGGGCGGGGGAAACGGCCGTTAAACCTGAATTATTCGCCGCCACCATTAACGCCATCCACGCCAGCGAAGACACGCGGCAGGCCTTTTTGGACCTGGGGCTGGGCTTACAAGCCGCTTACCCTGAAAGCGATACCTACCTTTACTTTCAAGCAGACGACGCCCTGCATCAGGCGTTTCCGACTAGAGAAGAAAAAGATCCCCAACGCTTAATCCTGCTGGAGGAAACCAATCGCCCGGAGATAGAAGCCCTGCGCGGGCCGGAATACTCTATTCTGGAGGTGAATGGACAGACCCGCTTGTTATTCCCCCTGCGCATCGGACCCATTGGGGCGCATACCGTTGGGTTGGCTGCTTTTAGCCGCCTGATCCACTCAGATTCGCCTTATGAGCAGCGGGAGGAACGGATGCAGTTGTCGGCGTTTTTGCGCCAGGCGGCGCGGGCGGTGGAGGCCAAGGGCCAATTTATACACCTGTTGGACACCACCACCCGGTACGCCGATAAACTCAAAACGTTCAACAAAATTCTGACGCGCATCTTGCATCACCGCGATCAGCCGGAAAAGGTGCTGCTGCGCAGCGTGCTGGAAGGTATTACCCACGGCTGGGGACTGGAATTTAACCGGGCGCTGTTGTTTGTGCCCGATGACAACCAGCAGCGGCTGGTTGGGCTTTTGAGCATCGGCCACCCTACGCGGCAGGAAACGGAGGCGGAATGGGAAACAGAGCCGTATGATCGGGAAACGGTTGACGAATGGCTGGCGGGTTTGTTCACCACGCAAGAGGAAAAGGCCCAACGGCAGCGGCGGCTGCAAGCATTGGTGGAGGCCCTCACGGTTCCGGTAACGGCCGTTCAAGATCCGCTGATCCAATGTTACCTCAACCAACAGCCGCTTCTCAGTTCTCAGCACAGGTCCCTGGCCGGTTTCACCCGCTCCTTTTACGACGTCATCCAGCCGCCCCAGGAATTTGCCCTGGCGCCGTTGGCAGCCGGCAAGCACGTGTCTGGCGTGCTTTACATAGACAACAAATTTACCGGCAAGGCCATCACCGCTGAATCTTACGAGCTGCTGCAAACTTTTGTCAGTCAGGCGGCGCTGATTATTGAAAATGCGCGTACCTTCGCCGCCGAAAAGCGGCACACAGACGCCCTCACCCAGTTGCTTACAGTGGAAGAGGCGGTTAACAATCAAATTACACTGTCGGTGCAGGCTGTGCTGACGGAGATTGTGTTTTCAGCGCAGCGGTTGTTTGGCGCTGAGTGTGTGGTGCTTTATCCCCTGCGCTCCACCGACCTGGGGCCGGGACTGCTTGATTATGATATGAGCCACATCACGCATCTTGGCGTCCGAGATGAAGCGTCTATCGGTCAACCACGCGCCTCGGGCGGCATGGCAACCTGGGTGATTAAAGCAGGTATTTGGCCTGTTTGGGATACGGAAACGGCCGTTTTGCCCACCGATAATATGCTGGTGATAGACAGTGAATTTATTCGCCAGGAAGGGATTCGCTCTTTCGCCGGAGTGCGCCTGGGCAGTGTGGAAAATCCCGTCGGCGTCATGTATCTCAACTGGCGCACGCCCCATACCTTCTCCCGCGAAACACTGCGGGTGATTCGGATTTTTGCCAATTTTGCCGCCGTCGCTATTCCCAGCGCCCGTCGTTACCAGCAAGTACGCTCCGATTTAGACCTGCGCACCCAGGAGCTAACCAGCCTGGGCCGCGTTCTAAAAGCAAGCCTGGAGGTCCACTCCGAAGAAGGCATTGAAGAAGCGATTCGCTGGGCCTTACAAATGGCGCAGGAGCAAACAGGCGCACCCTACCCATACCTGATCCGCAATGAACCTTACGATCGTTGGCGTGTTTTTTACCTGTCTGAATCCGGCCGGCTCCAGACAGAAGAAAAGGATCTGTCGCCGGGCAGAATGCCGTTGACCACGTTTTGGCAGCCCACCAGCAGTCTGGTGAATCTATGTTCTGAGGAGGACATACATGATCCTTCTCTGGTGTATCACCCGGATACGTGCTGTCTGCTGGAGATGCCGGTGATGGTGACGGGTAACTGCCTGGCTGTCTTGCGTCTGGAGTCGCCGCTAACTGGTAGTCTGACGAAGGAGCATCAAGATTATTTGCAGCACATTGTCAGCCGGCTGGCCGTGACGATGGAACAAATAGAACGGACGCAGGCTTTACGCCGTTTATTGGAGATTTCCTGGCAGTTAACCCATGAAAAAGAGTTGCCCGGCATCCTGCATTTTTTGGTGCAGCAGGCGATGGCCGCCATGCGCACGGTGAGCGCCATTACGTTGTACCACGTAGACCTGATGGGACAGTTAGTGCTGGGTGATATGGCCGGGGTGAACCGGGAAACGGCCGTTACCCGGCAGCCGCCTTACACACGCACCGTCATTGACCAGATATGGCAGCTCGAAGAACCCCTGTTCGCCGAAACCGTGCGCCAGAACTCGCTCCTGAGCGGCCCATTTGTTTACCGCGAAGACATTCAATCCGCGGCCGCTTTTCCACTGCAAGTCAAAGAAAAGCGGGTAGGCTGCATTTTCTTCAACTACCGCCTCCCCCACGTTTTCGACGAGAGCGAACGCAGCCTGCTTTCCCTGTTTGCCCACCTGACAGCCATGGCCATCCATCAGGCCGGGCTGAACGCCGAACTGCAACACGCCCGCGACCGGGAACTGTGGCAGCGCATCAGCCAGCTATCCACCGGCATGATCCACGACATTAACAGCGCCGTCGCCAGCATTCCAGACCTGACAGCCGAAATTGAAGCCAAACTGCGGGCAGGCAAAGACGTGTCCGCTCCCCTGACAGATTTGCGCCGCAACGCCGAAAAAACAGGGCAGCTAGGCGCTCGCCTGCGCGACCTGGTCATCCACCAGCAGTTCCGGCCAGAAATCATTCCGGTGAACACCTTGCTCCAGGCCGCCGTGGCCGAAATTCAGGAGCAAAAGCCGCCTCACGTCACCCTTGCTATTCTAGATAACGACCAGGCGCCGGAGATTTGGGCCGACCGGCTGCTCATTGTGCGTTTGCTGCATAACCTGATCGCCAATGCCTGGGACGCCATTCCCCCGGAACGCCAGGGTCAGATAGAGATTAGCCTGACGGTTCAGAACCGAGAAGTACACATTGACATTCGTGACAATGGCCGGGGTATTGAGCAGGGGAATGTAGTGCGGGTTTTTGAACCGGACTACACCACCAAAGAAAACCTGTCTGGCATTCATGGCATTGGTTTGTATTACTGCCGCCAGATTGCCAGAGAGCATCGCGGCGAATTAGTGGTGGTCAGTACAGCGGGTGTAGGCACAACCTTTACGATTGTCCTGCCCTGCTTTTACGATCCTCTCAGCGAGGAATAATTCATGAACGCAGTTCCTCATGCAAAAAGATTGCTTCTGGTGGAAGACCAGGAAGCGTTTTATGGGCCTATTGTGCGTTGGCTGGAAGAAGAGGGCTACCAGGTAACGCTGGAAACTTCTTTGGCCGACGCGCTGACCTGCCTGGATACAGGACATTATCACCTGGCAATCGTAGACATCCGCCTCCAGGATGACGACCCACAGAACCAGGACGGCATGAAACTCTTGGAAGAAATAGAAAGGCGGGGCCTCAATGAGGTGATGCCTTGTATTGTGCTGACGGCCTATGCCAACGTGGAAAATATTCTCAAGGCGACGCAGGTGCGACATGTGGCGCGGTTTATTGAAAAGACGCCGGGCTTCCGCACAGAATTGTTAACGGCCGTTTCCATCCTGTTCAACGAAAAAATCGGCGTCAACTTTGACCTGATCTACGATGTGGGCACGGAACAACTGCTGGCGCAAATTGCCGCTGACATCACCTGGGCAGTCCCTCCCAAACCGGCGCTTGATATCCTGGCGCCTCAGGTTCACGATTTATTTGGCCGCCTATTCGCCAGGGCGAAACGCCTGTTCATCTCCAAGCTCAAACCGGGGCTGACCGGGGCCGCCGTTGTCCTGGCGCGCCCCACCTGGCACTATGGCATGGGGCCATCCTACGTGGTTAAAATCGGGCGGCGCGAGAAGGTGAAGTTGGAAGCGCAGCGTTACGACGATTTTGTGAAACCCTACCTCCCCCCCAATACCACCACCCAGGTAGACGTTGCCTTCACGCAGCATTTGGGCGCTTTGCAGTATCGCTTTGCCGAAAGCGATTTTAGCCCGCTCAAAGAATTTGATGATTTTTATAGAGGGCGCTCCCCGCGAGACATCATCATCAGCCTGCAAAACCTGTTTCAGAATACCGGCCGTTATTGGTATGACAATCCCGAACGCCGCTTTGCGGACATATCGCAGTTGTATTATGCCGCCTTTCAACTCGACGAGGCGAAGCTGCATGGCCGTATCCAGGAAATCTTACCTGACTTTTGCCCTGACCAACCATTATTGCGATTACCCGGGAGCAATATCGAAGTAATAAACCCCATTGCCTGGTTAGCAGAACATCGAGATGAATGCGTGATGGCAATTTACCACTGCATCACGCACGGAGACCTGACCGGACGCAACATCATGGTCAGTGAGCAGGGGCGCTGCTGGTTGATTGATTTCTACCGCACGCACGAAAGCCACATTTTGCGTGATTTTGTCATCCTGGAAACCGACATCAAATACCGCCTGATGCCGGCCGTTGAGGAAGAATCCTTTGAGCGGCTGGAGCAAATCTTGTTGGCAGCCCATCCGTATGAAGCAGAAGCGGAAACGGCCGTTGATTTACCTCCCGCCATGCAAAAAGCAGCCCAGGCGCTGCTGGCCTTACGCCGCATGGCCTACGATTTTCTGCGAGATCGCAATGGCGCCCGCCAGGACACGCGCCAGGAACACCTGCTCAGCCTGCTAATGGCGACGCTCAACGTGGCGCGTTTGTACCATATCCCCACGGAACGCAAACTACAGGCCATGCTGTCCGCTTCCCTGATCTGCGCCGAACTGGACAGGCTGGCCGGACGAGAAACCAGTGAGATTTAGCCTTATGGACACCGTTGACACCGCCCAATTACCGGACTTTCGTTTATCAGAAACGCAGCAGTTGTTTGCCTGTATCCGCGCCGGTGAATCGGCGTCGGTGGTCGGCGTCAGCGGCGTGGGCAAATCCAACCTGTTTAACCACCTGTGCGACGCCGAAACTCAGGCCGCGTATTTGGGCGAAGAGGCCGGCCGCATCCTTATTGTGCGGGTTAATTTCCACTTTGCGCCAGACTTTACTGACCGAACCATTTACAGCCTGATCCTGGAACAACTGGAACTGCTGGATGGGGAAGCGGCGCGCTGGGAACTGACGCCAGAAATGCTTGCCGCCATAGGTGAGCAGCATGAGCGTCTGCTGGCAGCCGGCGGCGACTCCTTACAGGTGCAGCGCCACTTTAAGCTGGCGTTACGGCCGTTTCTTTCCCCGCCTTCTCAACGCCGCCTGGTCCTGTTATTGGACCAGTTCGATGACGTCTGCCGCGAGGCCGAACCGCGTATCTTTATGAATCTGCGCGGTCTGCGCGAAGCCTATAAAAACCGGCTGACTTTCGTCACGTTCACCCGTGATCTCTTGCCCAATCTGGCCGAGATGGACCTGGCCCGTGAAGAGTTTTATGAGCTGATGGCGCTGAACATGATCGGGCTGCGGCCCTATGCGCCCCGCGACGCGCATTCCCTCCTGCGGCGCATTGCCGACCGGCATGGCCTGCCGGTGGAAGAAGCTTTGGCGCAGCGCTTGGTCCGGCTGTCTGGTGGGCACGCCGGGCTGCTGCGCGCCGCCTTCTTAGCGGTGGCGCGCCGTGAAGCAGACTGCCCGGAAGATGAAAAGGCTGCCGTTACCGCCTTGCTGCAAGCGCCCGGACTGCAATTGGAATGTGAAAAAGTGTGGCGCAGCCTGAACGGGCAGGAACAGCAGTTGTTGGCCGCTTATGCCCGCCAGTTTCCGGTGGATGGTGTTGGGGAGATGGCGAAACGGCCGTTACAAATCAAAGGAATTTTGACCTTCGCCGAGCCGTCCGCCATTTTTGCGCCGCTGTTTACGCACTATGCTCAAAACCAGGAAGCAGTTTGGGAACGGCCGTTTTACCTGGATGAAGCCGCCGGGCAGGTGTGGGTACTGCATAAACGAAAACCCGGTCTGAGTCCCATCGAGCTTCGCCTGCTGAAAGAATTGTACCATCGGCCCGGTGAAATCCTGAGCCATGAGGAATTGATAAATGCTGGCTGGCCTCATGCTCAAGGCGGCGTGTCAGACGAAGCCCTCCACGCCCATCTCTCTCGTCTGCGCAAAAAGATCGAAACAGATCCGCAAAAGCCGCGTTTCCTGGAAAACATTCATGGTCAGGGATACAAATTAAGTCTGGAATAACCGAATTTTCTCCGCCTCATTTCGCCCAGATAGATACGGCTGCCAGTTAGTTTATTTCCCAGAAACGGCCGTTTTGTCAGGCTCGTCAGTAAGTTGTCGTTTCCCTGCCGGTACCCCGCTATTCTCATTTCCTCCTTCCCGTTTTACTATCATGCTAGTGATAAAAGTCGTTCTATCTTCAAATTGTTTTATCTACAAATAAAACGATTTGGCCTGGAAGGAGGCATCATGATCGAAATCGAATTATCCACCATCATTATCATTGCTCTGATTGCCCTCATCATTGGCATGGGTTTGGGTATCTCACTCAGCAGACCAAATATCCGTTAAAATCAAGTTGGCGCAGCGCACCCTGCCGGTGCGCTGCGCCCTGGAGAAAAACCATGAACGCCTTTCGCATGATCGCAGGTTTTACGCTCGCATTCAGCGCGTTGGCAGCCGCTGTAACCGGCAACTGGCTCGTCTTTGGCGTCATTATCGCCGTTGCCGCTCTCACCTTTGGGCCGTGGTTCGTTGATAAATATGTTTGGGTGCGCATCCCGGCGATGAACACCGGGCTGGTGTACCACGCCGAAACAAAAGCCTTCCGCCGCTTTTTACTGCCGGGACGGCATATGTTACAGCCGTTAGAACAAGTCAAAAAAGTCGTTTCCATTGCGCCCGGCTTCGTCAGCGGCAATTGCAGCCATGCCCAAACCGACGGCGGCGTGACCGTTACCGCCAAATGGTCGTTTGCCTACTGCCTCAATCCGGCTCTGATTGACGCTGATTTGCGTCCCAACGTGGCGAATATGCTGCTCCAAGACATGGAACCCTTGTTTCACACGCACATTAACAACTGCATCACCCACCTTTTTGATCAACAAACGGTGGCAACACTGTGTGACCATGGCGCCCGGCAGCGCCTGGAACGAGAACTGCGCGACCTGGCGGC
The DNA here is from genome assembly GCA_046496595.1 of Chloroflexota bacterium. Taxonomy (GTDB): domain Bacteria; phylum Chloroflexota; class Anaerolineae; order Promineifilales; family Promineifilaceae. The sequence continues at coordinate 12,128 of JAWOGU010000236.1, forward strand.
GGCGCGCCTGGCCCCCTTTGGCGTGCAAACTTACCGCGTCATCCTGAAGAGCATTGTTCTGCCCCCTGAGGTGGCGGCCGCTGTAGAAGCCTGCCACAGGCAAGAACTGTTTGCTCACAGCGAAGCGCGCGCGTTGGAACGGCTGCATCTGGCTGTCAGCAAGTTTTCAGAGGCGGATATGGAAAGGTTGCTGAAACTGCGGCAGTTGCAAGAGTTGGGGCAAAACGGCGTCTCTTTGCACGTGCCGGCCTATATGGTGATGAGCAGTCAGCCGCAGCCAACTGTTGATAACTGGCAGCCCGACTCCGCACGGAAAACAAACGGCCGTTTGCAAAAATCCATCGCCGCCGACTAGGCAAACAGGATTCAGCGCAGATTCGACAAATAAAAAAGCTCTCGATTGAGTCGAGAGCTTTTTTGCGTGACGCCTTGAACGGAAGCGACTGGCTTAGACACCGCCCCAGGTGCAGGTGTGTGGTCTGGGTGGCGGTGGGCGATCTGACTTACGCCCAGTTTATGATGCGGGTGGTTGGAGAATGGGTGTCTTGAAATTGAGGTGGGTTGTGGGAGACGGCCGTTTCTGTTTTGACCTCAGTTTGATCTGCGGAGTTGAAACGGCCGTTCACTACATCGGCCACAACATATAGTGACTTTATAAAGGACTCCGTGCGGGACAAGTTCGACAAAATGCTGGATAATATGTGCAATTCGTACGGTATGTCCGAAGGTTATGCACACACAAGCGATAAAAGTGCTCATGATAGTGGCGCAAACGGTTGCTGATGTGGCGATTTTGGGGCTGGCTGAGGAGCATTCCGCCCAGGTAATTCGAGAAGCGCTAAGTCTTGGTCTGACAAGGAGAGGAGAATATGTCCTGGCAAATCGCCCAACAAATACCATTTGATTCTCAACGCCAACAAATCCTTAAAAAAACTGCCATTGATCCGGAACAACAGCTCATCCTGGCTGACTTTGCCGCTTTGCTGGCATTTGTCCATGACCGTCAACCGGTGGTAAGCAAGGCAGGCCAGTTGCCTCTGGGCATCCTGAACGACATCAACACTCGATTGAAACGAGGGGTGTCTCATAACCTGAAACGGCCGTTGCAAAAATCATTCCCCCATATCAACGGTCTCTACCTCCTGCTGCGCGCTTCCGGACTGACCTTCATAGGCGGCAGCGGCAAAAAGCCGCAACTGCTGGTAGATGAACCCCTCTACGAAGTTTGGCAACAGTTCAACCCAGTCGAGCAATATGGCAATCTGTTGGAAACCTGGCTGCTGCGCGCCTACCCAGACATCATCGGCGAGCGGGTTGGTGGATTCTTGCGCACCCCGAATCATTTAAGCGACATCGCTCTCTTTCTCATGTCGCTGCCCCCCGAGGGTATCTGCCCTAGCCAAGACAAAGCGACTGAGGACGGATTGCGCTACATACCCGGTTTATACAACCTGGCGCTCATGGAGTTGTTCGGTTTCATCCGAATCAAGGATGCGCCGCCTTTGCCCGGTGGTGGCTGGCGCATCGAGCAGATACAACCAACGCCTTTTGGTCAGGCCATCCTCAGTTTTCTATGGCACAAGTTTTTTGCTACAGACCGCTATTTGCAGTTAACGTTTGACGAGCCAGCGGAACCGGGCAGCTTGCAACCCTTGTTCCAACCTTATTTTCCCGACTGGCAACGCAATATGCGGCTGCCTGCCTGGGAATTTCGCCCCGGCGTGTACCGCTTCAAAGTGTCGCTTGGTTCTATCTGGCGGCGCATCGCTCTTCCGGCCGACGCAACGCTGGAAGACCTGGCGAGGATTATCTTGAAGTCAGTCAAGTTCGACAATGACCATCTGCACCAATTCTCCTATCAGAATCGTTTCGGGACCATTGAGCGGGTCAATCACTCGTATATGGATGAAGGCCCTTACACGGATGAACGGCAGATTGGCGACTTGCCACTGCGTATTGGGCAGACGATGGTCTTTCTCTTTGACTTTGGCGAC
>JAWOGU010000243.1:0-3541 GCA_046496595.1 Chloroflexota bacterium
CGAAGGATTTGAATATCATCGTCTTCGACAAGACTGGTACGCTGACCAAAGGTGAGATTGGCGTGGTTGCTATCGCCACCGCCAATGATCAGGCATCGGATGAAGCATTGGCTATTACTGCCGCCATTGAAGGGGATTCGGAGCATCCGATTGCCCGTGCGATTCGCCATTCAGCCGCAGAAAAACAGCTCGACCTGCCCCCAATCAGCGGCTTTGAGATTCTCAAAGGACGCGGCGTCAAAGCAACTTATGACGGGCAAACAGTGTATGTCGGTGGCCCACGACTCCTGGAATTTTTGGAGGTAGAACGGCCGTTAAACCTGACCCAATTTGCTGAAGAATCTGGTGAAAAAGGGCAGTCGGTTGTCTACCTGGTGCGGGAACATGCACTGGCAGCGGCGTTTGCTTTGGCCGATGAGGTACGTGCGGAAAGTGCAACGGCCGTTATCGCCCTGCATGACATGAATATAGAAGTCGCCATGCTCACCGGCGACAGCAAAGATGTCGCCAAAGCCGTGGCCGAAGAGCTGAAAATTGACCAGTATTTCGCCGAAGTCTTGCCTGCGGATAAAGACAAAAAGGTCATTGAACTACAAAAGCAAGGCAAGATGGTCGCCATGGTGGGCGATGGCGTCAACGACGCCCCCGCCCTCACCCGTGCCGATATTGGCATCGCCATTGGCAGTGGCACTGATGTCGCCGTGGAATCTGCGGGACTCATTTTGGTAAAGAGCAATCCGCTAGACATCGTTAAGATTGTGAAGCTCAGTCAAGCCAGCTACCGTAAACAAAAGCAAAATATCTGGTGGGGGGCTGGTTATAACATCATCATGATCCCGTTGGCGGCCGGCGTTTTGGCTCCCTTTGGTTTTATTATGCCCCCCGCATTGGGGGCGGTACTGATGTCGGTTAGCACGATTGTTGTGGCGGTCAATGCGCAAACATTAAAGCGGACAGTCCTGGATGTTTCCACACCTGAATAGGAGATCTTCCGCAAATGGCTTGCCGTAATACAAGCCATTTGGCGGGTGTGGCTCAAGATAAATCAGCATAAAATAAAAAACCGGAGAAAGCTTCTCCGGTTTTTTATAAAAGCCACTTACCTGGCAGGTCGCTATTTATGGTCACAAGACGCCAATTTCTCTATTTACTCACTGGTTCAGCCGCTACTTCCAGCTTAAGTGCTTGTAGTCCTGGTACAGTTATCGGTACACCAACGGCAACGCTTACATCGCAACCAGATTTGCCAACAGCAACGGCCGTTTTTACCCCCATTCCCCAAACAGATGCCACCACCCCTTCTAAAACGAATGGTAAACGATGGCAATCGCCTCCCCTGGAATTCGGTCAAACAAGGGTATGTTGATTCAGGTTGGAAAGATACCGTGTTATTAATGCCTGGAGAACGGGTACGGATTTTGCTCAAGTTTGAAGATTACACGGGAACTTATTTGTGTCACTGCCACAATCTTGAGCATGAGGATGGGGGTATGATGCGTAATTTACAAATCGCAGCTTAAGGACATATCATATCCGCAAAATGAGGAAAACAATATGACGGAAAAATCAACAAAAGTCAGCAAAAAAGCACAGCGAAAGCAAGAAGTAGCCCAGCAAAAGCGGCGGCGGACACTGCTCATCGCTATCCCTGTGGGTATTATTGTATTAGGCTTGGTCGGACTGCTCATATACCGAGGGCTGCAACCGGCGGTGGAAGGGTTATTGACCTTTGGTACACAGGGGCGCACCCATGATTTGGAAGCCGAATTTGCGAGCACTGGTTTACCCGCAGTGGGCGGCAGCCACAACCCTAACTGGCAAAACTGTGGCATCTATGACACACCAGTTGAAGATTCTCTGGCGGTTCATGCCTTAGAACATGGTGCCGTTTGGCTGACTTACAATCCCGAACTACCTGCGGATCAAGTCGAATCTCTGAAAGAATTAGTACGGGGCGAAAACAAGGTTTTGATGAGTCCATACGAGGGACTCGTTGGCGAAGTCGTCTTGTCTGGCTGGAGTAAGCAGCTTGTAATCAATTCGCTCCCAGATGAGCGGATCGCAGAATTTATTGATCGTTATCAAGGATTGGCACCCGAACCGGGAGCCAGATGTGATGGTGGTGTCGGTACACCTATTGAATGATTCATATACAGAGAAAATCATGGCAAAACGTATAAAAAGCACCAAAAAACGGAAATCAGAAAAATCCTCGACTTCTACTAGAAATAAGGTGAAGATGTGGGCTGGGCTGGCTCTCGGCATTATTGCCCTAGGCTATTTGCTCTTTTTGAGTCTTCGTGGCCCATCTTCTATACAAGACATAGTCCGACATTATGGTGAAGAGCGAGGGCATGACAACAGTGTTGTCTATGAGGGCGATATACCGCCTACAGGTGGGCTGCACAGTGAGGTTTGGCAAAATTGCGGCATTTATGATGAAGCGATTGAGGCTGCGAACGCGATTCACTCGATGGAACATGGTGCCGTCTGGATTACGTACCAACCGGATCTATCGGCAGGCGATATAGAGATATTACAAAACCAAGTGCGGGGAGAACCATATCTTCTCCTTAGTCCGTTTCCTGGACAAAGAAGCCCTGTTGTCCTGACGGCCTGGGAAATTCAACTAGAACTTGATTCTGTCAAAGACGGTCGTTTACAAACATTTATCAATCGCTATCCCCAAGGCGTAACCACACCAGAACGTGGCGCATCCTGTCAGGATGGTATAGGCACTCCCCTTCAATAAAAAAAGTTTTAGCGCGACAAGCCATGCGTTGAGGATAGTTATCTATGAAGCCTTACCTTTTCTGGAGTATCTCCGCTGTTCTTCTTTTACTGAGCGTAACAGCTTGCGCCACATCTGCACCGGTTGAATCGCCTGCGATAGAAGGGCCGGCGCTCCTGCTGTTTTACACAGATAATTGAGTGCCTTGACAGCAATTTTCTCCCATCGTGGATGGGATCGAACAAGAGTTTAGGGGTAAAGCCGAGGTCATCCGGCTGAATGTAGACGAATCAGAAAATGAGCGCATCCAGCAAACATATGGTGTGCGTGGTCATCCATCTATCGTGATAGTAGACGGGGATGGGCAAGTTACAGAGCGCTTTTTAGGGGCTGTTCCGACTGAGTCTTTGCAACAGGCGCTGAACAAGGTCATTCAATAAGGTCAGTATTTATTTGGAGTATTATGAACAATGAATAAATTAATTTTGGTATCGCTGTTATCTGTTTCCCTTTTGCTGCTCATTGCTTGTAGCTCAACCATCTCCACCGATACGATAAATGATACGGGGACAAGTGTGGAAACGGCCGTTTCTTCCTTATTTCCCACGACAACCACCTCCCGATGACGCACACATAATACACCTCATTTCGGTAGAGAATCTGCGGGTTCTGCGGATTCTGCACCACATTCTTGCACATACCAACGATAATGACAGCCATGTTCCAGGCGCCAGGTGAGGAAACGGCCGTTCCGCACCCCCTCCTTCAACTCCTCCGGTGAAAGACAAAAGTGGGCGGCAGCCTGCGGCA
>JAWOGU010000265.1:0-6054 GCA_046496595.1 Chloroflexota bacterium
ATGAAGGATGAGAGATGAGAGATGAGGGATGAAGTGGAGGGCTAACAGCTACCAGCCAACAGCTAACAGCACAGGAGGATAGACGGTGACAAGGCAAGGGGCAGAACCAGTGGTGGGGCGTTTTTGGGCGGGGTGGCGGCGCTGATTGTAAATCCGGCGGATGAGACGTATTTGCTGCTGCGCCGGGCGGCGATGAAGGATTTTGCGCCGGGCGCCTGGGAATGCGTCACGGGGCGAGTGGATCAGGGGGAAGGCTTTGAGGAGGCGCTGCGGCGGGAAGTGCGGGAGGAATTGGGGGTGGACGTTTTCGTTGAATATATTCTGGGTACGACGCATTTTTACCGGGGAACGGCCGTTCCCGAAAACGAACTCATCGGCGTTATTTATCTCTGTACTGTGGCGGATTCCAGCGCCATTTGCCTCAGCGCCGAGCATGACACTTACCGCTGGCTGACCGCCGCCCAGAGCGCCGACCTGCTCAGCGCCAACGATGCCACTTCAGCCTGGACCAGGGCGTTGGTGGCGCGGGCGGAAGCAGTACGCCCGCTGCTCTCCGCCGAACTGCGCCAGTTCAACCGGCGGCACGGTTTTCAACTGTAACAGCCAGGTGACAGTCACCTCCGAGGTGACTGTCACCTGGCGCAGCCCGATTATTCTGTGTACATCGCTTCGATGTCATCCTGGAAATGTTCGTTGACGATGCGCCGTTTAATCTTCATGGTGGGAGTGAGTTCACCATCTTCTACCGTGAAATCACGAGGCAGCACCCGGAATTTACGCACCTGCTCTACTTTGGCAAAATGCGAATTGACGACTTCATCAATTTGCGACTGGATGTAGGCCAACAGTTTAGGATCATCGTGGAGCGTGCCGGTGATGTTGTTTTCAGTGGCAAATTTTTGGGCGGCGATGGGATCCAGGGTGAGCAGCGCAGTGATGTAGCGCCGCTGTTCGCCAATGACTACGGCCTGCGAGATCATGGGGATATTCTTCAAGGCCGCTTCAATGTTTTTGGGCGCAATGTTTTTGCCGCCGGAGGTGATGATGATTTCTTTCTTGCGGCCCACAATGGTCAGGTAGCCGTCTTCGTCAAACTGGCCTAAATCGCCGGAATGGAGCCAGCCGTCGTAGAGCGTTTCCTCGGTAGCCGCCGGTTCTTTGAAGTAGCCCATGAAGACGTGAGGCCCCTGCACCTTGATTTCGCCGTCTTCGTCCAGTTCAACTTTGGTGCCGGGCAGAATGGTGCCTACCGTGCCAATCTTGTTAGCGCCGGGCAGGTTGGTGGTGGTTGGCCCGCAATCTTCCGATTGGCCGTACAGTTCAAACAGGGGAATGTTGACGCTGTTGAAGAAGCTGATGATGTCGGGAGAGATGGGGGCGGCGGCGGTGATACAGAATTTGGCCCGTTCCAGTCCCAACCCTTCTTTGACTTTGGAAAAGACCAGTTTATCTGCCAGGTTGAACTGGGTTTTGAGCAGGCCAGGGGGTTCTTTGCCCTGATTGGTATAGACGGCGGCTTTCTCGCCGACGCCCACAGCCCAGTGGGCGATTTTGGCTTTGGCCCCGGTGGCGTGGGCCATGTTGGCCTGCACGCCGTCGCGGAATTTTTCCCAAATGCGCGGCACGCCAAAGACCAGGGTGGGTTTCACTTCTTTGAGGTCCGCGTTCAAATAGTCCTGGGGGGAGTACCGGGCAAAGTAGACCTGATAGCCTGAAGCAACGGAGGTGTGGATGGTGAACATTTGCTCTGCGATGTGGGACAAGGGCAGATAGGAGAGCAGGGAGTCTGAGGAGGATATGCCCAGCAGATCGATAGCCATTTGAGCGGTCCAGACGATGTTATTGTGGGAGAGCATGACGCCTTTGGGCGGACCGGTGGTGCCGGAGGTGTAGATGAGCTGCGCCAACTGTTCCGGGCGCAGGGCGTTGAGGCGTTTGTCGATTTCTTCGTCGCTGGTCTGGTCTCCCAGAGCCATGAAGGCGTCCCAATCCAGGACGAGGGGATCGTCTATGGAGACGCCTTTCATGAGGATGACGCGCTTGAGCAGGGGCAGTTGGTCGCGGATCTGGTTGATTTTTGCCCACTGCATTTCGTTTTCAATGAGGATGAAGGGAGCTTCGGAGTGGTGGACGATATATTGTATTTCGGCGGGGGAGTTGGTGGTGTAAATGCCGGAGCCATGTCCGCCGGCCAACAGGCCGCCCAGGTCGAAGATGCACCATTCCGGGCGGTTGAAGCCGAGGATGCAGAAGCCTTGTTTGGATTCGAGGCCGAGGGTAACGAGGGCTTTGGCGGCCTGCCTGACTTCACCCAGATATTCTTTCCAGGTGGTGGGCACCCAATGGTCTTTGGTGCGCACGTAATAGGCGGGGGCATTGGCGCGGGAACGGCCGTTTTCATGCAAACGGTGCAGCACGGTATCTACAGTCATCTAAATCCTCCTCATGGGAAACTTGATTGGGCTGATAAATTATTGAACGAGTGGGTTCACTCGTATTGCGGATGAATTGAATCTGGTGACGATTGAGTTATTGATGAGCTGCCGGTTACTTGTTTGGGGCGCCGGATAATATGTCAGCGGAACGGGTGCGCTTATTTCTTTTGTAACATAAGTCGGGAATCTCGGCAATTTTTGGTCAAGATGAGCAGGCGGGGATGAGGAGACTGGGGGATTTGCTCTTGCTGGAATCCCCCAATCCCGCTTGTTTTAATGTGGGAGGAGGCTGGAACGGCCGTTTTCCAACGATATTTCCTGGCGTTTCCGGTCCAGGAAAAAGCTGACGTGAGTGTAACCGGCTGTCTCCAGCAGGTCGAAGGCGTCTTCAAAGTTGGCGCCGACGCGGCCTGGTTCATGAGAATCGGAGCCGATGACGACGGGGATGCCGCGCTGCTGCATTTCTGCCAGCATGGTGGGGTTGGGGTTCATTTCGCGGATGGCTTTTTGCAGGCCGGAGGTGTTGAGTTCCATGGCGACGCCGGTTTTGGCGATGCGGTCCAGGCTGCGGCGGATGTCGTCCAGCAGTGGTTCCAGTCGCCAATCTTTGGGGAAGACGTTTTTCACCAGGTCGGGATGGGAGAGGGTGTCGAAGAGGCCGGTTTCGGCGGACTGCGCCAGATGTTCAAAATATAGCTGTTGGAAGGCGAAGGGATCGCCGTGGTAGTGGGCGTCCAGGTAATAGTCGAGCATGGGATGGAGGGAGCCGAGCACGTGGTGGAAGTCGGCGCGGTTGAGCAGGTCCGCCAGGAAAGGTTCCAGGCCGGGCATATAGTCACATTCCAGGCCGAGGCGCACGTCAACGCGGCCGGCCCATGCCTGCCGGGCGCGGTCCACCAGGGCGACGTAGTTGTCTAGCTGGCTCATTGCCATACGGAAGCGGGCGGAGAAATCGGGGGTGGGGCCGGGATTGTGGCAGGTGAAGATGATGCCTTTGAGGCCGCGCCGTGCGGCTGTGGCGGCAAATTCTTCCGGTTCTCCGCGTGAATGTTTGCAGAGGGGTGTGTGCATGTGGGAGTCGTAAAGCAGGGGCGTTTGTGTTACGGGAATCATGGATTTATACTTGCCAGCCTGGCGCTCCGAGGTAGGGGCGCAGGTCTTCGTCCTTTAAGAGTTGGCGCACGCTGTCGGCGATGTCGATTTCACCGGCGAGTACGGCGTCTTGATAGCGGGTGGCCCAACGGTGAATGAGGCCGCCGGCGCGGCGCAGTTCCACGAGCATGAGCTGGGCCAGGGGTCCGGCTTCTGTGAGGAAGCCGGAGGCGACGTAGTCTTGTTCGATCTGAGCGGTGTCGTAGGGGATGCGCACTACTTCTGCCTGCCACCCAGCGCGGTCCCAGGTAAAACGGCCGTAGCTGGCGCGGCGGTCCTGGTCAAACGGCGAACCGACGGAGCCGACGTTGACGACCAGGGAATCGTTGAAACGGCGGAGCATGGCGCGATGGGTGTGGGCGGTGACAAACACAGCGGGGACGGGATGAATTTGTTTCAAGAGGTCTTCGTCGCTGCTGTCCTGGTAGACGCCGTCGCGGTTATTTTTCATGGAACCGTGTACGGCGCGGAATTCGCTGCCATCGGGGGCGAACCAGCTAAAGTAATCTGGCAGGTTTTTTAGAAGTTGGACTTCGCCGTTGAGCTGTTGGTAGGCCCAGTAGGCAAAGCGCCATAGTTCAAATTCCGGCTGGTTGTGGGGCACGTGGGGACCGGCGCAGGCGATGATGAAGTCTTCATGGTTGCCGCGCACGACGCGCCAGTTGTGGGAGGCCATGCGGGCCTGGACAAAATGGAGGCAGTCGAGGGACAGGGGGCCGCGGTTGACGATGTCGCCATCGACGACGACGAGGTCTGGCTGCCAGGTATCGATATCTTGGGTGACTGCTTGGAGGGCGGGTAAGTTGCCGTGAATGTCGGATAATACTGCGATTTTCATAAGGTGTTTTAGTCTACCCAATTCGAGGTTTGAGTCAAGCTATGTTCATTTATTTTTCTAAGTTTTTACCTCTTTTTGTTTATCCGGTGGGGTTGACGCTGGCGCTGCTGGCGGCGGCGTTGTTTTTGAGCCGCCGGGCTGGCTGGCGGCGCTGGCAGCAGGCTGTTTTGGTGACGGCGCTGTTGGTGTTGTGGTTGAGCAGCACGCGCTGGGTGTCTTACGGCCTGGCGCGCTCTTTGGAATGGCAGTATTTGCCGCCGGAGCCGCTGCCGGCCGCAGAGGCGATTGTGATTTTGGGCGGGGGTGTGTACCCGCAGTTGGCGCCACGGCCGTTACCGGAAGTCAATCAGGCGGGAGACCGGTTAATCTATGGGGCCTGGCTGTATCATCAGGGATTGGCGGATACGATTTTGTTGAGCGGGGGCATGGTTCCCTGGCTGAACCCTGGCGAAGGGGCGACGGAGGCGCAGACGATGGCGGATCTGCTGGAGATGCTGGCCGTGCCGCCGGAAGCACTGCTGCTGGAAGAGGAATCGCGCAATACGTATGAAAATGCGGTGTATACGCGGGAAATGCTGGCGGAGCGGGACATTAACCGGATTTTGCTGGTGACGTCGGCGGCGCATATGCCGCGTGCGGTGAAGCTGTATGAGGCGCAGGGCTTTGAGGTGATTCCGGCGCCGACGGATTACCGGGTGACGGAGGCCGACTGGCGCTTTTTGTTTGAGGCGGGCTGGGAGGAGCAGGTGTTTCACTGGCTGCCGGATGCGTACAATTTGTATGTGACGTCGGTGATGTTGAAGGAGTATGTGGGGATGGTGGTGTATGGGCTGCGGGGGTGGCTGTAGGAAGGAGGGATGAAGGGGGAGGTGGGGCGGGAACTGGCGGGGAATGGGAGAGGGGCTAAATATGGGGGTGAATTGTTACAGGGTGTGTTTCAATTCAATAAAAAACAATCGTGCTAAGGGCAAGGTAGCCAGTGATGAAGGGTTTTGTCTAACACAGGCTGGACCTGCCTGCATCCGCCTTTATACGGCATGACGTTTTATGGCACAAGAGACAAAGGCCAGATAGGCAGGGAATGTGGGCGTTGGTGAGCGGGGACCCGGATGGCACGAAGAACGAACTCTTTTATCAGTACAGCGATCACCTGGGCAGCACGAGCGCTATTCAGAAAGATGGTTCGACAGCGGTGGAGCAGGCCAGGGACCTGCCGTTTGGCGAGTGGCGCACGGAGCCGGGGAACCTGCCCGCGAACCGGGGCTATACCGGGCATGTGATGAACAATATGGGCAGTGGGGCGGACGACCTGGGGCTGATATACATGAACGCCAGATTTTACGTGCCCGCATTGGGCCGTTTTGCCAGCGCCGACACGATAGTGCCCAACCCCACCAACCCGCAAGGTTGGAACAGGTACAGCTATACCGTCAATAATCCGATGACGCACACATAATACACCTCATTTCGGTAGAGAATCTGCGGGTTCTGCGGATTCTGCACCACATTCTTGCACATACCAACGATAATGACAGCCATGTTCCAGGCGCCAGGTGAGGAAACGGCCGTTCCGCACCCCCTCCTTCAACTCCTCCGGTGAAAGACAAAAGTGGGCGGCAGCCTGCGGCA
>JAWOGU010000307.1:0-13434 GCA_046496595.1 Chloroflexota bacterium
GCAATACGCTCCACACTGCGCCACAAAATACCATGATGGACCAGCAGCATGTCGGCGCCCCAGGCGGCGGCGGCCTCAATCACAGGTGGCGCCACATCCACCGACAAGGCTATTCGCTGCACATCTTTTGCCCCGGCTTCCACCTGCAAACCTTGGGGACCATAATCCTTAAACTCTGCCAAACGCAAATAATCATCTACATAGGCCACGATTTCATTTATCAACATAATCTTAACCAACCCTTAACGATTTCTTAACTACCAGCTCCTATCCAAGCCATTGACTGAGATTTCCATCACAGGTATACTGACTTGCGTCATGAGTAAAAAGCACTTATTGTATGAGCCAGTGCTCATTCTAAACGTGAACTTTGAACCTCTACATATCTGCACCACGAAGAGAGCGCTGGTGCTAGTGCTGTCTGGGAAAGCGGAAATTGTCGTAAACGGCCGTGGCACTTTGCGCAGCAGCAACGCTGAATTTGAAATCCCCTCCGTCATCAAATTAAGCTACATGATCAAGCGTCCCCGTCCACGCATCTCCCTATCTAAACGGGAAGTGCTGCGGCGGGATAATTACACTTGTCAATATTGCGGTCGCAAATCCCGCCACCTAACCATTGATCACGTCATTCCACGACATCAAGGTGGTCCACATTCATGGGACAATCTCGTTGCTGCTTGCCCTCAATGCAACCGCCTGAAGGGTGGAAACTTATTAACTGAAATCAGCATGTCTCTCAAATCCGCGCCCCACGAACCTTCCCCCTCTGCCGCTTACCGTTTTGGCTCCCACCTTGATCATCACCAGGAATGGGCGCAGTTCATTGAAGGTTGGTAATTAAAGGTTCAGTCTTCACTCTTGAGCATGAGCGGCGGCCTCCGCAATTATTCTATCTAACCCAGTATCAATAACCTGAGTCAACCCCTCTACCATCCGATAATAGTCGTCTTTAGGTTGACCATAGGGGTCGCTAATGCTGTAATGCATCCCCGCCATTTCGCTGATCAAATACACTTTATGACCGTGTTCAGGAAATTCCGCTTTCAACGCCTCCACATGGCCGGATTCCATACATAGAACCAGATCCGCCTGCTGCATGTGTGGCAGTTCTATCATCTCAGCCTGGTGGTCATTGATATCAAATCCCTGTTCAGCCATTATTTCCACACTATATTGAGACGCTCCTCGTTTTTGTTGCGCCCAGGTACCGGCAGAGCGAACCTGCCACTCTGTAATCCCCCGTTGATGGAGGCGATCTTGCAGCAAGGCAGCGCCCACTGGCGAACGGCAAATGTTGGCAGTACACACAACTAATATCTGAGTCATAGGCAAAAAATGACCTCCCAAAAGCAGGCGCTTTTGAGAGGTCTGAATGGGTTTTATGAGCTAGTCAAATTCTGGCTGTAGCAGGCCGTAGTTGCCATCACGTCGACGATACAACACGTTGGTAGCTTCTGCTTCGGCGTTAAAAAACACAAAGAAATCGTGCCCTAACAGTTCCATTTGTTCGATTGCTTCTTCCGTAGCCATCGGCTGCAAGGGGAATCGCTTGTAACGAACAATTGTTTGAGAAATTTCTTCGTCCATTTCTTCCGTTTCATCATCCAATGGCAGCGGTTCTCCTACCCAGACTTCTTCCTGGCTGCCACCGCGCCAACGACGCTTCTGTTTGCCACGGTATCTTTTGATTTGACCATACAATTTATCGATCACTGCGTCAATCGCGGCAAAGATGTCATTACTACGTTCTTCCGCACGGAGAATGGTGCCCCGATCATCCCGAACAGTTATTTGTGCAACCTGGCGTTCAACAGCGCTGCGTGTGTTTTCCATGCTGAGATCGACAACAACCTCTGTTAAACTGGGCATATAACGATCTAACCGTGCGGTTTTCTTTTCTACGTAATTTTCTAGTCTCGGGGTAACTTCTAAGTTATGACTGTGAATTGTTACGTCCATGTTTTATCTCCTCGGAAACTGAAATAGGGCGCTCATTGTCCTATTTCTATATTGCCCGTGCCAGGCAATAAGCAGATACATTGCTGGCACCGGCGGACAATAAAACTTCGGCGGCAGCTGCCAGGGTTGCTCCTGTGGTGCAAACATCATCCACTAATAAGATATCTCTTCCTTTTACCCGGTTAGGGTCTTCGACTGAAAACGCGCCGCGAACATTGGTCTGCCGTTCTTCGGCGTTTAGCCCAACTTGCGGGGGTGTTATTCGGGAACGTTTTAAGACGTTGTTGTTTTTTGTTAAGTTTAGCTGACGGCAGAATGTATTGACCAATAAGTCGGACTGATTATATCCCCGCTTTTTCTGTCTTTGGTGGTGTAATGGGATGGGCACAACCATGTCTACTGGTATTTGCCATTGGGGCCACGATTGAGCCATAAGAACGCCGAGCGGTTCCGCCAGAGCAAAGGCGTTTCTGTATTTCAGTTGGTGAATAATATCGGGAATGATGCTGTCAAATAGGAAAGCAGCACGAATTTGTTTGAGGGGTAACGGCCGTTTCCGGCAAACCATACAAGGGGCAGCCGTCTTAGGTATCGTTCGACCACATTTTTCACAGATAGGCTCTTGAAGCCATATCAGCTTAGCCACACAATCTTGACACAGGAGTTCGCCAACCTTCCTACAATGCACGCAAACAGGCGGAAAAAACAAGTTGACGAAATGGCTTTTGATATTCCTGACTTGAACTTGCCAGGATAAAAGCGACATATAACTTCCTGAATAACTCAAACAACTGACTGATTAGTAAGATAAAGAACAATCAGGACGCCGCTGCTTCCTAACGCAGTGCCCCAAAATGCGCCAGAGATTTATCCGGTCACACCCTTAAGGGCTTCACTGCGAGCTACCTGAATCCCCGCCGGGCCAAGCAGTACGATAAAAATAGACGGGAAAATCAGGAATACCAGCGGAAAAGTCATCTTCACAGGAGCTTGCTGCGCCTTTTCTTCAGCACGCTGCCGCCGGCGAACACGCATTTGCTCAGATTGAATCCGTAACACCTTGCCAATACCAACCCCTAGCTGCTCTGCTTGTAAAATGGCTGCAATAAAGCTGGAAACATCCGACACATCAATGCGGTCAGACATGTCTTTTAGCGATTGTCGTCGTGATTTGCCTAACTGCATTTCGTAAATCACACGGCCAAATTCCATTGCCAACGGATCGGTCCATTTCTCATCCACTTTTTGCATGGCTGCATTAAAGGTCAAACCGGCATCAACACAAATAGTCATCAAATCTAGCGCATCCGGTAACTTTTTAATAATGGCCTGCTTACGCCGGTCGATCATGGAACGTAAAAACATATAGGGAAGCATAAACCCAACAGCGGCCCCACCGAATCCATAAAGCAAACGGCGGCTTACTTCCGCGTTATTTCTCGTCATCATCAAGAAAACGAGCGCACCCAAACCCACAGTTGCAAACAAGCGCAGCGCCCAAAATCCGGCGGCAGACATATTGCGTGGATTTCCGGCAAGCTCTAATTGTCGTGTTGTGCGCTCTAATGTGGTTTGTGGCGTAAACCGGATGATAAATTCGCTTATCTTGCGAATAATCGGCACAAAAATCCGGTCTGTAATGGGCAGAGAAAGCTCAATTTCTTCAATCGAGACGATCTCCTCGCGAGAAGCAAATTCATCAATCCGCGTTGTCAAGGGGTCGGCTTCCGCGCGACGAAGCAAAAATACGCTGGCGACAATAATAATTAAGGCAACCACACCTGCAAGTAAAACAAGAGTCGTCATTTATAGTCTCCGTCTTGTTGCTAGACTTCCAAAATGCCACGAAAACAAGATCTAGCTGTAGTCTTGAACACTTTTTTAGCGGTTTGCCTGAACAACCTCGTAAAAGCGTTTGCGTTTCACTCAAACTTCAATATCAACAATTTTACGCACCGCCAACATACCCAGGAGCATCATAAAACCGCCGATCCCAATAATTACCCAGCCACAAGGCAAAAATGGTTCTAAGACCCAGGGCTTATCTTTATCCCACAACTGCGAGATATAATCTGGATTAATCATGTATAGAAATCCGGCCAAGGCAAGCGGTAGTAAACCAACAACCCACCCCGAAATTCGACCTTGTGCTGTCAGCGTTCGGATTTCGCCTTTGATACGCACGCGTTCACGAATGGTATAACTAATGGTATCCAGGATTTCTGCCAGATTACCACCAACCTCACGTTGAATGTTAACGGCCGTTATAATCAAATCCAGGTCTTCACTAGGAACCCTTCGGTACATATTATTCAGAGCCTCTTCCAGCCCCAGACCCAACCTCACTTCCTGGACAACACGCTCAAATTCTCGGGAAACAGGTGGCGGCAATTCGGTAGCAATCGCCTCCATACCTTGCAACACACTATAACCAGAACGCAATGCATTTACCCACAAATTAAGCGTATCACTCAACTGCGCATCAAATGCATTCATCCGGCGGGAAGCAGCCATACCTAAATAGATCCGGGGAACTTGCAGCCCAACAATTGCCCCAATAATGGTGAGCAGCACGTTTTGATCCATCAGGAAATACGTGGCAGCCGCTACACCAATCGCGCTCAAAAACACCAAAGCAACATACTCACTTACGCGCAGCTTCACATCAGCTTTAGAAATTTTCTCTTTTGTCGGGGCAAAAAAACCACGGCCGGATAAAGCCGAATCCATGCGGTCAGCCAGGTCATCTCGACCCGAATCCTCTCCGATCTCCTCAGCAATATCAACCACATCATTTGTGGCCACAAACTGCTCCAGGCGTTTATCAACATTGCTCCGATTCCCACCTGCCACCAAAGCAATACCCGCGCCAAACACAAACAGTACTGCAATTCCACCTAAAATAATAAAAGCCAACGGCATGATTCGCTCCTTTCAGGCTGACTACCTTCTTCCTCGCGTCCCAATACCAAAAATTGAAGGCGGCAGCATAATGCCAGCTTCCTGTAGTTTCCACATAAACTTCGGGCGGAGACCTGTCGGACGCAGCCGGCCAATCACCTTTCCAGCTTCAATACTCGTTTGCTCAAATCGAAATATTTCCGAAGTGGTGATCACATCACCTTCCATACCCTGAATTTCACTAACGGACATTACCTTTCGAGAACCATCTCGTAAGCGATCTTGTTGCACAACAACATTTATCGCTGCCGCAATCTGCTCCCGAATAGCACGATGCGGCAAATCCATACCCGCCATCAACACCATCGTTTCCAAACGAGACAACATATCCCGGGTGCTGTTAGCATGACCAGTCGTCATACTACCATCATGGCCCGTATTCATCGCTTGCAACATATCCAAAGCCTCTCCGCCACGAACCTCACCCACAATAATGCGATCAGGACGCATACGCAAAGAGTTGATAACCAAATCCTGAATCGTGACAGCCCCGCGCCCTTCAACATTAGCAGCTCGAGACTCCAGCGTAACCACATGCTCTTGACGCAATTGCAGTTCCGCCGCATTTTCAATCGTCACAATACGCTCATCATCCGGAATAAAACCAGAAAGAATATTCAACAACGTCGTTTTACCAGAACCCGTACCACCAGACACCACCACATTTAACTTGGAAATCACACATGCCTTCAAAAATTCCACAGCTTCCGGCGTGATACTGCCAAACTCAATCAAATTATCAATTGTAAATGGAATCTTTGAAAAAATACGAATCGTCAAGGCCGCGCCATTGATAGCAATCGGGGGAACAACAGCATTCACACGAGACCCATCTGGAAGACGGGCATCAACCATCGGAGATCCCTCATCAATTCGACGACCTAGAGGCGCTACAATACGATCAATAATGCGCAACAAATGATCATTATCCTCAAAAGTAACACTCGACAACTGAATCTTGCCCCCAGACTCAATATAGACCTGGTTTGGCCCATTAACCATGATTTCCGTCACGCCATCCTGGTGCAAAAACTGTTCCAACGGCCCAAAACCCAAAATTTCGGCAACAATAGCCTCAAACAAACGACGCTTTTCATTCTTAGTAAGAACAATGCTCTCTTCTTCAAGCATCGCTTCAAACATTTCACGAATAGTGGTTCGAACTTCAGCAGTTTGAGTAATATCGATACTCGGATCAAGTTCAGCAATCAATTTTTGCTGCACTCTGTTTTTCAAATCCACATATGCATCACGCGACCCAACCACAGGAGAAGATCGCTTCACCCGTAATTCCTGCAAATTTGAAGATTGCTGACCGGCAGGGCTAGCCTGCTGGTTTTGTTCAATTCGTTTTAACAATGACACAAAACACCTCCGACATCACCTACCGTTTACCAAACAGTTTCCCAAATAAGCCGGCCGCTTCGGACTCACTTTGGGGTTTTGCCTTCTCTTCATTCAACTCAGCAGACAATTCTGTAGAAATCTTTATGGCTAGTTTATGAAACGCTTCAGCAACAGGTTGCTTTTTACCAGATCCAAGCACAACCGGCACACCCTGATCTATGGCCGTGTCCACTGTAAGGATGTCTTCGGGAATCGCCATAAAAATCGGCCGTTTAAGTGTATCACTAATATCCTTAATAGATATGCCCTGTTTCTTCGTAGCCCGATTAACAACCAACCAAACCTTTTTAGTTTGATACTCCAAGCTTTGAGTCAAATCAAAAAATCTGCTCACGTTTTTCAGGCTCGGCAGCGTTTGTTGTGTCACAAGCAAAATACGGTCCGATTCATCCAACAGCGTCAAGGCTATATCATTCAAACTTGAAGTCGTATCAATAATTATAAAATCATATAACGGCCGCAAATTAGCCAGCATACCCTTAATGGTGGCATCCGTAACCACATCTGCCATTTCTGGACGCGGCGGCGCCATAAGCACATGTAACCCACTCTTATGAATTTGCACCACACTGCTTACTAAATCAGCATCAATCTCGCTGCCTCGATTACTCAGATCAACGATGCTGGTAACCGGCTTCATGTTGATCATAACCGACACATCGCCAAACTGTAAACTTCCGTCAATAAGAAGCGTTCGATATTCTTTTTGCGCCAACAACACAGCCACATTGATGGCAAGCGTCGTACATCCACTCCCACCTTTCGGGCTAAATACAGAAATCACAAACCCTTCAGATGTGACAGCTTTGGCGCCAACGCCGCCAGATCCAGATGCCTGGGCATAAACAGGCGCCTGATGAATAATTGGTTTCTTGGCATTCACCCGACGTACAGCAGCAACCAGTTCGTCACCACCAAATGGTTTTGTGAGAAAATCTCGCGCCCCAGCTAACATGGCCCTGCGCAAATAATCCGAATCACTCTGCACAGACATAATAATGATTTGTGACGTTGGCACGAGTTCCGATATTTTTTGGCTGGCGCCAATACCATCAATACCTGGCATATTGATGTCCATCAGGATAATGTCAGGCCGATACTCCTGTGCCATTTCCACAGCCTGCTCACCTGTTCCGGCCTGTCCAATTACCTCAATGTCCGATTCAAACTGCAAGAGTTTTCGGACATTTTCTCTAGTTTCTGGGAGATCATCAACAATTAGTACGCGAATATTATCTGACATTGATTTACCATAGTTAGAAGCTTAACCCTCAACCACAATAAAGTAGGTGAGGTAAATAATTTACAATAAACAGACGTGTTGTGATGTTTTGATGAGGGGATCTATATTTATCTTCAGGGGTTAAAGATTTTAATAGCATGTGTTAAAAAGCCACACTTAGTATCTACTGATCATCATACCGAGATCGTCATCAATGTCAATAGGTAGCTAATATTTTGAGTGGAACAAGACATGAACATGAATGCTTATATTTTATGTTTATCAATTGTACCCTAGGCTAGAGAATTTGCCTACAAGTTGTCACAAAAACATTCACCCTATAAAGAATAAAGCCCTATCAAAGATAGGGCTTTATTACTTGTTTATTTATTACAAACCAATGGTCTGTAATCAGGTCAAAGATTAGGCGCTCAAACCCCGGGTAATACGGCTGAAGACGTTACCAATCTGCGGACCCAACAGAGTCAGAATGGCGATAATAACAACAGCAACCAAAACCAAAACCAGAGCGTACTCTACCAAACCTTGACCTTCTTCACGATTTAAGAATAACATGTTATGCCTCCGAAATAAATATAAAAATTGATAAAATGTTTGATAAATAAAGATTACCCTTTTTCCCACACCGATTCAATAGGAGTGTGGTACTGAATATTATAACTTCTTTGTCAAATTCAATTTTCAATAGCTTTCGGTAGCGATAGGAATCGTAAATTGGATGCGTGTTCCCTGACCCATTCTGCTTTGAATATTCATTTCACCACCAAGCATTTCAATTCTTTCGCGCAAGGAAGACAAACCAATAGTGCCTTTTTCTTCATTAAACGCATCTTCGACATTAAAGCCGCTGCCATTGTCCTCCACTGTTGCTTGCACATGTTCTTGCGCCAGATCAAGGGTGACTTGAATTTGTGTGGCCTGGGCATGTAATAAAGCATTTGTCAGGAGTTCTTGTACGCCACGGAATATCGTCACTTCGATGTGACTTTCCACACGACGTTCCACACCTGTTACCGTTATAGGGACAGATATGCCATTTTTCTCCTGGAAAGACTCGACAT
Source organism: Chloroflexota bacterium (assembly GCA_046496595.1). Lineage (GTDB taxonomy): Bacteria > Chloroflexota > Anaerolineae > Promineifilales > Promineifilaceae. The sequence goes on from JAWOGU010000307.1 coordinate 8,635, forward strand.
AACGACGAAGGGTTGGGACAACACCCAGATCGTCCAACATCATGGGACGCAAATCAAATATAAAGTCTTTTACGTCGTTGAAGGTTGACGCCGCGACGCTTTTTAAGGCATTGAGTTCAGCCCTGGCTCGATCCGGATTCACATCAAAGAAACGCTGGCAGATTTCTGCTTGCAGGATGAAATTGCTTAACGAAGATGCAGGACCATCGTGCATACGACGAACCAGGCTCTGTCTGCTGAGTTCTTCGGTTTGTATGATACGAATAACACTTGATCGATCTCCTTCTTGTCTTTTGGAATGGCCTCTGGCAGGAGTGGGCAAGCCCCCGAAATCTTCTGATACGTCTATGAATCTGCGTTGGGACTCTGACAACCGTTCCAGGTTTCGTTGGTCACTTTGCAGTTTTTCAAGTTGGCCACGCATGGTAAACAGGCGCTGCTGCACATCATTCAGCGCTTCATAGGCTTCTTTGATGTCTTCACGCGGCAACGTTTCAAAGTTTGTATGAAGCTGCTTAACATAGTTAGTCACCTGAGCATTTCTTTGCGCCAGGCGCTCAACTTCAGCAGCACTTTGTTTAATGAGAATGTCGATCTCTTTTAAGTCGCGCTGCGTTTGTTCGTAATCGTTTGTGGCTTCTTCAAAAAAAGCTTGAAGTGAATTGCCATTTATTGACTCGTCCGCCATTGGTTATCCCTTGTTTTAGAGATGTTGATGTTTGTGATTTTATTCGCCAGTTCCTTCTAGCCTGACCCAACCATGGCGTAAGGCATAGACGGCGGCTTGTGTCCGATCATCTACGCGTAATTTGCGTAAGATGGCTGTCATATGATTTTTGACAGTTTGGTGACTGATGCCGAGTTTGTAAGCGATTTCTTTATTGCTGAGACCCTTGGTTACGTGTTCCAGAATTTCCATTTCCCGGGGAGAAAGGGGTACAAACAATTCATCGGATTCACCTACTAAAGGGCCACTGAAACGGCCGATTTTTTGTTCTATCCAGGCTACTAATTCGTCATAGCTCATGATTTTTTCGCCGACTGCATAGTTGCCATCCAAGACTGCGTAGATGATGTTGATGAGATCTTCTGGGGTGATATCTTTGGGGCAATAGGCAGAGGCGCCGGCTCTGAAAGCGTGAAATACTTGTTCGGCATCATCGTAGCCGGTTATCATGATTACTTTGATATCGGACGTTTGATTTTTGATTTTCCGTGTAACCTGGAGGCCGTTGATTGTGGGGAGATTGATGTCCATCAAGATGACGTCCGGATGAACTTCGTAGACGAGTTCGATGGCTACTTCTCCGTCAGCGGCCTGGCCGACAACTGTCATACGTGGATTGGTGCCGAGGAGGTCACTAAGGCCCTGGCGGAATAAGGGATGATCATCAACTATCAAGACTTTTATTTCATCTGACACGGTATCCTTCCTCTTTATATCGCCTCGTTCTCACGACTCAAATGACCGATGCTGCGCAGTTCAGGCTGGCTTTTGATGCGTGAGTGTGCAGGTAGTAAATGTATGGGAGCATGGGCAGTATACCATGAATAAGTTGGCAGTGGCAAACGGGTGAACCTATTGTTCTTTGCTATTCTTTAGGCAGTTGATAGACTGCCATATTGTTTAAACCTTGCTCTGTGGTCCATGTGTAATTTGTCTGGTAGAGCAGGGTGGCGCGGCTGGTTTTGATGATGTCTGCGTAAGGCCAGCCTGGAGCGGTGACAAGGTATTGGGCGTGGGTACCGGTGAGATAATGGCTTAAGGCGAATTCGTCTGTGAGGTAGGGTATGACCTGGGGGGAGATAAGCCCGGCGAGGTCTATTAACGGCCGTTCCCCAAAATAACCTATTGCGCCAATGTCGTGGGCGGCAATCAGAGCGTTGGGCGGTGTGTTTTCCGCCAGCCAATGGGCCACGTTGACCATTTCGCCTTCAATGAAGGCCACGTCGGTGGCGTAGGTTTGCGCGCCTAAGACCGCGAAAAACAGCAGCAGCAGGGCAAACGTGAGCGCTGCCACCTGTTTGCCAATGCGGCCTAAACGGCCGTTTCCCATCCGTCCAAATAACCACAGCCAACCTGCTAATCCATACAGTATCCAAACAGGCATGGCGGCGAACAGATAACGGCCGTGTTGGTACGTCACCGGCAGCCGCCAGGCATACAGCGCCACATGCCCGCCGGCCCACAAAAGCGGCAGGGTGAGCAGCAGCAGCTTTTGGCGCCAATCCTGTCGCAGCGCCAGCAAACCGGCCATGATCAGTCCGGGCAGCAGCAGCAGGTGGGCGCTGCTAAGCCCGCGCCAGCCAGCAGGCGGCCCGCCCAGGCTAAAATAGAGCAGCGATGATACTCTCAGCCAGATCGGTTCAGATAGGAGTATCTGATATTCCGCCTGTTTGGCGTAAAAGGTATTGGGCCAGATGGCGCCGCTGATTTGCAGGTTGAAGGCAAAATAGGGTACCAGAGGGATAACGGCCGTTCCCACATAAACGGCCAATCGCATAAACCTAGAGGCGAGAGAACCGGCATATAACACAAAGCCAACCGCCACCAGCAAGAGCAGCACCAACCCGTCGGGGCGCACAAGGATGAGTAAACCGGACAAAAAACCGGACAGCGCCACCCATTTCATGGAGACAAACGATTTCTGATCCGCTGCCATGATTGAATGGGTGTAAATGACCAAAATCTGCATCCCCAACGCAGCAAACAACAGGGTTTCCATGCCGCTGGCAGCCGCCCAGACCAAAGGCCAGGTCAGCGCCAGCACGATACCAGGCAGCCAGCTTTTAGCTGCCTGCTCAGGCCAGAGCATCTGCCACAAGCACATCCCGCTCAGCGCCAGCCACAACAAGGACAACCCACCCAAAAGATACGACCACGCCAGATAAGGGAGTCTCAAGAAGTAGCCCACCGCCAACAACAAAGTCCACAACGGTGAGGTAGAACCGGCGCTGACGACACCGGGGATGTATTCAAAACGGCCGTTTTCGGCAAAATTTCGGGCATACGTCTGATGAATCCAGCCATCGTCCAGCGGAAAACCGGGACCTCCTTGCAAAGCAGATAACCCGACAAACAGCGTCATCATCAAAACAACTGCCAACGCGATTAACCAAAAGTATTTGGTGCGAAACAGCGCCATCTTGCCTAACTCCCCTCTGCCGTTTCAACAAATCGATACAAAATATATCCGTCGCCAAATTCATGCACTTTTTCCAACTCAGGCAGCGATTGGATTCCATCGTGCAATCCCGCCAGCGTAGGCGGCCGATCTGAATCCAGCAGCAAATAAGCCGCGCCAAACCGGGCGGCAATAGCGGGTAGACTCTCCAATGGTTCGTTGGGAATGGCTATCGCCGGCAGGCGGGTATGGTAATAGACGCCGGGCGGATCGCCTGTCATCACCACGGAACCGGAGGGAACCATCTCGGCCATTTGCCGGTAAATGGCGGCCTGCTCTGTTTGCAGCGGCTGGGCGCCGGCCACGGCAAAGCTCACCACATACACCATTATCACAAAAACAACAGAGAAGAGACGCTTGGCCTGCTCCGGCCGCCATGCCGGCCGCCGCACAGCTATCCAGTCCACAGCCATATCAATGCCAACAGCCGCCAGCGCCATCGACCAGGGCCACAACGCCGCCGACGAATGCAGCAAGCTGCCGCGCTGTCCCGGAAAGGTGAACACGAAGATCATGACAGCATAAAGAATAAAGGTATACCAGGAAAACGGCCGTAAAAACAGCCCTGTGCGTTTGTTTCGCGCCAGCTTGATCCACGCCCACACCATAAAAATGACAAACACCGTCAGCCCGGTAACGGCGATAAACGTTTGCAGCCCCAGTGAAAACGCTTCTGCTTTTGAGCGCAAAATATTAGCCGCGCCCCACTCCACATAACTGGCAAAATCGAAGGAACGGCCGTAAGCAAAAACATCGTTGTAGGTGGTCAGAAAGATGGTCTGCGTACCCACCGTTGACAGAGGGGAACCAATAAGCTGGTAAGTGCGCCAAAACCAGCCGCCCATGATCAGCAGATACCCGCCCACAAATAGGAGACCCCATAAGATTAAAGATTGAAGATTGAGCGGCGTCGCCTCAATCTTTAATCCTGAATCTTTATTCTTTCGCCGCCATTCTCCAACCTCATACAACCAGATGATGCCAGCCACGCCCAACAGAAGCACGCCATCCGCCCGCGCCAGGTGGCTCAAACCGGCCAATACACCGGCCAGCAGCCAGTATCGCCTCCGTTTTACTTCATGCGCCCAGGCCAGGGCCAGCAAACAGCCGCCTCCTACCCAGGCAAACAAGACAAAGGTCGTGGGCTGCACCCAGTATGCCGCATAATAGCCGCCTGCCGCCGTGAACAAGGCGCTGACACGGGCCAGACGCCGGTTGTGTTTCAAATGCCAGGCGATGCCATAACCCATCCAGGGCAAAAAACCCGCCATGAGCCAGAAGGGAAACTGGGCCGCCCGAAAACTGCTGCTGACTGTATACCCCGCCGCCGCAATCAGCGCCGGCAGCGGCATCCAATAGGTAAAACTGGGGACGGGCAGGCTGTCCGGTTGATCCAGGTACTGCCAGATGATTTCTTGCGTTAAACCGTGACCTTCGGCCAGCCGCTGGGCGTTGGTGGTGTAATAAAAGGCGTCAAAGTAGGTGGGATGGGTGATCCGCAGTCCCCAAAACGCCTGCACGATGAGGGCAAAGAGGGTAATCCAGAATAAGTCGCGCCGGGTTTGTCGTTCTTTTAGCCAGACCAGCATCTCAAGCGACCCCTTTGATCAACAAA
>JAWOGU010000425.1:0-5849 GCA_046496595.1 Chloroflexota bacterium
GCCCTGGATGGCCGTATACAAACCTGATGGCGCGCTGCTGACAAGCGTAGATCAAGTGGATGAAAACGACCGTTTAACTCTCATCAATCTCGAATTGGGAGACCAGTACAAGATCATCATACGTGATGCAGCCAACAACGGCGCTGTGTACCGCATTGAAATGAAAGAGAGTGATGGGGGGTAAACGGCCGTTTCCCTCCCCCCCACATCTATGCTAAAATAACGAACTAACGTTCTGAACATTTCATCCTTCATCCTTCTTCTGAGGTTTCCATGCCTAAATTTGAACTCGTATCCGACTTTCAACCGACCGGCGACCAGCCCGACGCCATTACCCAACTCGTAGAGGGCCTCAACGACGGCGACCGCTTCCAAACCCTGCTCGGCGCGACCGGCACCGGTAAAACCTTCACCATCGCCAACATCATCCAGCAAACCCAAAAACCCGCCCTCATCCTGGCCCACAACAAAACCCTGGCAGCCCAGCTCTATAGCGAATTCCGCGAATTCTTTCCCCACAATGCCGTCAGCTACTTCGTCAGTTACTACGATTACTACCAGCCCGAAGCCTACGTGCCCCGCCACGACCTCTACATCGAAAAAGAAACCCAGATCAACGACGAAATCGACCGCCTGCGCCTGCTCGCTACCGCCAATCTGCTCAGCCGCGAAGACGTGATCATCGTCGCCTCCGTCTCCTGCATCTACGGCATCGGCAACCCGCAGGCGTGGGGCAAAGTCACCGTGGAAATGGAACGCGGCCGGCAGTACCGCCGCGATACCATCCTGCGCCGCCTGGTGGACATCCAGTACGACCGCAACGACCTGGAACTGCGCCGCGGCACCTTCCGCGTGCGCGGCGATACCCTGCAAATCTTCCCCGCCTACGCCGAAACCGCCTACATGGTCGAATTCTGGGGCGACGAGGTGGAGCGCCTCACCGAATTCGAGGTGCTTACCGGCGAAGTGCTGCGCGACCTGACCAGCATCAAAATCTTCCCCGCCCGCCAATTTGTCACCGACGAAGATAAACTGGCCGACGCCATCAACGACATCGAAGCCGAACTCAGCGAGCGCATCGCCTTCTTCAAAGAGCGCAAAATGCTCCTGGAAGCCCAACGCATCGAACAGCGCACCCTGTATGACCTGGAAATGCTGCGCGAAGTGGGCTATACCTCCGGCATCGAAAACTACAGCCGCCACATGGACCAGCGCAGCGAAGGCGATCCGCCCTGGTCTTTACTCGACTATTTCCCCCCCAACTACCTGCTCGTGGTGGACGAAAGCCACATGACCCTGCCCCAGGTGCGCGGCATGTACGCCGGCGACCGCAGCCGCAAACAAACCCTGGTTGACTTTGGCTTCCGACTGCCCAGCGCGTTGGATAATCGGCCGCTCAACTTTGCCGAGTTCGGCGAGCGTATCAATCAGGCCATCTTCACCAGCGCCACCCCTGGTCCGTTTGAGTTTGAACATTCGGCCAAAATTGTGCGCCAGGTGATTCGCCCCACCGGCGTGCTGGATCCCGACGTGGAAGTGCGTCCCGCCAAAGGGCAGGTGGACGACTTGTTGGGCGAAATCAAACAGCGCACCAGCAATGGGCAGCGCGTCCTGGTGACCACGCTCACCAAACGCATGGCCGAAGACCTCAGCGACTACCTGCTGGAAATGGGCATCAAGGTCCACTACCTGCATTCCGAAGTACATACCATCGAGCGCACCGAAATCCTGCGCGACCTGCGCATGGGCGTTTATGACGTGGTGGTGGGCATCAACCTGCTGCGCGAAGGGCTGGACCTGCCCGAAGTGTCCCTGGTCGCCATCCTGGATGCCGACAAAGAGGGCTTTCTGCGCTCTGAAACGTCGCTCACGCAGACCATTGGCCGCGCCGCCCGCCACATCGAGGGCAAGGTCATCATGTACGCCGAAAAGATGACCGACTCCATGAAGGCGGCCATCAGAACGACCAATGAGCGCCGCGCCGTGCAGCAAGCTTATAACGAGGAACACGGCATCGAGCCGCGCAGCATCATGAAAGCGGTGCGCGACCTCACCGATGACCTGGCGGCGGAACGGGAAGTGGCGCTGGCGGATGGCAAGGGCAAGTACACCACCACCGCCGACCTGCCCAAAGCGGAACTGGCGAAGATGGTAATCGACCTGGAGAAGCAGATGAAGCAGGCGGCGCAGCAGCTTGAGTTCGAGAAGGCGGCTCTGCTGCGCGACCAAATTGTCGAACTGCGCCAGATTATGGTGCTCAAAGAAACGGGAACGGATTCTGATATGCCGGCCTGGGAGCGGATGCGCAAGTTGGATGAAGCGGGTCTGGCCTACGAACCTGGGGATTAACCCTGACCAAAGAAGCCTGAGCTTGTCGAAGCCTTCGACAAGCTCAGGCTTCGACAGGCTCAGGCTTTGCCTGAACGTATGCACCACACATTAAGCAATGACTGGTGTGTAGATCCCATGTTTGAACATGTTGTACCAGTTTTCGATGCCCGCTTCGCTGAAAAGTTGCAGTTGTTTGAAAATTTCACGGGCGAATTCGATACTGCCTAAACCGTTGGCTGTAATAAGATTTTGATCAGACGTGGCGAATTCATTCACGTAAAATGCGGTGTCAGTGTAATTTGGCAGCACATATTGCAAATATTGTAGATCATTGCTGGTGTGATATACCCCATGTGTTAAGCCGGCGCGAATGACGGCCAGTGTAGCACCACAAATGGCGGCGATTGGAACTTGTGCTTTGTGCAAATCCCGAAGAAATTGAGAGAAGTCGGCCTCTGGAAAATGTTCCCACATGTCGCCGCCGGGCAGAATAAAGAGGGCGGCTTTAGCAGGCTGTAACTCGTCGAGTGTGATGTCTGGAATCAGCTTGAGGCCGCCCATTGTGGTAACGGGCTGGCTGTTAAAGCCGACAGAAACAACGTTGTACTTTGCAGATTTGTTAATCTCGGTTAATGCAAATGAAGGTTCCCAATCTGCCAGACCATCAAAAATTAAAATATATACATCTTGTTTCATATTCTTTATCTCCTTGTTGTGTCTCAGTATTTTGTATCTGTGTCAAGCATACGAAGAATTCATGACAAGGAGTGTCAGAATATAAAACGGATTGTAACTATCCAGTCAGCGAGCCACACCCCACTTGCCATTCCCACCACAGTTGCCAGCAAACGGCCGTTTCCCTTCCCTGAAGTCCCACCATTATCCAAAGATTTTAACACATCTGAGAATGAGGGCGGATAACGGAGAACGGCCGTTCCCGCCCCATTTATGGTAATACTATAAGTATGACTTGATCTACTCCCTTTTGTGGCATAAGATAAGCAGCATATACTTACCGGAGGTAATAAGAAACATGACAACCTCGTCAGTCCAAAAAGTGACCATCTCCCTGCCCCTGGCGCTGCTAGAATATGCAGACCGCCGCGCGGCGCAAAACAAAAGCAGCCGCAGTCAGGTTATCAGCGAGGCATTGGCTGCCATCAAAACAGAAGAAGAACAAAGTCTGGCGGCTGAGGGATATCAATTTTACGCGCAAGAAGCAGCCGAATTTGCCGCCGCCAGCGCTGGCGCCGCGGCGGCAGCCTGGACAGCAACTGAAGGAGCGGGCAATGCCGGTTAAACGCGGGGAAATCTACTGGGTGGAATTTGACCCGGTAAAAGGGAGCGAACAAGGAGGGCTGCGCCCGGCGCTGATTGTGCAAAACGACATCGGCAACCGCTACAGTCCCACGACCGTTATCGTTGCCATCACAAGCGCGATTCCACCAAAGCCCTATCCTTTCATGGTGTTGATCTCGCCAGCAGAAAGCGGTCTACCCACCGACAGCGCTGTCAATTGCAGCCAAATAGCAACCATTCATCAGAGCGGGACCGAGAGCCGGCTGAGGCCCGCGCGCGGCGAAAACCAGCTTCGCCCTATTGGGCAGTTAAGCGCTGGCAAAATGGAAGAGGTGGCTAGAGCCTTGCAGTTTAACCTGGCGCTGTAAGGTCTCGTGTGAACTCATATCGAAATAGCTATACACGCTGGTAGGGTTGAACTAAATTTAAATCAGGAATAACGCGATAATGTTTTTCGTTAAATGTTGCCAGAGGAAGTTTGTGACCAACGGCCGTTTCCGCAATGAGCGCATCCAAAATACCAATGCCAGCACTCAAACGAAAGCGAGCAAATATCTCGTAGGCGCGAGAAGAATCAAGCTGAGAAGGCCAATATAAACGATACTGGCGTAAGATTGCTTCTACCTGCTGTTGTTCCAGCTTATCCCGGCATCCTTGCAATAGTTCCATCGCTACCAGACCCGGTAAGGCAATTTCTTCTGCGCCTAATTGACGCAGCCATTCAGTTGCCGGTGCATAGTTGCGCAAGATATCGACCATGACATCTGTATCAAGCAGAAGCATCAGTCATTCCTCGTTGATGCTCGGCCGTATGACGTAGTTGTCTGGCAAATTCTACGCTGTCGGCAATGTCTTCGCGGTCAGCCCAAAGGCCAACCAGGCCAGACTGGAGTAAATCGTTCGCGGTTAACGTGATATCGGCGGAATCCATATTCGTTTGTTGTTCCGATAAAACAATGACCCGCACTTGTTGGCTGAGGACTTGATGGCGGTATTTTTCCGGTATTTCAATCATGCCGTTTTTGATATGGGTTTGAAATTCAATGGCTTGCATCAGGTTCTCCTCGTATTCACAGTTTTATGAAATCACCCATCTTGATTATAAACCAGCTTGTCAGCCGTTGCCTAAACGTTATTGTATCTGAGCCATACCCCGCTTGCCATCTTGACGAGACTTGCTAACAATCAACAATCAACGGAGAAACGGCCGTTTTGCGATTAACGATTGACGATTAGCCCTGCTCAGGCGCGGTCTTCGGCTGGCTGCTGTGGCCGGCGTCACCGCCGAGCCACACCCCGCTTGCCAGTCTCGACCAGATTTGTTAGCAAACGGCCGTTTCCCCTTCCCTGCACCCCAACCATTATCCAAAGATTTTAACACATCTGAGAATGAGGGTAGATAACGGAGAACGGCCGTTTTGTACCGTGCACCAGCCGTTTTGCGCCGTGCACCAGCCATTTTGCACCATGCACCAGCCGTTCTGCACCATGCACCAACCGTTTTGCACCGTGCACCGGCCGTTTTGCGCCGTGCACCAGTGAGATGACCCCTGTTTTGCCAATCCAATTCGCCATTCACCCCCCAATCACATTACAATAACCCCATGACCGACCTCGATCAGATCAGCGGCTCCGTGGAGCGCATCACCTATTACAACGAGGAAAACGGCTACTCCGTCATCCGCCTGAAGCCCGATACGCGGGGCATGCTGCCGTTTAAATACGCCAGCGGCCGCGACGAACTGATCACAGTGGTGGGCAATCTGCCGGAGGTGCAGCCAGGGGAATGGCTGAAACTCAGCGGCAAATGGGCTAGTCACAGCAAACACGGCCGCCAGTTCCAGGCAGAGTTTTGCGAGCAGTCGCTGCCCGCCACCACCGAAGGCATCAAACGCTATCTCGGCTCCGGTATGATTCGCGGCGTGGGCAAGGTGATGGCCGAACGCATCGTAGACCGCTTTGGCGAGGAGACGCTGGACATCATCGACTACCAGCCGCAGGAACTGCTCAAAGTGCTGGGCATTGGCAAGACACGGGTGGACAGCATCGCCAAATCGTGGGAGCAGCAGCGGGCCATCAAGGACGTGATGATTTTTCTGCAATCGCACGGCGTTTCCACCACCCTGGCGACCAAAATCTACAAGCAGTATGGCGACCAATCCCTGGCGGTGGTGCAGACCACGCCCTATCGACTGGTGAATGATGTGTACGGCATTGGC
>JAWOGU010000427.1:0-4945 GCA_046496595.1 Chloroflexota bacterium
GTACTAAGATTGTGACGATTGATAATCTAGAAGAAAGAAATATGGATTGCGAGATAAAGTACAAGCTTGAAGCTCAATTAACTGCTCAAAAAATTGGCAACATATTTTCTTGTAATTTGCATAAATCGAATGATCTTGGAAGTTTGGATATTTCTATGGAGGTGGGAAGTAAATTTTGGGCTCGATTTTGAACTGCTTATTAGCGCATTTCTTGTTTGATGAATACCAATATTCTTCCTGGTGCTGAGTCTTTTATCCAAGCACTATACTGGAGATCGTTGTTAACGTTTTTAATAATTGTTCTGGAAATATCATCTGTGAATTTGCCTATATATTGGCCATTTCGTGTGAAGATTGAAACCCGAAAGTTTCCACTATGAACCTTTACCTCGGTGCCGGGATCGAAATCAGCTGGGGAGATTTTGTCTGAGATGTGAATTAGCTCAACAATTTTTGTTTTTCCTGGCTGCTCGAGGAAAACATGAGGATTAAGAAGTCTTATTCCATTAGATTGGGTGGGCTTAAGATGGGTAAATTTTTCCAGGTTTTTTGAGGCAATTACGTTTAGTTCGTCAATATCTAATGCCTTTTTACAGCATTTTTTAGCTTTGGTAATTTTTCCTAATTCAAAATAAGCTTTTGAAAGACGATTTAGAGCGTCGACGTTATTGGAATCTTGTGAGAGGATTTCGAGATTGATTTTTACAGCCTTCTCCCAAGCGCAATCTAGCGCTGCTTGGATTGCATTTTGGGCAAGAGTCTGCATATGGGCAATAAGTCACCTATTGAAGAGTATAAATACCTGCAGTGAGAAGTCAAGAGTGTATTTATTGTATAATAGTCGTTAATGAATGGAGTAATATTATGAGTGGACACAGTAAGTGGTCGACAATAAAACACCAAAAGGGCGTTACTGATCAAGCAAGAGGGAAATTGTTTTCTAAACTTACAAAAAATATTTTATTAGCTGCTAAAGAAGGTGGTGTTGATCCCCGGGAGCGCAAAGTGTGGTGCGTGTCAGCCCGGATGGCTCCCTCGCGGACTTTTCCCTGGGCTATACGGCCCCCATTGATGTCACTGTTGGCCCTGACGGCAATTTATATGTAGCCGATTACTGGATGGGCATTATCTTCCAGATTAGTTACGTAGGTGAACAGTGAACAGTGAACAGTAAACAGTAAACAGTGGACAGTGGACAGTGGACATCACTGTAAACTGTACACTGTTCACTGTATACTGTTCCCTTCTCCAGCAAGTTATGACAGAACTGCAAGATCGGTATCAAACTGTTTTAGAGAAGATGGCGCAGGCGGCGCGGCGGGTTGGACGGCCGCCGGAGGCGGTGACGCTGGTGGCAGTGACCAAGACGTGGCCGGTTGACGTGCTGCTGGCGGCCTATGAGGCCGGAATGCGCCAGTTTGGCGAAAATCGGCCGGAGGAAATGGCGGCGAAACGTACGGTTGTGACTGCCGATCTAGGGGCTGACAGCAGCATCGTCTGGCATTTTATCGGCGCGCTGCAGAGCCGGAAAACGGACCTGGTTGCCGACCATGCCGACGTGTTCCATGCCCTGGACCGCTTGAAGATTGCCCGGCGTCTCTCACAGCAGTTAGCGGCAAACGGCCGTTCTCTGCCCGTTTTCTTAGAGGTGAATGTGTCTGGCGAGGGCAGTAAGTCCGGATTCCAGGCCATGACCTGGGAAAGTGATGCAACGCAGCAGGCCGAACTGCGTACTGCGGTAGAAACCATTAACAATTTACCGGGCTTCAAATTATGCGGCCTTATGACGATGGCTCCCTGGCAAGTTTCTGATGACGAGATCCGGCGGGTTTTCCGGCGGACGCGCAAACTGGCTGAATGGCTGCAAACGGCCGTTCCCAATGCCGACCTCTCCCAGCTTTCCATGGGCATGACAGACGATTACGAAATCGCCATTGAAGAAGGGGCCACCCATATTCGCGTGGGCCGCGCCATATTTGGAGACCGCACCTGAGGATGACAACACATGAACTACATGATTTACCAGATTATCAACTGGATTTTCAACATCATCATCATCTTGATCTTTGCCCGCTTCGTTATTTCCTGGGTGCGCCCTGATCCCTACCACCCCACCTGGGGCAAAGTGGTGCAGGTTGTCTACCAGTTAACCGAGCCGCTGCTGGCCCCCATTCGCCGCCTGCTGCCCGCCACCGGCATGATCGATTGGAGTCCGATGATCTTGCTGCTGGGCATCTGGGTGCTGCGCAGCATACTGTTCAGTATCTTGTTCTGATGATGTGTGTCGTTTTGTAATGACCAGATCGGAAGAAATTAACTTTCTTCCGATTCCGGGTTAGTGGCCGAACTGCATTCTTAACCGCCAGCCACAGCATTCGGCACGCTGAAGTTGAGGACGGTGATGGTTCCATAGATGAAGGCGACGATACCCAATATCATCGCCCCGCCAATGAGGACGCGCTTGTAAGGGGTTATACGCTCCACGTCCATCAGCACGGCGTAGGCGCCGGTGAGGGCATGAATCAGCACAGCCAGAAGAAAGAGAATGTCGATCACTTTCCATACGGGGTTAGCCAGCCGTTCCATCACCCGGCTAAAATCGAGGTGACCGGGGGGATAGTGGACGACGACCATGTGTAGCGTTAGAAAGAGGACGAGGGCAACGGCCGTTATCCGTTGCAACACAAATACGCGCATAGTTAATTTCCCTCCAGGGCAAAGAGCAAAATCGGCACGCCGCCCACAATGGAAACAAGGATAAACAAGACGAACATCGCGTAGAACAGGCTCCTGCGGTACTCAGTCACGTTGAACCAGTGGACAATGAGCAGCCGAATGCCATCAAAACCGTGATAGACAACGGCGACCAGCAAGGCCACTTCAAATAAGCGGAACAACGGCGCCTGCATCGTCGTCATGCGCGCATCAAAGGCCGCCGCCCCCTGGTTCACCGCACCAATCACCAAAATGTGCATGAACAGATAAATAACCAGCGCCACCCCCGACACCCGCCGAAACACAAAACTGATAAAACCGGTCGTCTTATACATAATCTACTCCCTCAAGAAGTGTAGAGTATAGAGATAGAGTGTAGAGCGACTCTATCTCTATACTCTACACTCTATCTTACAAGCTCTGCTGCCGCTCCAGGCGGGCCGCCTCGAACGCCTGCCGCTTCTGCGCCAGCTTGCGCAGCGTCTCAATTGCCTGCGTCGGGTTCAGCCCCTTCGGACAGGCGTCAATGCAGTTAAAAATCGTATGGCAGCGGAACACGCCATCATCCCCGCCCACAATTTCCAACCGCTCCGCCGGGGCGCTGTCACGCGGATCCAACACCCGCAAGAAAGCCTTCAGCAGCGCGTGCGGGCCGATATATTGCTTGTTCAGCGCCACCACCTGGCAGGAGGAATAACACGCGCCGCACATAATGCAGGTCTCGGCCGCGTTCAGCGCCGCCACTTCCTCCGGCGAGACACGGAATTCACTATCGGCCGGCAGGCTGTCGTCGTAGCCAGACGGCGGGATAAGCCACGGCTTCACCCGTAAATATTGCTCCCAAAAGGAGGTCCGGTCAACCACTAAATCTTTGATGATAGGTAAGTAGGATAACGGCCGTATTGTCACCCGCCGTTTGCGATCCAAAAACGCTTCCACCCGCCGGTTGCAAACCAGCGTATTGGCGCCATTCACGTTCATGGCGCAGCTTCCGCAAATCGCGTGGCGGCAAGAGCGCCGGAACGTCAGGCTGCCATCCAGCTCGCTCTTGATGTTCTCCAGCGCATCCAACAGCGTCGTGTCATCCGTAATCGCAATCTCATACTCAGCCAGATACGGTTTGCGGTCCACGTCTGGGTTAAACCGCTGCACCCGAATTACCGCCTTTTTCCCTTGACTATTTGGTGTCATTTTAATACTTCCTCTCTTCTGGCGGATACCGATCCCAAAAGATGGTGACGTCTTTGTAATCCAGCCGGAGGCCATCCGCGCCATCTTTGTGCGCCAGGGTGTGCTTCAGCCACTGTTCATCGTCGCGCCGGGCATGATCGGTGCGGTAATGGGCGCCCCGACTTTCTGTGCGCGCCAGGGCGCTGTCCACGATGACCTCGCTAAAGGTCAGCAAATGCTCCGTCTCCACGGCCGCCAGCAAATCAGTGTTAAAGCGGCGTCCTTTGTCCATAATTTGTGCCTGGGCAAAGCGCTCTTGCAGCAGTTTCACCTCCTGCTGCGCCATTTGCAGCCGTTCGCCGTCACGGAAGACGCCCACGTTCTTTGTCATCGTCTCCTTGAGCGCAGCGGCAATGTTGGCGACCGATTCGGCCTTGCCCGACACGCCATCCGTGTAGCGGCTCAGACGCGCCCGGCTGTGCGTTATCGGATCGCCGCTCACCGGCAGCAAAGCCGCCCCACCCTTGATGAATTCAGCAATAGCCACGCCCGCCCGCCGGCCGAACAGCGAAGCGTCGAGCAGGCTGTTGGTGCCCAGACGGTTGGCTCCATGCACACTGATACAGGCGCACTCTCCGGCGGCGTAAAATCCCACCACCGGCGTCCCGGCCGCGTCGGCAATTACCTGGCAATCCGCGTCTGCCGGAATACCGCCCATGCTGTAATGGGCGGTCGGCTGAATGGGGACCGGATCGGTGATGATGTCTACACCGGTAAAATCGCGGGCCAATTCATGCACCTGGGGCAGCCGCTGCATAATTTTCTCTGCCCCCAGGTGGCGCAAATCCAGGAAAACGCCCTCCTTGTCCGGCCCGACGCCGCGCCCTTCGTTAATCTCCATCTGCCCAGAGCGGCTCACCAGATCACGTGGCGCCAATTCCATCTTGTCGGCCGCATACCGTTCCATGAAGCGCTCGCCCGCGTTATTGAGCAGGTAGCCGCCTTCGCCGCGGCACGCCTCGCTCATCAGAATGCCTTTGCCGTAAAGACCGGTAGGATG
>JAWOGU010000629.1:0-3042 GCA_046496595.1 Chloroflexota bacterium
TTGATCTGTGGGTGGCGTGGTTGAAAAAGCGGATTGAGGTGTTTCAGGCGTCGGTTGGTACGTTGGCTGGTTGAGAGGAGCGTACATACATGGAGGCAACGGCCGTTACCTCCGCCGGCAGAGTCACAGTAAAAGTTGAGCCGCGACCCGGTTCACTTTGCACCGTCATCTTACCGCCCATCATCTCGCAGTAATGGCGATTGATCGCCAGTCCTAAACCCAGGCCGCTGTGCTGCCGCGTAAACGAGCCGTCCACCTGTTGAAACGGTTGGAAAATCGTCTCTTGCAACTCCGGCGCAATGCCAATGCCCGTATCAGACACCTGAAAGACAACTCTTTCTTCCCCGCCAACCACCTGCCGATAGGCGCTGAGCGTAACAGTACCATTCTGGGTGAATTTGGCCGCATTGCTGAGCAAATTCACCAGAATAATGCGCACCTTGTCTCGATCCGCCATCATCATACCGGTGTCAGGCGGCATAATCAGCAGCAGTTCATTTTCATTAGCGTCCAGATAGGGCTGAACCTGTTTGACGGCCTGCTCCACTACATTGTCGAGGGTAAAGGCTTCAAGCAAAAACTTCACTTCCCCGGACTGGATCTCAGTCATATACAGCAAATCATTGACAATAGCGCTGAGATGTTTGGTATACAGCTTGATCTTTTGCGCCAGCGTGGAGATGCCGTCATTGCCCCCTTGCTGCGCATCTTGTTCGATGATTTCCGCATAACCCAAAATGATAGACAGGGGCGTGCGCAGTTCATGGCTAATGTTGTTTAGGAAAATGGAATGGGTGTCTATGACGTTGGGCGGCGTTTCTGGCGCCGGTTGTGCTGCCTCAACATGTTGAATTTCTGTGGATTGGCTCCCGCTAGTTGGATTTGGCGCCGGGTTGTCGCTGCTGCTGCCGGAAAAGAAGCGCCGTCCCCCGACCCACAGCAGGCTGCTGCCCGCTAAACCGGCTAATGCGGGAACAAATAAAAACAGCCAGGTCATCGCACTGTCATTCAACCAGGCGGTTAAATAGGCGACGCCCACCATAAACAGTACAACTACAAGCGTGAATATCCCGAATCGTGAACTGTTCATTGCTCTGGGGCCATAGTAGCATAGTTCTGAATCATCGTCACGGAGCGCAGCTATCCTCTCAGCGGTTATGGATTGTGAAGATGAGGCCAATACGCCTCATGGATGGTGACGCCTTCCGCTTCTAAAACAGGACCGATGATGTGGGTGGGTCTGGCGGCTTTAGCCAGCAGTTGGCGGCTGGACACCACAAATGTTTCACCGGCAATCTGGCCCAGGCGGGCGGCGGAGCAACCATAAACAATGGTGGGAATGCCTGCCCAAAAGATAGCGCCGGCGCACATGGCGCAGGGTTCTGTGCTGGTGTAGAGTGTGCTTTCGGCTAGCGCGGCGCTGCCAAACAAACGATCTGCCTGACTGACCAGATTCAATTCGGCGTGGCGGGTGACGTCGTGTTGGCTGTGGACGGTGTTAACGGCCGTTAACCACACCTCGCCCTCCTTCACCAACAGCGCCCCAAACGGATGGTCGCCGTTTGCCAGGGCCTGCCGCGCCAGATCATAACACTGGCGAATAAAAGGTTCGTGGTTTGTCTGCTGCATTTGCACATTATAGCGTGAAATGTGGCGAGTGGCGGGTAGCAAGTGGCCAGTACCTGCCACTCCGCTCCTCGCCACCCCTTGCCACTCTGCCACTCTATCCGTTATCATGCTGCTATGGCGAGCCAACCCATTCCACGTGAAGAATACCTGGCGGCGCAGCGCATTCTGGCCGTCACCGAAGAAGAACTACAGCGCATCGTCCTGGACATCCACGATGGCCCGGTGCAGCAGTTGTTTGCCGCCCGCGCCCAACTTGGGGCGCTGCAAGCCCGCCGCGCCCGCGCCGAACCGCTCACCGAAGCCGACTACGACTTGTTTTTGCGGCGTGTAACCACTTTGCTGGACGGCGCGCTGGCCGAAATCCGCACCTTTCTGGGCACCTTTCGGCCGCCAGATTTTGCCCGCCGCCCTTTGGCCGACATTGTGCAGGGGCTGCTGCTCCAGCATGAAGACCTGACGGGCTGTGAAGTGGACTATTTGCCGCCAAAACGGCCGTTGCCCGTCCTCTCCCTCTCCAAAAAAATCGCCCTCTACCGCCTCTGCCAGGAAGCCCTCTCCAACGCCTACCGCCACGCCGGTACCAACCAGCAGTGGCTGCGCCTCAATGCCGATGATCGTTACGTCACCCTGGAAGTGTGGGACAAAGGCAAAGGCTTTGAACCACCGCCCCTCGCCGGTCCCCAGGCCACCGAACGCGAGGAACACATTGGCCTGCGCGGCATGAGAGAGCGCGTCGCCCTGGTCGGCGGCGTATTTGCCCTCTACAGTTCGCCCGGCAAAGGCACGCGCATCACCGTCAGCATTCCCATTGAGGAGGAGAAGAAGATGTAGAGGTGATGGGGGTGATAGGGTGAACTTGCCAGCTTGCAGAGTTGCAGAGTAGCAAAGCGGCAGAACAGCGATCTCACCCCATCACCTCCTCACCCCATCACCTCCACATCCCCACAACTATGACTACCCCCATCCGCATTATCCTCGCCGATGACCACGCTCTGGTGCTGGAGGGCTTACGCAGTATGCTTGCGCCGGAACCGGACCTCACCGTTATCGCCACCGCCACTGACGGCGAACGGCTGCTGGCGGCGGTGGGCCGTTTTCAGCCGGACGTCGTCGTCACCGACATCCAAATGCCCTACATGGACGGCGTCGCCGGCGTGCGCCGCATCCGCCGGCAGTTCCCCGGCGTGCGCATCCTGGTGCTCACGGCCTACAGCGACCCCGACACCCTGCGCTCCGTGTTAGAAAGCGGCGCCGACGGCCTGCTACTCAAAACGGATCCGCCAGAGCAGACAGCTCCGGCCATCCGGCAGGTGGTCAGTGGACAGCTTGTGTTTCCGGCGGCGGCGCGCAGGTGGTTATTTCAACGAGAAACGGCCGTTTCCACCCCCATCCTATCGCCCCGTGAACAAAAAG
>JAWOGU010000639.1:0-5855 GCA_046496595.1 Chloroflexota bacterium
GCCGTTTTAATCGCCGCCAGATAACTCAGATCATCCTCGATCAAAGCTTTCACCTCGCCGCGCAGCATTACCTCGCCATGCCCGCGCACCACCGTATCCGGATTCAGCGCCAGGATCTTGTGCATAGACTCCACTAAATCCACATAGCTGCCATCAAAAAGCGTCGGCACCGGCATGGCATTGTCGGAAGCAAACAAGACGCGCTCACTGCCCACAAAAACGGCCGAAATATCCGGGCTGTGCCCTGGCATATGGTGCAGTTCGATCACTTTGCCCCCCACATGCAGGTTCAACAATCCTGAACTATAAACCATGTCGGGCAGCACAATTTGGACCTCAGCCAGCTCAGGAATTTGTTCCTTTGCCTCAACCAATCCCTGCCGCCCCACGGTATCTAACAGTTCCCGGCACAAACGATGGCTGACAACCTGCGCATAAGGAAACAAATAAGTGCCCTGCGTGTGGTCGGCATGGTAATGGGTATTGATCACATACCGTACCGTATACCCCAGGCGATCTTCCAAAAAATCCCGGATCATCTTCGTTTCTTCCGGGTAATAAAGGGTGTCTATCAAAACGACTCCCTCTTTCGTTATAATCGCCCCCGCCGTAACTTGTGCGTATTGTTTGCTGGTGAAAACATAAATGTCGTCAGCAATGCGCTCACGAACCATAATTCTCTAATCCGTTCAAGTGATTTTAAGTACTCAACCCATGTTACGCCTTCATTCTGACCTGTATTGTTCGAAGCCAACCTCACCTCACGGTCAGAGCGCGTAACCTCAATGATAAAAGAAAAACCCCTGATTGAGCAATCAGGGGCCATCGCCCATTCTCAATAACAATGTCGCTTCGCTTTTGAGAAGCGTTCCCCGCCATGCCGTGTGAACCCCCGTACTTGAACCTGCATAGGCAGGTGGGAATGCTTTCGCGAGGATACTGCCTTGCCCGAAGGCTACTACATCCCCTCTACGCATTTGCTGATTCCCATTCAAGTGGCGTTGGCTCAAATGTGGAAGCCCATCACGCACACAGCAGGGATAAATGGATACTAGCACAGTCTACAAGCGTTGACAAGATTTCTAAGGTCCTCTGCCCAGGAGGAAATCCTACTCGTCTGCCGGTGATGTATGAGCAGGCAGTGGAGGTTGACACAGCGCCAAGATTTCTGCTTTGATGGCGGGATTGACGTCAAAATGTTCAGCTAAAAAGTTCAGAATATTTTGGGCGGCTGACACACTTTCAGCATATCCGGGCGTAAAAGAGGGTAAGATTTTTGCCAGGTTGGGGAAGCGCTGCTCTATCCGGCGCTCGCCGGTAAATGGGTCACGTGTTGCTGGCTGCTCGGTTTCCGTGAGCGCCGCCAGTTCTATGACGCGATCCACGGCATAACCCTGGATGAAACGCATGGCGGAAAGTTTTTCGCCGCGATGAAAGCGGCCCAGCCCAACGTATAAGTTGGTAAGCGCTTCACCCAAAAGCCGTTGGGGATCAGAGGCAGAAGGGGTGGATAACGGCCGTTTCCCCTCCCCTTGCGCTGCCCCCTCAAAAACATCACGCCGCCAGACCCACAAGCCGCCCATATACATGGCATTCTTCAACTCCTCCGGTTCAAATACCGCAAATTCGCAAAAAATGCCATCCACAAATAACACTTTGTAGCCATCTTCCGTGTTTTTGAAGGCATAGGCAATCGGCGCAATGCGTGCTAACCAGTCCAAATCTTGCAAAAAGCGATCCTTGCTTCCCTGCTCCACCACCACGAAAAAATCCAGGTCGGAGTAATCGTCCAGGCGGTCCCGTTCAACTCCCACCGAACCTAGTCCCAGCAAAGCCAAACCGCCCTGACTGGCGGCTATTGATTGCCCAATCTCATGCAAACGTGTCAACAAGGCAGCGGTTTTTGTTGTCATCGCCTTACCACAGCTTATTCGCCCCCATTCGCAGGGAACACCACGTCATCTTTTCCCGCCAACTTTTCTTGAATTTTCTCCACCACGATGTCCAAATGCTTCGGCTTTTGCACAAAATTCAGGTCGTCGGTGGGAATGGTTAGCACCGGACACAAATCAAATGTAGCCAGCCATTCCTCGTAGAATGAATCCAGCAGTTGCAAATAGTCAGCCGTGATGCCGCTCTCCATTTCTCGGCCGCGCTGCTGAATACGATCCATCAGCACCGGCACGGGACACTTCAAATAGAGCAGCAAATTCGGCGCGGGCAGCCCCCTGACAATGATGTCAAACACCTGCCGGTACGCCACGTAATCACGTTCATTCAGGTTGTTCATGTGATGCAGCGCCCGGGCAAAAATGAAGGCGTCCTCATAAATGCTGCGGTCTGAAATAGCCGATTGGGGATTGTTGAACAGGTCCAGGTGCTGCTGGGCGCGGTGACCCAGGAAAAACACCTGCAAATGAAACGACCAACGCTGCATGTCGCCGTAAAAGTCGGGCAAATAAGGGTTGTCGGCTACGGATTCATAGCCGGTTTGCCAGCCCAAACGAGAGCCTATCAATTCAGTGAGGGATGTTTTGCCGGCGCCAATGTTGCCAGCAACGAGGATCAGTCGGTTTTTCATAGTGGGTTTGAGGGAAAGGATCCGGTTGGTAGGCACAGGTGGAGCAGTGCCTACCAACCAGCTACCGTTAAACTAATCGTTCTGAATTTTGGCCCAGGAATCGCGCAGGCCAACGGTGCGGTTAAAAACCAAATGGTCAGGCGTGGAATCGGTATCGACGACAAAATAACCCTGGCGCATGAACTGGAAGCGGTCATCGATTTGCGCCTCAGCCAGATTGGGTTCGACCATGCAGCCGGTTAACACTTCCAGCGAGTTTGGGTTGAGGTTGAGGGTGAAGTCTTCACCTTCCGCGGTGACGTTGGGATTGGGCGTGGTGAAAAGGCGGTCGTACATGCGCACTTCCACAGGCAGGGCGTGCTGCGCCGAAACCCAATGGATGGTGCCTTTCACTTTACGGCCGTCGGGGGGATTGCCGCCGCGTGAAGCCGGGTCGTGGGTGCAGCGCACTTCCACCACGTTGCCTTCGTCGTCCTTTACCACCTCGTCGCAGGTAACCAGGTATGCGCCCAGCAAACGCACTTCTCGCCCAGGAGCCAGCCGGAAGAATTTACCGGGCGGATTTTCCATAAAATCTTCTTGTTCGATGTAGATTTCACGGGAAAAGGGTACGACCCGCGTTTCGGTGTTGTCTTTGTTCTGGGGATGGACGGGTACTGCAAACTCTTCTACCTGATTTTCCGGATACGTGGTGACAACCACCTTCAGCGGTTTGAGCACAGCCATCATACGCGGCGCATTCTGGTTGAGATCGTCGCGGAGAACGTGCTCCAGCATTTCAATCTCCACGATGCTGTTGGCTTTGGCTACGCCAATGAGGTCGGCGAATTTGCGCATGGTTTCCGGCGTGTAGCCGCGCCTGCGCAGCCCGCGGATGGTGGGCATGCGCGGGTCGTCCCAGCCATCGACAAAGCCTTCTTCCGCCAGACGGCGCAGTTTGCGCTTGCTCATGACGGTGTAGGTGATGTTGAGGCGGGCGAATTCGATTTGCTGCGGAGCGTAGATGCCCAGGTTTTCGATGAACCAATCGTAGAGGGGACGGTGATCTTCAAACTCCAGGGTGCAAATGGAGTGGGTGATGCCTTCGATGGAGTCGGATTGGCCGTGCGCCCAGTCGTACATGGGGTAGATGCACCATTCGCTGCCGGTGCGCGGATGTTCGGCGTGGAGGATGCGGTAGAGTACGGGATCGCGGAAGTTGATATTAGGCGAGGCCATGTCGATTTTGGCGCGCACTACTCTGGAACCGTCAGGGAATTCGCCTTTTTTCATGCGCTCAAAGAGGTCCAGGTTTTCAGCGACTGGGCGATCCCGATAGGGGCTGTTTTTGCCCGGTTCGGTGAGAGTGCCGCGATATTCGCGGATCTGGTCGGCGGTGAGGTCATCGACGTAGGCTTTGCCGGCTTTGATGAGCTGGATGGCCCATTGGTAGAGTTGGGGGAAGTAGTCGGAGGCGAAGAAGAGGCGGTCTTCCCAATCTGCACCGAGCCATTTGATGTCTTCCATGATGGCGTCGATGAATTCCTGCTCTTCTTTGAGCGGGTTGGTGTCGTCAAAACGCAGGTTGAAT
Source organism: Chloroflexota bacterium (assembly GCA_046496595.1). Classification (GTDB taxonomy): domain Bacteria; phylum Chloroflexota; class Anaerolineae; order Promineifilales; family Promineifilaceae. The sequence continues at coordinate 4,152 of JAWOGU010000639.1, forward strand.
TTGCCGTTGTAGTCTTGCGCGATGCCGTAGTTGAGCAAGATGGATTTGACGTGACCGATGTGGAGATAGCCGTTGGGTTCGGGTGGGAAACGGGTATGGACTCGGCCCTGGAAACGGCCGTTTGTATTATGCTCGTCGATAATAGTACGTATAAAGTTTGAGGGTGCTGCTGCTTCGTCACTCATAGAAATGAAGTTCCTGCTTCTTGAAATTTTGGTAGAGGGATAAGTTTAGCGGGTTCGCGGCAGGATGCAATTTGAAAGAAGTGTACAGTTACAGTGTACAGCGGTGTCTACTGTTCACCGTTTACTGTCTACTGTTCACTGTGTTTCCGGCTCACAATCTTCACCAACACCCCTTCTCGGCCTTTGTAGATTTCCACTTCGTGCGCGTCGCCAAAAGCCGACGCCGGGATTTTTAAGCCAGCGGGGGTTACTTCCGCTTTCATGACAAAATCATCAAAGGCCGCTTTGTGGGTGTGTTTGTCGGCGCGCCGTAATAAGACAACGATGATGACGGATGGGATGGCAACAATCAGCCCAACGCCTATGAGCGTAAGGATTACTTCTGCTAGACCAAACATAAATTCCCTCCAGAGCTATTACAAATCAAGGCCAAGCGCAGATGATGCTGCGCATTATAGCTTAGGCAGGGTAGACGGGCGAAGGGTTGGGGAAGAAACGGCCGTTACTCCGCCAACCATGTCTTCATCCGTTCATACACATCTGGATGATTCAACAGCGCGATATGGTTCAAATCACGCCCCACCCACTGCCGCGATTCCGGGAACGACAACGCTAACTCCGCATTCTTGTGCTGCCCCAAGGCGCTGCTCACTTTTACCAGGCCATCGCCAATCACATCCTCACCCAGGAGGTTAAATTCTTTGTTTGTGGTGGCAGCAATAGCATAACACGCCACCCCTTCCGGCAAGGGCACGGGCGCCCGCTGATCTCCCTTTACCCGGAATCTATCATGACCATTCCAATCATCATCCACCACATTGCCGTAACGCAAATCCGTCACGCCGCTGCTGCGGATTTTTCCCAGGCGCGCAAAAGGAGCGCTGTACGGGTTTATTTCCAAAATGACATCGATCCAGTTGCCGCCTTTTTCCAATGGCGCGCCATGATGCGGTGTGCCCAGAAAGACCAGTTTTTGCAGATGTTCCAGCCAGCCATGGCCGGAAATCCGGCCATAATGGCAGGCGCTGCGAACCACAAGCCCGCCCATGCTGTAACCAATGATCACAAGTTCCAGCGGCTGCCCTAATTGCCCGATGGTTTTTTCCAGGAGATCGGCAAGCTGCCTGCCATTTTCGGAAATGTGCAGGCCGCTGTTGTAATGGAGGTAAATCGGCAGCAAACCCAGGTCGCGGGACAGGGCTGCGCCATGATCATGCCCCTGCCTGAGCCACTGCAAATCATTCATGCAAACGCCATGCACGAGTAAAGCCACTTTGCCGTCGGCCTGTTGAACCGCTTCAGAAAGGGTTTGTGTATCTACTGACTGCCCATTTTGGCGCAGCTGCATGGGCAGCGCCAGGGGGTTGTCTTGGGCCGCCAGATGGTCGCCAATGACGCCATTTAGGGTGGACAACATCGCTTCCCGACGAAGAGATGAGTTTTGTTCTGCCAGGGTCCCACCCAGTTTATCGAGGGGAAAGTCGATGCCGGTCCCGACTATTTTGGTAATGGTGCGGAT
>JAWOGU010000667.1:0-8003 GCA_046496595.1 Chloroflexota bacterium
CTGGCGGGCGATCGCTTCGAGTTTGGTGACGCTGAGGCCGTGTGCCCGATTCCATCCTTAATGCAAATCCTGCGATCGATGCCGCAAGGAAGCGTGTTCCAGCCCCGTATCTGAAGTACCATGTGACCGCTATGGTGTGCCAAGCCACAGGCGGCCCATGGAATCTTCTGTAATATCTGCCAATCCCAGAGGTAAACGCCGGACGCGAATCTCGTTTTGTCCAAAGGAGCGGAGCTGCCACAGGCGCAGCCAGGGATCGACCTCATTTAACTGCTCCTCATTCATCCTGCGGTCAAACGTCACTTCCAGCCGGGGGGATTCCACCCACAGGTTGAACCATCTCCTCAACAACTCATCGTCGCCTCGCGGCGTCAGACTGGCGGCGTTGGGTACCCAGATGGCATTGACCACCGGTGGATTGGTGGTTGGCGGTTCCTCCTGCGGGAAACTCAAGGCGTGAAACAGCACTTCATCGCCATTGGCAATCGCCGCCACGGCTGTGTTCAAACCGGCTGCTGCGCCTAACCGCCACTCATTGGCGGCGCGACCGGCAGCGTCAGTCACAACGGAAGCATCGGCCAACTGCCCACCGCCGCCGCGTACGGCAAACGTCACCGTCTCATCAGCTACGCCGTTGCCGTCTTCGTCCACCACCGCCACCACAATCGGCTCAGACAGCGTTTCGCCCGGAGAAGCTGTTTGCGCGTCACCGGAGACATATTGCAAATCGCGTACCGGAAGCTGCGCCGCAGCGTGGAACAGCACATGGCTGCCACCTTCCACGCTGGCTTCAACCACGTTGAGACCGGGCGCAGGTCCTAACTGCCAATTGGCGCTGGCCTGTCCAATGGCGTCGGTATTGACACTGATCGGCGTGACCACGCCGCCGCCCACGCGCACGGCAAAGGTGACCGGTTCATCCGCCACCAAATCGCCGTTACCGTTCAGCAGTTCTACCACCAGCGGTTCGGGCAAGTCTGCGCCCGGTTCCCCAACCTGCCCGTCGCCGGAAACGTAGCGCAGCAGGCGCATCCGGCAGCATTCGTCCACCCGAGCCGCCAGGCACATGAGTAAATCAGCCAGCATGGTATTGCTATAAACGGCCGTTCTATAGCCACACAAATCCACTTCAACCGCCGCCGTTTCATCCGCCGCTAAAGCCACAGTCGCCAGCACCACACAGGCCTGGTCGGGTTCGGCGCAGGCTCCGGACAGCGTTTCGCAGGCTACCTGCCGGTGCGGGAAGTCGTCATCCACTTCACCGCGAGGGAAGATGGTGTGACACGCTTCATCGCTGATCTGCCCCGGTTCAGTAGCCGGGGCATTGGCCCGAATCTGGAGCCGGAAACGTTCGCGGATAGTGCTGTTGGCGCACTCCTGGCGCGTGTCACAATCACCCACCAGCACCGGTACCGGCTCCACTTCGCACTCGTGGTAGTAGAGGCAAATCGTCACCACGCCTTCGCCGGCAATGGGATCGCCGTCAGGACGGCCGTTATGGTCGGTTGGCTGACGGATGTTTTCCAGGCAGTACGGCTCCGGCACGATAATTTCGCGGCCCAATGGATCCACCGCTACGCCAGGCCGAATCCAAAGGCACTGCCCGTCATCGGCAACGACCACCTCCAATCCGCACAACACGCCCGTACCTACACTCAGGCGGTTCAGCAGCCAGCGCTTGCGGTTCATGTAGCGCTGCTCCATTTCAAAATGCATCACATCCAGCAGTTTGCCATAAAAATATTTATTGCGTGCTGGCGCTGCCAACTGCTTTAAGGCTTCATCATTACCGTTCATAGGCCAAACCTCCAAAAATATTGCGTGATGCGTGATGCGTGAACTTTCCTCACGCATCACGTATCACGTATCACGTCATGGTTAAATCCTGCGCTCCGACCCGGGCGTCATGCCCCAGGCGGCGGCGGCGCTGTTCCGCCTCCGGCGCGGCAGGCAGCGCCGTGTGCATGCCTAATGCCTGTGGCTCCGTCAATACCAAATCCGGCGCGCCGCCGCTGACGATGGTGTCGATTCCCAGCCGCGCCTGAAAACCCACCCGCATATTTGCTTCAATCAAGCACAAGTGGTAACTGGTGTGCGCCGGTTTTTCCCTGTCCACAATGTCGTGGACGCGGTCTTCTGTACCGGCAACCGCCAGGTCGGAGGCATAAATCTGCACGCAAAAACGGTGGGCAAGCTCGTCGAACAACGGCGCACCATACGCTTCTTCGGTAATCAAATGAGATTGGTCGAGCGTGGCGCTGTTGCCCACTACGGCGCCCTGCGCGTAGGCCGCAGCCAGCATGGTGTCGAAGCCCAGGGTTGAGGTCTCGCCCAGCGACCACAGGCTGGCAAAGCGGGCCGGTTCGCTGATGTGGGCGGTGGCTCCGGCGTACAGCCGGATCAACTCGCGCAGGCTTTCCACGGTGCCGCGCCGGCCATAGGCGGCGAACGCCTCCGCCAATGCCTGCCGCCGCTGCTCCTCCGTCCACTGCTCATCCAGGGCAAACGCCAGCCAGCCAGCCAGCCAATCCAGCCATGAATCCGGCGCATTCTCATTGGACGCCGCCCAGGGATCAAACAACTGAGGCAGGTCATCCACCAGAGCTTCCACATCCGCCAACAGGCTCTCAAAGAGGGAAAGCGACTGGTCCAAAAAGGCACGGCGCATGGGATCTTGCGTATAAATCGCCGGTAAATGACGCGCCCAGCTTTCATGGTTGTAGCTGATGCGCATCTGCGCCAGCGCAGGCGTCGCCGACCCATCGCCTTGCAGCCGTCCCGCCAGCCATAAGTACCGTCCAGGCTGATTGAGCACCAGGAAATCGGCGCCGTCCACCGGCGCGGGCAGCCAGGCGTCGGTCAGCAGGGCGGAAGTTGTCGCGCAGCTAATTGGCAGGGCGGGCGGGCTGCTGCTGTCGGCCGTTTCGCTGGTGTAGGTGAAAAATTGGATGTGCCCGTTGTCTGGTAAAGCTGCCAGTTCGGCCTGGATACGATGCCAGACAGGGGGTGTGCCCAGACCGGTGTAGGGTCCCGCCAAGAAGACGCCACAGTCGCCAAAGGCAACGGCCGTTTCCAACTGCTGCACCTGTCCGCCCCCACCCGGATGCAGCAGGAGCCGTCCCTGACAATCCAGCGCCAGCCCGGCCAGCGACCCACTGCTGGGCACGATGCCCACAAACGTGCCATCATGCCGAAAGACGATAAGCCGCCCATTGGCGGCGTCGGCCACAAACAGCCATTCCGGGTCCACGATGGCTCCCACCGGCTGTGTGACGTGATTGGCGACGTCAGCCCAGCGTTCGGTTGCGCTCAGGTCGTAACGGCCGTCGGTGTGGTACAGCAGCGCCCGGTTGTCCGCTGCGTCCAGAATCAGCAGCCGCTCCTCACCGTCGAGAACGGCCGTTGTGATAAAAGTCGGCTCTTGGGGAACCACGTCCTGGCTGCTCATGGCGGCCCAAAAGGCGGCGTAAACCCGACCGGCGGCGTCGAATTTTTGCACACGCCGGTTGCCAGAGTCCACCACGTACAGGTACTCATCTGCATCCACGGCGAGATCCCAGGGTTGGTCGAAACGGCCGTTTTCCGTCCCAGGCTGCGGCGGCAAAAGGTAAGGATCAGGCTGGCCCCACACGGCGCGCACCTGCTGCGTGTGTAAATCAATGACCTGAACGCGATGGTTGCCGCTGTCCGCCACGTAAAGGGCATGGTTCGGCCCCACTACCAACCCGCGCGGACCATTGAGCTGCCCCGGTTCCTGCCCCGGTCCGCGCAAGCAAGGCAGCGGTTTGGCGCTGCCATCACAGCCATCCACGCGCCACACCAAATGATTGGCCGGGTCTGCCAGGTAGAGGTTGCCCAGTTCGTCCATGCCCAGCCCGGCTGGACCGCTCAGCGCTTCCACCGGATCCAGCAGCGGCCCAATCGGTGTGGCATTGCCGGGGAGGAGTGGGAGTTGTAAACGGCCGTTCACCACCTCCAACCCATCCAATACAAATTCCGGCCAACTATCCGCCAGATTCACATACAGGTAAGGCGTCGTTTCATTCATGAGCCTTCCACTCCCATCCAGACCACAACCCAACCCAGGTCGCCAGCGGCATTGTTAGATAGGCGATCCATTAACTCCTCCGTCAAAATGCCCTGTGGATTCAAAAACTGGTCACCAATGCGTCCCTGTGGCAGCGTCATCACCAGGTCAAACGAACCGGCGCCAGGTTTTAGTACCTGGGTATAACCATCCAGCACCACCTGAAACGGTTCGTTATTCAGTTCAACAGAAAATACGCGCGGGCCAATCACATGCGCCTGATAACGCGGCGTGGTGCGGAAACCGGCGTCCGTAGTCGTCACTGTGGTGATGATGCCCAAAGTCAGTTCACCGTCATCGTTTGGCTGCCACAAACGCCACTGCGTTTTCCCAGCTTTGCTCTGTCCGGAGGCCACGTAGGGCTGCTGTGCCGGAACCGCATCCCGCCGTTCTGAGCCGGATATGTCCGCCAGAAGCTGGCAGTTTTGCACTTTGATGGAGGCCAGCACCACGTCAATGCCTTGCGTAAAACGGCTGTCGCCGCTGCTGTCATCAGGATTTTGCCAGCGGATGATTGGCTCTTCGGGACGGCGTACCGCCCCACTGCTGCCGCATGTGCCATTGCGCGTCTCCGGGGTCAAATCGGCGTCTTCGGCATAGGAGGCGGTGAGGTAATAGGTCACAGGGCCGCCACTGCCGTCGCCGGCTTCCGGCGGGATGGGCATTTCCAACGACTCGCTCAAGATGAGATCACGCCCTTTGCAGTCCAGGGCGTAACCGGGCTGAATGCGCACCGTTCGCTCTCCGCGCAAACCTGTCACCGCCAGGCCAAAGGCGATGCCCCAATTATGCAGGCTGCGGTTGTGCAGCCAGCGCAGTTCACGATGGTAGCTTTGAACGGCCGTTAAATCCGCCGCCGTCAAACGCTGTCCATCAAAAAAAGCGGGTCGTTCCAATTCGGGAATATCGTTGTTTATACTCATAACATCACACCTCACGAAAAGACCGTGTTGAAACGCGGCGTATTGATCGTTCCGAACATAAAAATCGGCGTATACCAGAAAAAATAGAGGAAGGTAGGTTCCGGCGGGCAGCCTTCATTGGGTTCAATGCCAAACCAGTTCACTTTGAACAGGGGGACATCATTTTTTCTAGCCGCCGCCGACCGCATCATGTGGCTCACCCCGGAACCAGCCGCCAGCTCAATGTCTCTGGGCGATTCAGCGATACGCACATCAAGCCAAAAGCCGTGGCGATTGGGCGAACGAATGCTGACAAAAGGACCAATATACTCGGTGGTCAACATCTCCAGGATAGTTGTGGGGAGTTCAACGTTGGCAAAATAGGCTGGAGTCTGGCTGAAGCCGCCCGCAGTGGTATCAATCCAGGCGGATAAACTGAGGTTGGTAAAATCCTCTTTTATTTCGACGTAATTGCTGCCGCTGGCGATATGAGGCCGTACTAAGCCCTGGGCATTACGCCGAATGCTCAAATCCGGCGTCCCCACCACCTGGCTGTCGGCGCCGATGACAAAGCGGGCCAGCGGCACTTCCTCGCCCAGGCGCACCTCGGTGGACACATCCGCCGGGGGCAGATCCGGGTCTGCCACATCTCCGGCAAAACACCAGCGCCAAAACGGCCGTTCTTCCCGCGCACTGATCCCATTTCCTACACAATAAACAGTCGGCTCCTGCCCAATCGTCTCATCGTAGCGCACCACCAGGTCAAACCACCACGCTTCAGCCTGGCTTTGGCGCGGCAAAATGGGCAGCCCAATGCTCAACGAGCGCACCGAGACAATTTCCCGTCCCCGGCAGTCATAAGCGATACCGGGATTGACAGTAACGGCCGTTCCATCCGCCGCCACCGCAACTTCAAAGCCCAACGCCACGCCCCAGGTGTTGTGTACAATATTCACATGCAGTCCGCGCAGCCGCGTTTCAAACGCCGCATCATCCTGTAAATCACGCGCCGTCAAAAGCTGGCCTTCAAAATATTGCAATCGCTGTGTTTGTGTTCGCTGATTCGTTGCCATCATTACCCCATTTCGTGAAGCGTGATGCGTAAGGAAAGTTCACGGATCACGCTTCACGCCTCACGCTATCGTCACCTGATGATTACCCGCCCGCACCAGCCACGTCGGCCCCACACACAGATTGGCGCACTGCGCTTCACCGCCGCCCGGAATCAGCTCCAGGCTGAGCACATGATCTACGCCGGGCACATTGTCAATCACCTGCAAAATTTCCGAGCGGTACACATCGCGGCCAAAAGGCCAGCCACGGCCGTTTGGCCCTCCTGTCAACGGGTCCAAAAAAGCATTTAAACTGCTCGCAATTTGCGCCTGTACCCGTACCCCATCCGCGCCGCGCCGGGTGCGCACCTCCGCCTGCACCGTCACTTCCAGATATTCTGGCCCCACCACCACCAGCCGCGTGCCAATAATGCGCCGCCGGTTCAGGTAACGGAACACCAGGTCCAGCAGCGCCGGAGTCGGCTGCGGCGCGCCGGTTGGTAAGGAAGGCACAATCACCACCGTCACCGTGCCGGGCGCTTGCAAACAGGGATAGTGAGGGTCTAGCCCGGCCCAGGCCCGCGCCCGGCTGATTTTGCTGCCGGGAACCGTCAGGGCTAACCGTTCGTAATCCAGCAAAGTGGTGGCTCTTTTGGGGGCACGGCGGTCTAAAACGGCCGTTCTCTCCAGTTGATCCAGCGTCGTAATTTGCCCATCCGCAATCAATTCCAGAATGCGTTCGTGCGCCCATAATGTCTCCGCCGCCCGACCGGCGGCATGAGCCAGCGTTTCCTGGTCGCTGCCATACTGCCCGGCGGATTGATTCGTAATCGCCGCCAATTCATTGGCGACAGCAACGACATCCCCGCCCAACAAGGCCGCATTCAGCAGATCATCTACCCCGGCAAGCTGCCAGCCGCTGTTGGCCGGAACGTTGCCCGCCGCGCCGCTGGTGGTAGCATACGCCGCCAAAACAGCCGCGCCTGCTGGCGGCACTCGTCCCTGATCGCCGCTGCCAAACACCACGTCTCCCGTGGTGGCATCCAGCACAAACACAGAATCCGGGCGTTTGGCGGCGTCAAAATCAGGCCGCATTTGCCACTGGCTTAAACCGACGCCCTCATCCAGCAAAATCTGGACAATGCCGTGGGCAATGGGCGCGTTACGCAAGACCAAGACCTGCTCCGGCAGACCTGTGCCGCTGCCAATTTGAGTCATCGTCATTGTCAACGAGCCGGGAGTGCCGACAGTGGCGGCGGCATAAGCCAGCACCAGCAGTTTCGGTCCGGCCACGTCTTCTCCGGCGGCTAATTGAGTGATACGGCCGTTTTCATCCACCCGCACTGCCATCCGCTGCCACACCCCTACCACTGGCTCTTGTCCGGCAGGCGGGGTCACCCCGGGCGCAATGATAAACGGCTGGTAGGTTTGCCGCGCCTGTTCGGCCAGACCGGTATTGATGGCGACTTGTTTGAGCATGGGAGCTGCATCGGGACGACCGTTTAGCAGACGGCAGCGCAAATAAAACTGGTTAGCGGGCACAGCACCCAGCGCCACATCACTCATGGCAGCGGGCAACGTTATATGCACCGCTCCGTCCAGGGTAAAACCGCGCGTCCGGTCGTCAACGGCCGTTATCGGCAGCCAGTCCGTCCCATCAAAATATTCCCAAACGGTTTCGATGGCATGATGCGCCAGGGCATCGGAGGCGGCTTCTGAAGCGGGTTCTTCTGCCGCCGCAGGCGGCTCCGGCGGACACCAGGGATCGGGACAGGGCGGTTTGGGGATGCAGGTGGTTTGGGGGCGCAGGGGTTGGCAGAGAACGGCCGTTTCCTGCAATTCCGCCATGAGCCGCTGCCACTCTTCCCGTCCCGTGCGCTCATTTGCCAGCCAAAACCACAGACTCACCCGTTCGTCCAGCGGCAGCGCCTGGTCAAAACCCAGGTAGAGCGTGGGCGCGAC
>JAWOGU010000672.1:0-10833 GCA_046496595.1 Chloroflexota bacterium
CAGGGGCGGGTGTTTACCCTGATTGGCAGTCTATCGGGGTTGATGTCGCCGGTTGGCCTGATTATCGCCGGACCGGTGGCCGACGCTTTTGGGGTGCAAGCCTGGTTTGTCGTCGGCGGTATGGCGACGATGCTAATGGGCATTGTGGGCTTTTTTATTCCGATGGTGATGAATGTGGAAGCGGAGCGGGAGGCAGATTTGGCGCTTGAGTTACCGGCGCTTTCCAGAACGGAAACGGCCGTTGTCCCCTGAAATAGGCGGTTCTTAGATTGGACCAATCTCCAAGATTGGTCCAATCTGAACGGGTCAAGTCGTGGAAATCGCCCGTTCGGCAATGCCAAACAGGAACAGCGTGGTAAACGCCAGCACCCACTGCGCCTGATTAGAATCGTCCCCTTTCAGCCAGACCAGAAAGACAAAAGGCAGGAACACCAGGGCAAACGCGCCATAAAGAATGTGCATTTCCGCGCGAGCCACACCGCCTATATGACCAGTCGCCCACAAAATAGCGCCCAAAATGCCTTGCAGCACATATAAAACCTGGCCGATGACCAGTGCCCCCATGTAGCTGCCGTCCACGCTGTACCCGCGAATGGCGCGATACAGTCCCCATACGCCTAAAAAGAGAAAAAACAAGACGACGGTTTGTGATAAACGAGAGTGAACCAGGATGAGTGTGTCCATTTCTATGCCTCGGTGATCAGTGTACAGTTTACAGTTTACAGTAAACCGTTCACTGTACACTGTACACTGTAAACTGCTTACTGTTCTTCACTGAAAGAGTGTAGCCCTGCCCCAATCCCCTGTCAACGGTTCCATTTTTGCTTGATGTTGGTACAATACGCCCCCTATGAACGGCAGCATACAGATAGAAGATACTTATGGCGACGCCCTCAATTACCTCTATGGGTTGATCAATTTTGAGCGGCAGCGGCTGGACAGGTATTCGGCCAGTAAACTGGATCCGGATCGGGCGCAGCGGCTGGCGGATTTTGTGGGATCGCCGCAGAACCGGTATCCGGCGGTGCATATTGCCGGCACCAAAGGCAAAGGCTCGGTGGCGGCAATGACGGCCGCCTGCCTGCGCGCCGCCGGTTTGCGGGTGGGCTTGTACACGTCGCCCCATTTGCAGGAATTCCGCGAACGCATCCGGGTGCTGACGCCGGACGACGCTGACGGCCGGATTTCTGAGGCTGATTTTGTGGCCTTGGTGGACGAGATGAAAACGGCCGTTCCCCACATCTCCGGCGTTACCTGGTTTGAAGTGGTGACGGTGATCGCCTTGCAGCACTTTGCCCGGCAGGAGGTAGACATTGCTGTCATTGAAACCGGCCTGGGCGGACGCCTGGACGCCACGCGGGTGGTCAAGCCGTTGGTGACGGTGATTACCCGTCTGAGCCTGGACCATACGGAACTGTTGGGCGATACGCTGACGGAAATTGCTTACGAAAAGGCGGGTATCATGAAAACGGGCGTGCCGCTGGTGATGGCGCCCCAGAAACCCGAGGCGGCTGCGCGGTTGCAGGAGTTGGCGGAGGAGCGGGGTGTGCCCTTAACGGCCGTTTCCGCCCACTGGCAGGTCAGCGGTGAGCGCAGCCAGAGCGGGCAGATCCTCGTCATCAGTCAAACGCCGGACGGGGACTTTATCCCGGCTTCCTCGCGTCTGGCGCTGGCGCTGGATGGGGATCACCAACTTGAGAACGCCGCCGTTACTTTAGCGGCGCTCACCCATTTGCGCGGCTATTATCCCGCTCTCACGGAAACGGTGGTTCGCCAGGGATTGAGTGAGGTGGTGTGGAACGGCCGTTTGCAAACTGTGCATCAGGCCACCGACACGCCCACCTTTTTGATCGACTGCGCCCACAACCCGGACTCCATCGCCCGGCTGGTGCAGGCGCTGCGCCAAAATTTCAGTTACAAGCGGCTCATTCTAATCTTTGGCGCGCCGGCGGACAAAGATGTGCAGGCCATGCTGACCCAACTGGTCCCGCTGGCGCACGTCACCATCACCGCCGCCGCCGATCATCCCCGCGCCGCCACGCCGCTAGAATTGGCCGACATCGTGCGCGCTCTGGGCGGCGAGGTGCAGGTGGCTGCTACCCTGGCAGACGCCCTGACGACTGCCTGGGCCGCTGCGCAGCCGGGCGATTTGATTTGTGCCACCGGCTCCATCATTTTTGTGGGTGACTTGCTAAATCAGTGGGACAGCTTAAAATCACACTTGCTTGGTCAAGAAACCATTCATGCCTGATCGAATCCTACACCACTACCCATATGAATAGAAAACGGCCGTTTGCCACCAGGCCGCTTAAGGAAAAACGACAAGATGTACGACGAAGAATTTGAGTTAGCCCAATACCCGGACTTCATAGACAGCATCCCCGGCTACGACGAACAACTGTTTGAAACCGAAGTTCACCTGGACGATAGCGGATACATCGACTGCCCGTTCCTGCCCCTGCGTGACCTGGTATTGTATCCTCAAATGGTGACCCCCCTCTTTGTGGGACGGGAACGCTCCCTGGAAGCCATCCGCGCCGCCGTCAACAATCACGAAAACATCATCGTCTCCGCCCAAAAAGACGGCGACATGATGGATCCGGGCGTGAACGACATTTACCACATCGGCACAGAAGTAGCCATTGGCAAAGCGCTGCGTATGCCCGACGACAGCACCAGCGTTCTGGCCCAGGGGCGGCGGCGCATCGAAATCGTCGAGTTCACCCAGTGGACCCCCTACATCCGCGTACGCGCCCGCCGTATCCCCGAGTCCCGGGAATGGGAGCGCAACACCGAAGCCCTGATGCGGGCTGTCATTACCCTGTTTGAGAAAGTTGTCACCCTCAACCGTAACCTGCCCGAAGACGCCTACACCTTCGCCATCAACATCGAAGAACCGGGCTGGCTGGCGGATTTTATTGCCTCCACCCTCACCACCACCCTGGACACCAAACAAGACATCCTGGAAACCATCGATCCGGCCGTTCGTTTGCAAAAAGTAAGCATCTCATTGGCTAAAGAACTGGACGTGTTGGAACTGGAAGACCAGATCCACATGCAAGTGCAGCAGGAAATGGACAAGAATCAGCGCGAACACTTCCTGCGCGAACAAATGCGCGTCATCCAGGGCGAACTAGGCGAAGCGGACGTCTTTACCCAGGAACTCAACGAAGTGCGCCAATCCGTCGCCGCCAAAAACCTGCCGCCCGATGTACGCGCCAAGGCCGAAAAAGAACTGAGCCGCCTCAACGCCATGCCGCCCATGTCGCCGGAAGTGGGCATCATCCTTACCTATCTGGATTGGATTCTCAACCTGCCCTGGATGGATGAATCGGAGGATAACCTGGATGTGCTTCATGCGGCTGAAGTGCTGGCTTCAGACCACTATGGGCTGGAAAAAGTCAAAGATCGCATCCTGGAATACATTGCTGTTAAACAAATTGCGCCCGATACCTTACGCAGTCCCATCCTCTGTTTTGTGGGACCGCCAGGAACGGGTAAAACCTCAATCGGCCGTTCAATCGCCCACTCTATGGGGCGGGAATTCATTCGCATGAGTTTAGGCGGCGTGCGGGATGAAGCTGAAATTCGTGGTCATCGCCGCACCTACATCGGCGCTCTGCCCGGCCGCATCATTCAGGCCATGCGCCGCGCCGGCACCAAAAATCCGCTGTTTATGCTGGATGAGGTGGACAAGTTGGGGCAGGATTTTCGCGGCGATCCGGCGTCGGCGCTGCTGGAAGTATTGGATCCTGAACAAAACTACGCCTTTGCCGACCATTACCTGGGGCTGGATTTTGACCTTTCCAAAGTGCTGTTTGTGACCACCGCCAACCACCTGGATACCATCCCCGCTGCTTTGCAGGACCGCATGGAATTGATCGAATTTTCCGGTTATCTGGAAGAAGAAAAGATGGAAATCGGGCGGCAGTTCCTGGTGCCTAAACAAATCGGACAACATGGTTTGGAAGAAAAAGGGGTCAAGTTTGAAGATGAGGCGCTAAAAACGATCATCAGTGAATATACGCGGGAGGCCGGAGTGCGTAACTTTGAGCGGGAGATGGCGAATGTCTGCCGTAAAATCGCCCGTTCGGTGGCCGAGCAGCGCAAATACCCGCACCGCATTACGGCGAAGCGGGTGCGCGATTTGTTAGGCGCGCCCCGCTTTATGTTTGAAGAACTGCAAGAAGAGAGCGAGATCGGCGTCGCTACCGGCGCTGCCTGGACCTCTACCGGCGGCGAGATCATGTTTATTGAAGTGAATTTGATGCCGGGTAAAGGCCACCTGACGTTAACCGGGCAGTTGGGCGACGTGATGCAAGAAAGCGCCCAGGCGGCGCTGACCTTTACGCGCAGCCAGACGGAAAAACTGGGTATTGATCCGGAAATCTTCGACAAAACGGACATCCACATTCACCTGCCGGAAGGGGCTGTGCCCAAAGATGGTCCGTCGGCAGGCATTTCGTTGGCCTCCGCCATAATTTCGGCGTTTACAAAGCGGCCGATCCACCGTGACGTGTGTATGACGGGCGAGATTACGCTGCGCGGGCGGGTGCTGCCGGTGGGCGGCGTGCGCGAGAAGGCGCTGGCGGCGCGGCGCTCCGGCATCAAGACCTTTGTGCTGCCCTACAAAAATGAACGGGACCTGGATGAGATACCGAAACGGCTGCGCCAGGATGTGAAGTTTGTGTTGGTGAAGCGCATGGAAGAAGTGCTGGACGTGGTGTTAGCGCCGAAGAAAGAAGGTTAACGAAAGCGAAAAACGAAGCCCGAGCCTGTCGAAGGCCGTTGGTTTCGCCCGAAGGCCGTTGGTTGGGACCGAAGGCCGTTGGTTTCGACAGGCTCAACCAACTCTGCGCAATTTAGCGAGAAGCTGCAAAAATGCCTCTCATCATCTCAATAATCAGAGCGGCAGCTGACATCCAGCCGCCGCTCTTTTTATTTGGTGATCATAGGCAGGAAAACAGGTGGGTCATCTGTTAATAAAAAGGTGACGTTGACCGTTTGCGGCGAATTGTCTGCGCCGCCAGCGTCGATGGTGAGCGCGGTGGTGCGGACAGCGGGGCTTAACCCATTGCGCGAAACCATGACGTTGACCGTAGTGCTGCTCTGGGCGGAGACTGTGCCGCTGGCGGTGGAGGTGGTTAGCCAGGCGGCGCTTTCTGTCAGGGTCCAGTTGAATGGCTCCCGGCCCGTATTTTGAATGGTGAGGGCATAGGTCTGGCTGAGAGGACCATCATGCTGGAGGGCAAAAGCCATAGCCCCGGGCGACACCGAAAGCGCCGGCCCGGTTCCGTTGAGAATGATGGTGTCAGTGGCGCTCAGGACTGTGCCGCTGCCATTGCGTATTTCGGCATTGACTGTTTTAGCGCCATTGCCTGCACTCAGCGTCCAGGTGCGGTTGGCGCTGTACGGCTGCCAGGCCGACCACGCACCGTCTTCATTGCGGAAGCGCATTTCAGCGGCGGGCCAAGCGACGCCGTACATGTACAGGTTGACCTGGCGCGTCTCCGTTTCATACGCTTCTCGATTGATGACCACCGGATAAACGCTGCTGCGCGCGCCAAAGTTTTGCGTCCAGTAATTGCCGAAAGGACCATGTCCACCGCCGTCGGCGGTGCAGTTCCCGGCATCATACCGGATATTATTCTGGTCACCACTTTGATAGAAAAAACCGATGCCAATTTCACGGAAGTTTGCGTTCAGGATGTTGGCGCGATGGCCGGAACTGTTCATCCAGCCGCTCATTACAGATGCCGGGGAACCATAACCGGCAGCGATGTTTTCTCCGGCGGAGTTGTAAAAATAACCGGCGTCTTGCATCCGAACCCAGGGGGATTTTTTGGTGTCCAGGTCGCAGTGGGCAAAGAAATTACGCACTGCCATGTTGCTGCTGTGGGTTTCGGCGGCGCTGTCGAGTAGTAAATTGCCCTTGAGCGGTGGGAGCTGCCCGTTATTCCAGCGTTCCTGGTTGACGATTATCAAAACCTGTTCTTCATAGGTGGGACCGGCGGTGGTTTGCAGCGGGGCCTCGGGGACGCCGATCTGGACCGGGCCGTCGGGTTGGACTGGCCCATCCTGGGCAAATGCGATTTGGATGGAGAGGAGCAGGATGAGGGGGGCGATGAGGAGCAGTTTTTTCATGGGCTTTCTACCTCATTAAGTGATGATTGGGATTATAGAGGTATGGTAGGGGAAACGGCCGTTTTGCCTATCCCCCCTTTCTCCCATACCCACACAAAAAAGGCCGACGTCTTAGCGTCGGCCCACTGTAAACTGTAAACTGCTCACTGCAAACTGCCTACCGCATCGCTTCCAGCACCACCTGCGCCACATCCTTCACTTTCATCGGTTCGCCCGCTTCATTATTGGCATCCTTCATCATCGTCATGCAGAAGGGACAGCCCACCGCCAGCGTCGTCGCGCCGGTTTTCTGCGCCTCGTGGAACCGGTTCATGTTTACCGCTTCCGTGCCGTGTTCCTCTTCCTTCCACATCTGCGCGCCGCCGGCCCCGCAGCAGAACGAATTTTTCTTGCTGCGGTCCATCTCCAACAGCGTGGCCCCGGCCTGCGCCAGCGACTCGCGCGGTGCATCCAGCACGCCGTTGTGCCGACCCAGGTAACAGGGATCGTGGAAAGTGGTTTTTTCCAGAGCGCTGCCGTTAAGACGAAGCTTGCCCCTGCCCACGAGATCCGCAATCAACTGCGTATGATGGAAAACTGTGTAATGGCCGCCCAACTCGCCATATTCTTTGCCGATGGTGGTGAAGCAGTGCGGACAGCTTGTCACAATTCTCTTCTCGTGCGCTCCGGCGGCGTTGAGCGTTTCAATGTTGCCCATTGCCATCTCGTAAAAGAGGTATTCGTTCCCGGCGCGGCGGGCTGAGTCGCCCGTGCAGGTTTCGGATTCACCCAAGACGGCAAAGCTCACCTCGGCTTCATGTAAAATAGTCGCCACGGCGCGCACGACTTCCTGCGAATCGGGGTTGAAGGCTCCGGCGCAGCCCACCCACAGCAGGTATTCGTAATCCGGGTTTTCTTCTACGGTAGGTACGGGGAAGGGCAGCGGTTCGGTCCAGGCCAGGCGGCTGTCGGTTGACTGCCAGGGATTGCCGGTTCGTTCCATGCCCACAAACGCCACTTTAAGCTGCTCGGGGAAGGCGCTTGCCATCAACACCTGATCGCGACGGATGTCCATAATGTCCAACATGGGCGCATTGCCTACCGGGCAGGCTTCGATACAAGCGCCGCAAGCCGTACAAGCCCACACTGCGCTTTCGCTCATAATGGCGCCCATCAGCGGAATGCCGGAGCCATTGCCATTATGGCCGTTGACGGCGCCGCCGGCCGCTAAAGCCGCCATGTTTTCACGGAAGTAGTAACGCTTGTTCACTTCGATGGCTGCCGGGGAAAGTTCCTTGCCGGTATGGTAAGCTGGACAGGCATCCTGGCAGCGGTTGCACATGATACAGGCAAAACTGTCTACAAGCTGCGTTTGGCTCAGGTCAAATATGTCACTGGCGCCGAACTGTTCGATGGACTCATCTTCAAAATTAAGGGTAAACATTTGCCCCAGGTAGGTGCGTTCGGGATTGGTCATAAAGTTGAACGGACCGGCCATGAGGTGGATGTGTTTGGTGTAGGGGAAGTAGGGCAAAAAGAGCAGCACCAGGCCGATTGCCAGCCAGAAGGTGATATGCCAGCCAATCATGAGCGCTTCTTGGGAAGCGCCTGACATGAGGCTGGCGAGCAGGCTGGCAAAGGGTTCCCAGGGATTGGCGACCCCTTCTGCGGCGTTCAGAAAGGCGGAACCTAGAAGGCGACTGCCCACGTGGATCAAGATGAAGAGGATGACGATCAGAGAGTCCAGGTTGATGCCGCCCTCGTTCTGCGCCTGGGGATGGACCACTACGTTTTCCCGGATGTGAAGGCGCTTGTCCTGTTTGGCGAAGCGGCGCAGGAAAAAGTAGACGACGCCCACCAGAACCGCCACGCTGAACAAGTCTGCCAGGAGATGGTAGAAGTTGGTGATGATGTTGTTGGGGAGGTGGAAACCGGTGATGAGCGCTTCGGCCACATCCAGCAGGTTAACCAGACCATAAAAAATGAAACCCCAGGCAACCCCCCAATGGAAAACCGAAGCAAGCCGGCGGCGGCGGATGATGCGTCCCTGGGTAAACAGAGCCATGGCGCCGGTGATGACACGCTCTGGCAGGCGATCAAAACTGAGTTTGCCCTGTCCTCTGAGAACGATGCGGACCATCTGGCCGAAGGTGTAGTACGTGGCTACCAGGGAGAAAATGACCAACAATACGAACAGGATTTTTTCGATTCCGGTTAACATACACTCCTCTTTTTTGCGCTAATAACTGCTTCAAGTTTGCCAATCCTCCTTGAAAGAGGGCAAACCAAACCGATGGAAAAGTGATTGTTGAATATTGTAACACACATTTGACGCACTGCATTATGAGGTGGATTTCAACCGTATCGTGTGGATACTGCGCCAGGCGGGGTCGTTTTCGCCGCGCTGCATGAGGTGGAGTTGGGTGATGGGGGCTGTGAAACGGCCGTTTTCCCATTCACTTTCTCGTAATTCAGCCAGCGTTTCGGCGAAGGCGGGTTGTTCCAGGCGCATGGCAAGCGTGAGGTGCGGCTTGAAGCGGCGGTGTTTGTCCTCGCCAATCACATTGAGCAAGGCGCGGCGTATCGACAGCATCGGCTCCGAGGGGGCCACGCCCAGGTAGATGACGCGCTCCCCAAAAGTTTGGATGCCGCCCAGTTGCAGTTCAAAGGCATGGAGTTTGCCCGCCAGCGTGTCCAGGCGGTCGATGAGACCCTGCGCCCCGGCGGGGGTAGGGTTTCCGTTGCGCCAATACGTACCCGCCAGGGTGACGTGCGGCGCGGTGATTTGGGCTGTCTGGCTGTCCACACGCTCCCGTACTTGCTGGATACTGTCCGCCAGTTCGCCGCTGGGAAACGCGCCCACAAAAACACGATAGTCGCCAATGCGCTGGCGCGGCGCTTTGACTGTTCTTTTTCTCGAGTAGGGTTTGGGTTGGTAGTTTTTTTGTGGCATGAGGGCCTGTTTCCTTATGGTTGTAGGAGATTGAATGCTCAACCAATCTCCTACCTCGTGTAAGTTAATTTATTGTATCTATACAGGTCTAAAGCCTGTGGTATAAATGATAAGCATGGACGAAGTAGAACAACTGCGAGCAGAAAACAAGCAACTTAAGCGAGAAGTCCAAGAACTTCGCGAAAAGTTAACTGCTGCTGAAGCTCAAATCAAACAGCTAATCGAGCTGCTTGGTCAAAATAGCCACAACTCCAGTTGGCCGTCCAGCCGCGATAAAGGCCGACAGAAGCCTAAGCCTAAAAGTCTACGGCCACAAACAGAGCGCAAAGCTGGTGGTCAGGAAGGACATGAAGGGCATACGCTTGAGTTCAATCCCAAACCAGATTTCATTGAACCGCATCGTCCAGCCCACTGTGACCATTGCCAAGCCCCATTGTCCGAAGAAATTGTAGCCAGTAAAGTTGCTAAACGACAGGTCTTTGAATTACCGCCATTGCGTTATGTGACCATCGAACACCAAGCCGAAACCCTCATCTGTCCCTGTTGTGGTGAAGCAACAACAGGTGAATTTCCAGCGGATGTGACCAATCCAGTGCAATATGGTTCGCAAGTCAAGCGGTTGTCAGTTTATCTGCGCAATGAGCAGTTCATCCCGTATGAACGAGAGCGGCAGATGTTGGCCGACCTGTTTGAATTACCCATTTCAACGGGTTCATTGCAAAACTTTTTAGAGACAGCCGCAGAAAATGTGAAGCCCGCCACAGAAGCCATTAAAGAAGCCGTCAAAAAGGCCGAAGTCGGTCATGCTGATGAGACAGGCTTCTATATCAGCGGCAAACGGTGTTGGCTCCATACTGTCAGCACATCAGAATTGACCTACTATGAACCGCATCAAAGTCGAGGCAAAAAGGCGACTGACGCCATTGGCATTCTGCCTGAATTTACCGGCGCCCTTGTTCACGATAACTGGGCGACCTATTTCAAGTACCAATTGTTGCTTCATGCCTTGTGCAATGCCCATCATTTGCGCGAGTTGACAGCTCTAGTGGAGAACGATCAACAGCAATGGGCCGCACTGATGATTGTCTGTTTGTTATCGGCCAAACAATTGGTTGCCGAAGCTTATCAGGCAGGGGAAACCGAATTGTCAGTCGAGCAGTTGCAACGAATCCACCAAATGTATGACGCCATTGTTGCTTTCGGTTTAGAGGAAAACCCATTGCCCGATGAACATCCGCCACCCATCAAACGAGGGCGGCGCAAAAAAACAAAGGCGCGCAATTTGGCAGAACGATTTGACAAGCAGCAGGAGGCTATCTTGCGTTTTGTCCATAATTTTAAGGTGCCGTTTGATAACAACCTGGCTGAACGAGACATCAGAATGATGAAGGTTCAACAGAAAATCTCAGGCTCTTTTCGCAGTTGGGAAGGAGCCGAACAATTCTGTTCGCTGCGCACCTATATTTCCACGATTCGTAAACAGGGTCTCAATGTGTGGGAAGCATTAGGGTCTCTGTTTGACGATAATGTTCTCATGCCTCAACTCACACCTGTATAGTTACAAATCCCAATCCAAACCATTTATAACAGGATAACTCATGACCTCACATTACCGATTTACCGATCTTGACCCCCTCATTGAACAAAAAATAACCGAATTGCTGCATCAAATGACCCTCACGGAAAAGGTGTGGCAGATGACCCAGATTTGCCCGCCGAATATGAAGGCCCCGGACGTGGACGAGCAGGTGCGCCTG
>JAWOGU010000747.1:0-3418 GCA_046496595.1 Chloroflexota bacterium
CCTGTTCCATGATGCCTTCCGGTTCCGAACAGAGTATTTGGGTCCCAGCGGGCAAACCAATGGTGATATTACTGCCATTGACCTGGTAGGATGTGGCGTAGGTATTGCAGCCGCTGCTGCCGATCAAACTGCCGTTGGCCCCAAACTCCATTGTCAGGCTTGTGCCAAGCAGCGGCGTGACAAGACCACCACGGCCGTTATTGAAATTCACCACCTCCCAACGAGTTCCGACCAGGGGATCAGGCGCCGCTCCGCTCACGTTGACGGTTACCTGCCGGAAAATCACGGTCCCATCGCGCTGCAAAACGCGCATCTCATACGTCGTGGTGACGGTGGGGCAGACTTGCTCACTGCCCTGACCGGTGCGCGGGAAGCGCTCGAACTGCTCGCCCAGCGGATAGACCCACACGGCCTGGATGTTCTGGACCGACCAGCGCAGCGTGGTGCATTCACCCTGGTTGATATTGGTGCTGTCAGCGCCGAACGAGATTTCTGGCGTGGGTGTGTTGGTTGGCGCCGGCACAGGGGAGGGCGTTGGCGCGGCGGTGGGAACCACAATCACCGGCGGCGCCACCTCAATGACAGGCACGTTTTCCGCATTGGTGGCAATGACGAAGTCGGCCGAGGCCCAGCCAACGCCGCCCGGCGCAGACGGCACGGCCGCCGCCCACCAGCGGTTATCGGCGCTGCGGCCCACAATTTCACCTTCAGCACCATCCCGCGCGAACCCGATGACCGGGAAATTGACGCCAGGACCAGAACGAATGTTAAGCCCTTGGGGTGAATTGACGCGGCCAGTGGGAGCGGCCGGTTCAGGTTCCGGCAGGTCCAGCTCGAGTTTGCGGATCATGATCAAGGCCAGTTGGTCATCGGCCGTGCGCATTTGCAGCATATTGCCCTGGATGGTGTAGGTGACGGCGCTTACCAGGGCGGCCAGAAATTCGCTTTCCTGCTCCATGATGCCGGCCGGTTCCTCGCAGAAGCGCATGGTTGAGCCTGGCATCCCAATTTCTATGGAACCCTCACTGACCGTAAAGCTGGCGAAATATTGGTTACAACCGGCGTTACCGCTGAGGTCGCCTTCCACGCCAAAGTAGGCCGAAATCTCTGTGCCAGTGATGAGGCCGACGACAGCATCTCGGCCGTTATTGTAGTTCACCACTTCCCAGGCTGTGCCGGCCAGATCGGTGGATTGGAGCGCAAAGGTGGCCACGACCTGACCGCCAGAGAGCAAGGAAAGCGTATCTTCGCTGATGGTGAAGCTGTCGGTTTGAGTCAACGCCGCCATAAAGGCTGTGGCCTGGGTCATCACTGCTTCTTCGCAGGCCATCATGGTGGATGCGCCGGGCTGGCTGAAAGTAAGGCTGCTGCCATCCTGGGTATAGCCGGTGTTGAACTGGTTGCAGCCATCCGTGCCGGAGACCGTGCCATCCGTACCGAACTGGAGGGTAACGGCCGTTCCGGAAATAGGCATCTCGCCATTTAAGGCACTCAACACCCAACCGGTACCGGCCAGATCGCTGCCGGCTGCCATTCCGGACGAAGCGACGACCGCCGCCGGGGCAGCGGCGTCGGCTGTGCCGGCCACAAAGGTGGCCACAACCTGGTCGCCTGCTTGCAGGTTCAACTGATTGCCAGAGGCGGTAAAGCTGGTAGCAGAATCAAGGGCCGCCATATAGGCTGTCGCCTGATTCATGATCGGGTCTTCACAGGCCATCATGGTCATCGCCGCAGCCGACAGGTCGATTGTCAGATTGGCGCCGTCCTGTGTGTAAGTGGCGCTGAACCGGTTACAACCGTCTGTGCCAAAGGCTGTGCCATCTGTGCCAAATTGGAGGGTAACAACACTGTTTGCTACCGGCAGGCTGTCATTTAAGGAACTCAATATCCAGTTTGTTCCGGCCAGGTCTATGCTGGCTTCTGGTTCGGCCGTTTGCTGGCACGCCGCCAGTAAAAACAAGGTAACAGCCAACAATATGATACTTATCGTTTTTTTCATACAAAATCTTCTCCTCGTATTAAAGTAGCCGAGGATTCCAATCCTCGCTTGCACAGAGCGCCGTAAGGATACCGCGGCAACAGGTTTTCATTGATGGTGATCGACGACAGCCGGTGTCGTCTCCTTCCAACATAAAATGATTGGTAAGCTTGTCAACGGGGAATAAAGGAAACGCAGACGAGAAACCCATCTTATCTCCAATCTCCCGCCGTTTAATCATGCGCCATCATATCAATAGCGACGGTAATTGCCAAAATCACAATATCATTTTGGCTCGGTTCAATCTGAACGCCATACGTGTCAGCTATCCGGAACCATTTTCTGGAGACTTCGGCGATCTTGCTCCCGCCCTCGCCAATGGTGTATTCGAGGCTCAGGATATTGCCCTGCACGTTTAGATCCGGGCCGTCCCCAATTTTCACCACCCAACGATGACGCAGGGGGGCGATCAGCGCTTTTCTAACGGTAGCCAGCGGCTCGCCATTCGGCCCCTCAATCGTCATCGTATCTCTGACCCGCAGTAACTTCTCCTGAATTTTGCACAAAGTCTGCCCTTGCATATCTTCAAAGAAGAGCGTGTCGCGCACGCGCAGCATTTTGCCGTCTACCTTGAAAGCACGCTGACCGTTCTCATCCTCAATCCAGAAATCATCACCAAAGGCAACTAATTTCTGCCTCATTCTGTAGCGGGTAGCTGTCCCGCGTCGGCCAAAGACCGCGCGTTCTTCCTGTCGTTGTTCTCGTCGTGCTCTACCTGGCATAGTTTTACCTCCACTCTCATTAAGGAGTTCGCCCGCCATGAGGATACCAACCCGATACCCTTATGGCGGGTCATTAGCTAATGTTTGGGCGGCAGTAACGGCCGTTACTCGCCAAAATCTGCCATCAACTGTGCTTCCTGTTCATTCGTCAAATTGGATTGAATCAACTCGGCCGAAACGCCTTGGAATGCTTCCACCACGCGGTCTTGCACAGCGCCGCTGGTCATCAAAAAGAGCGCCGATGTACCTTCCGTCACCTGATCGCGCACTTCCTTGATGAATCTGTCGTTGATGCCGTAGTCGGCAAACTTGCCCGTCAACGCGCCCGCGGCTGCACCAATCGCCAAGCCAAAAAACGGCACAAAGAAGATGAGGCCAAAGAGCATTCCCCAGAATGCGCCAGAGAGGGCTCCCTGGCCGGTCGTGCTGCCATAATTATGGGTTTTGGGCTTTTTCTTGCCTTCCTCCCACGACACCACGGCCGCATCGTTGATCTGGATCAAATGCTGCTTCGACAGTTCAACGAGCTTATTGAGCGCATCTTGCGCTCCCATAGGGTCATCAAATTTCCAAACGGTTAATGTTGTCATACGAACTTTCTCCTTATCTGTTTAAAGATTCTCTTTCGACAACCAGCCCTATAACCTGGTTGGCGTCT
>JAWOGU010000749.1:0-3351 GCA_046496595.1 Chloroflexota bacterium
GGGCGCGTTGGATGAGTTCGTTATCTTCTTGTGAATCGAGCACTGGTATCCGGGATCCTTTATGGTTTGCTTTGATTCTATGGGAGTAAACGGGAAATAGGTAAAAAGGATTCGAAATGGTGGGATTGATGGCTTTGCAAAGTAACTGCGGCTACGGGCAGGTGGCTCAAAGCCTGGGGCAGATGGCTCAAAGCCTGGGGCAGATGGCTTGAAGCTTAGGGCAGATGGCTTGAAGCTTGGGGCAGATGGCTTAAAGTTTGGGGCAGATACCCGCGAGGCTGGGTTTAGATTGGACTAATCTTCAAGATTGGTCCAATCTCGGCCGGTTAAAAGATCATTACGTGCGTAAATAGGACGCGCCGTTTACGTCCAGGATGGCGCCGGTCATGAATTGGGCGCCGTCGGAGGCCAGGAAGAGCACGCCGTAGGCCACCTCTTCCGGCGTCGCCACGCGGTTGAGCGGGCTTTGGCCGCGGATGAAGTCGCCTTCCGGGCCGTGGAGATGGTCGAAGGCCATGTCGGTTTCCACAAAGCCGGGGGCCACGACGCCGACGAAGACGTTGAACGGGGCCAGATAGCGGGCCAGCGATTGGCTCATGGCGTTCATGCCCGCTTTGCTGGCGCCATAAGCCGGGGCTGTCGGTTCGCCGCGGAAAGCGCCGCGCGAGGAGACGTTGACGATGCGCCCATAACCCTGCGCGATCATCTGCTGGGCGGCGCAGTACATGGCGTTGGCCGCGCCGATGAGGTTGGTCTGGATGGTGTTGTGCCAGTGGCTCTGCCAGTCGGCGTAGCTGGTTTCCGCCAGGGGGTGTTCTTCGTAGATACCGGCGTTGTTGATGAGGATGTCCAGGCGGCCGGCGCGGGAAACGGCCGTTTCCACCATTTCCTTCACCGCTGCCGCATCGCCGATGTCGGCCTGCACGCTAAAATGCCCCTCGCCGGGCAGCAGGGCCAGGGTCTCATCGGCGGCCTGCCGGTTGCTGTGGTAATGCACGATCACCTGCGCGCCGCGCGCCGCGAATTGTTGGGCAATGGCCCGGCCAATGCCGCGCGAGCCGCCGGTGACGAGTACGATTTTGTCTGAAAAATCCATAGGGTTCGCTCATTCAGATTGGACCAATCTCCGAGATTGGTCCAATCTTGCCAGGGGCGCTAATCTTCGGAAACGGCCGTTTCCGTAGGCGCGCTCTCTTCTTCCACCGCTTCATCTTCCACCGGCTGCTCTTCCGGTTCAGTCAGCGTGCGATCTTCCCCTTCCAGCCCTTCAAACAGCGGAGCATCACCGTTTAATGATTTTGCCGGCGGGCCGAAAATGGCCGCATACTTGACGACGCGGTTGTTGTGGGCGTCCACGACGTAGACGTTGTCCTGGGCGTCAATGGCAATGCCTACCGGCAGGGCAAACTGATTGGCTGCCGCGCCGTAAGTACCAAAACGGCCCAGATAATTGCCCATGTTGTCAAAAATCAGCACCCGGAAGCCTTCGGGGTCGGTGACGTAGATGCGGTTGGCGCTGTCCAGGGCGATGTAGGGTTTGTTGTCGATGGATTGGCTGAACCAGCCGTTTACCGGCCATTCGTTTACCGGGTTGAGGGACGGGGTGAATTCTTGCACCCGGCCGTTCCAGGTGTCGGCCACATACACGTCGCCATTGGGTCCGGTTGCCAGCCCTACCGGCTCGTTAAACTGACCGGGTTGATTGCCCAGGAGTCCCACCGTGTCCAGGAAATTGCCGTTTTCATCCATGAGCTGCAAGCGGTGATTGCCGGTATCGGTGATGGCAAACAGGTTGTCGTCCACCAGGGCGATGGCGCGTGGTCCGTAGAACAGGCCGAGGCCGGGATCCGTGTCGCCGATGGGGGAGCCGTTTTGCCCATAGCTGCCGATGAGCTGCCCATCGTGGCTGAATTTTTGGATGCGGTAGTTCCAGGTATCGGCCACGTAGACAAATTCATCATCGGCGGCAATGCCCCACGGTTCGTTAAACTGACCGGGCGCGACGCCAAAATCGCCCCAACTGGTGAGGAAACGGCCGTTCTCGTCAAAGACCTGAATGCGGTGGTTGCCGCTGTCGGCCACAAAGATGGTTCCGTCCGGCGCCACCGCCACGTTACGGGGGGTGGTGAACTGGCCTTCACTGCTGCCGGGTATATTCAGTTCGTTCAGGATCAAGGCTGGCTGCAAGCTGATTTCCCCTTCCGCATACGGATCTACAAAGGATTCCACGTTGACCGGGGTGATTCCCTGGTCCCACAAATTAGCCAGCACATCCTTGCGCGTGTAGACCTTCAGTTCGTGGCGCAGCGGCCATTCGCGGGCGGTGTAGGTACCGCCAAAAGTCTGGCCGTACTGCTCGTAATTGCGGTAGAAGAAGATGTCCCACAAAGCGCGGCGTACGTCGGCGCTGCCCAGACCGCGCCGTTCCACTGCCAGCGGATCGCCAAAGACGGCGTCCCATCCAATGCGCCGGTAATCTTCCATGGGCCACCAGAGAAACGTATAGGTATTTTGCTCGTAGTTGTTGCCCAGGTAGGGTTCCACTTTGCTCCAGTTCAAGTTACCCACCACAATGATAGGCGCTTCGTTGAGGCTGTTGCTGGGATTTTCGCCGAAGTACATGCGATTGGGATAGTCGCGGAAGTACCAGGTGAAGGGCCAGCTTACGTCGTTGTCGTAGGCCACTTTGATACTCTTGTCGCCGTAGAGGCGCTGGGAGAGGGTTTCCACCTGTTCCATGACGATTTGTTTGGTGGCGGGCGCGCCGTGGGCGTAGACCATGAACTCGGTGGTGTAGTCGGCGTTGGGGAAGTTTGCCATGTAGTTGGCGCGGATGGTGAGCAGGCTGAGCAGGGTGAAGATGACGAGGATGATGAGGGTGCCGCGTAACGGCCGTTCCATCTCCCTGAACCGTTTCTGCCAGAAATAGACCACGATGCCGGCCACTGCCAGCAAGCCGATAAACAGCCCTACGTTTTGCAGCGCTTTTATTTGTTGATCGCCTATTTGAAGTTTGCCCAGCCAGAAAAAGCTGAATAGACCAAACAAGACAATGAAAAACAGAAACGTTAAGCCGCCAAACACCAGAGAACGCCGCGAAAACAGGTCGACGCGGGTGATGTTTTTGAGCTTTTCGCCAAAGTACCAGCCGCTCATGAGGGCCATGGGGATGACGAAATGGGTGCTGAGCCAGGGCATTTTTTCCCCGGCGATGGAATAGGCGGCCCAGGTGAGCAGCAGCCACCAGGCGACAAAGGGCAGGAAACCGAGAAACTGTTCGGCGTGGAAGAGATGGGTTAAGCTGCCCACGTCCTGGCGGCGTTTGATGAGTTTGCGGGCGGCGACGATCCA
>JAWOGU010000006.1:0-26420 GCA_046496595.1 Chloroflexota bacterium
TTTGCCGCCCTTATCTTATTGTGGCTAGCTGCTGCTCTACTCATGTTCAAACAAGGACGGTTTGGTTGGGCAGGCATCCTGCTGGCGCTCACCACCCTCAAACCCCAAATGACTTTATTTGTGCTGCCCGCCCTGCTCTTTTGGGCGCTTTGGCAAAAAAAGTGGCGGCTCATCGCCGGTTTTGGCGCCGCCATGCTGGCCTTGTTTGCCATTTCCTTCCTGTTTCTCCCCTCTTGGCTCACCGGCTTTATCCAACAGGTCAACGCCTATCCCGGTTACACCATCACTCCCTCCCCGCTGTGGATTATCACGCAATACTACTTCACCTTTCTCGGCAGACCGGTAGAACTGGGGCTGACGGTTATCCTGGTACTGTACATGTTCTATCTCTGGTGGAAGCTGGTGAAAATACCGGCTTACTCGCGGGAAATGCTGCTCATCCTGGCCATCACCATGATCGTCAACAACATGGTACTGGTCCGTACAGCCACTACCAATTTCATCGTCCTCTACATTCCCCTGCTTCTGTGCTTGCAGCTTTTGCATGAACGTACGCGGCGCGGTTCGCTTTGGGTGGCTCTATTCTACGCGCTCTCCATTTTTGCTTCATGGGCGCTGTTCCTGGCTACCATCGAAGGCGATCAGGAACATGTCATCATGTTTCTGCCGCTGCCTATCTTATTATTGGTGGTATTGGTATGGCTGCTTAGAAAAGCGATTCACAGCCAATCAGTATAAATTATCGGAACTCAAGAGAACCCGGTTGTCAAATGACCCCATCTAAACAAACCATTGATCCTCAAGTTGAACAAAATAAATTGCTGATTTTCAGTGTCGTTATTTTGCTTTTTATGGTGGGTGTAGCCATTACCTTGAACCGTCTGGAAGGGACACGTTTACGCTCCGATGTCTATCTTCGTTGGTATGCTGCCGCTGCGTTATTGCAAGAAGGGCGCAATATCTACGATCCTCTTAACGCAGAAGAAGTCAATTTGATTGTTTATGAGGTTCCTCAAATTGATATGAAACCCGGTTTTTATTATCCGGCCAACTTGCTGCTTTTTTTGATCCCCCTGGCATGGATGCCATACGAAACCGCTCATTTAGTCTGGACAATTTTAGGACAGGTTTTTTATATTCTCGGCATTTATGCCGTTATTCGCGCCTTAAATTGGCCTCAACGAGTCAATCTTATCACACTATTTTTAGGTTTGTGTCTTTTATATTTGCCGGCCCTACAACATACGATCTGGGGACAGTTCAACACAATCGGTGTTTTAAGTTTGGGGTTAAGCTATCTGGCATTGTCAAGAAACAAATTTGTTTTGGCCGGCGCATTGGTAACGGGTCTGACATTAAAGCCTCACCCTTATGTTCTTACCCTTGTCTTTTTGCTTCTATGGGCGCTTTTCCAGGCATGGCGATGGCGCTTTTTGCTCGGTTTTATATCGGCTGGTATAGCACAATGGTTAGTTACGGAGATGTTACAGCCAGGATGGGTATTTGCCTTTTTCAATTCGCTTGGCGGTTATTTTTCAACTCGCTCTGTTATTAGCTGGTTTTGGAATCCGTTTCAAGGGGTAACGGCCGTTCTCATTTTAGCTGCTCTCGTTCTCTTCTGGGTATATCGCCACAAATCAATCGAAAGCCCGGCATTTGCCGGAAGTTTGGCCATTAGTTTAGCTGTCACCGCGTTGGTTGTGCCTATCGTAGGGATGATGCATACTGTCGTCATGCCCATTCCTATCTTGCTCCTCTTCTTTTATTACCATAAATTTTCATCCAGGTTATTCCGATATACTGTCATAAGTTTTGTTGTCATCTACATTTTGGGGTGGGCTGTCTTTGTGTTTGGGCTTTCACGCGCCGATTTGTATGGACAGCACATCGTTTGGTCAGAAAGCATTTACAAAGCAGTCTTGCCCTTACTTGTTATCGTCTGGTCTCTACCACTATCTTTAGGAAAATATCGACATGCTGAATGGTAAAAAAATAGTCGTGGTCATGCCGGCTTACAACGCCGAACACACCCTGCGCAAAACGTATGAGGAAATTCCCCGCGACATCGTGGACGACATCATCCTGGTAGACGACGCCAGCCAGGACCATACCGCCCGCGTCTCGCGTGAATTGGGCATTGTGCATACCATCGTCCACGAGCAAAACACGGGATATGGCGGCAACCAAAAAACGTGCTACAAAACGGCCGTTTCCCTCGGCGCCGACATCATCATCATGCTCCACCCCGATTATCAGTACACCCCGCTGCTCATCACCGCCATGGCCTCCCTGCTCGCCAACGGCCTGTTCGACTGCGTACTGGGTTCCCGCATTCTGGGGGTTGGCGCCCGCAAAGGCGGAATGCCCCTCTACAAATACATCTCCAACCGCTTCCTCACCCTGGTGCAGAACATCATCATCGGCTACAAACTGTCTGAGTACCATACCGGGTATCGCGGCTTTACGCGGGAACTTCTGGAAACACTGCCCCTGGAAAACAATTCCGACAATTTCATCTTCGACAATCAGATGTTGTGTCAAATAATTTACGGCGGTTACGCCATCGGGGAAATCACCTGCCCCACCCGCTACATGGATGACTCCTCCTCCATCAGCTTCAAAAACTCCACCGTCTACGGCCTGGGCGTATTAAAAACATCCGTCATTTGCCGTTTGCAGCAGTGGGGGCTGGTTAATTCGCCCTTATTTGCACCATTGGACGTAAAACTCAAAAATCAGGCGGCCTGACTCATTGGTTCCCCTACCACTCAGCCGCCCGTACCGGCAGTTCACGGGTACCATTTCTGTGCGGAACTGTCATTTTTTCCAGTTCACCCGTAGCGCCCTCCACCGAAAACGGCCGTTCCTCCCCCACCAGCAGCGCAATCTCCAACACCTCATCCAGATGACTCACCGGTATCAGCGTCAGGTCCTGGCGGATGCGTTCCGGCAGTTCCGGTATATCCTTGGCGTTATCCTTAGGCAGCAGCACCGTCGTAATACCGGCCCGATGCGCCGCAATCGCCTTTTCCTTCAAACCGCCAATCGCCAGCACCTTGCCGCGCAGCGTCACCTCGCCCGTCATCGCCACGTCGCGGCGCACTGGGCGGCGTGTAAAGGCTGAAATAATCGCCGTCGCCATGCCAATGCCCGCGCTGGGGCCATCCTTGGGCACTGCCCCTTCCGGCACGTGAATGTGCGTATTCACCTTGTCAAACACCGACGGCTCCAAACCCAGCCGCCGCGCATTAGCCCGGGCATAAGTCAGCGCCGCCTGCGCCGATTCGCGCATCACGTCGCCCAGCGAACCGGTCATCGTAATCCGGCCGGAGCCTTCACTCAAGCTCACTTCAATCACCAGCGTATCGCCGCCATGCGCACTGACAGCCAAACCCGTCACCACGCCCACTTCATCTTTTTCTTCGGCCACGCCATAACTAAATTTATCCGGCCCCAAATAAGCCGCCACGTCAGCAGCCGTCGCCATAAATGGCCCCGTCCCACCGCCGGCGATTTTCACCGCCAGCTTGCGCACAATGGCGCCAATCTTGCGCTCCAACTGGCGCACCCCGGCCTCGCGAGTATGATGGCGCACAATCTTGCGCAGCGCCTCCTCATCAAACACCACAGACACGTCCCGAATACCATGACCTGTAAGCTGCTTTTTTAGCAAATAGCCATTGGCAATCGCCACTTTTTCGTCCTCAATATAACCGGGCATGGTAATGGTTTCCATACGGTCCAGCAGCGGCAGGGGAATGGTGTTGAGTTGATTAGACGTGGTGACAAAAATCACCTGGCTTAAATCAAATGGCGCCTCCAGATAATGGTCGGTAAAGTTGTGATTTTGCTCCGGATCCAACACTTCCAGCAGCGCCGACGAAGGATCGCCGCGCCAATCGGCCCCCACCTTGTCAATCTCATCCAGTACAATCACCGGATTGCACGTCTTGGCGTCGCGCAGCGCCCGGATAATACGCCCCGGAATAGCGCCAATATAGGTGCGGCGGTGGCCTCGGATTTCCGCCTCGTCGCGCACGCCGCCTAAACTGATGCGCACCATCTCCCGCCCCATAGCCCGCGCCACAGAAGTCGCAATGGAGGTTTTGCCAACGCCGGGAGGACCGTTCAAATTGATGATGGCGCCTCGCATTTGCGTACCGGCCAGTTTACGCACCGCCACATACTCCACAATACGATCTTTTACCTCGTCCAGGCCAAAATGATCCTCGTCCAACACCTGGCGCACGTGGGTAATGTCCAGGTTGTCTTCGGTTATGATCTGCCAGGGCAGTTCCACCAGCCATTCCAGATAGGTGCGAATCACGCTGGATTCGGCCGACTGCTGTCCCTGGTATTCCAGCCGGGTCAACTCCTTGCAGGCTCGTTCCTCAGTTTCCGGCGGCATTCCAGCCACTATGATTTTCTGGCGTATATTTTCAATGAAATCCTCGCCTTCTTCGCCTAATTCTTTGCGAATGGCCCGCATTTGTTCCCGCAGCAGATAGTCACGCTGCGCCTTATCGGTGTTAGCGCGGGCATCTTGCTGGATTTTATGGCGGATTTCGCTGATTTTCAGTTCTTGCTGTAAATGCGTTACTACGAGAGAAAGGCGCTCTTCACCATTGAGGGCGGTTAAAACGCTCAATTCCACGTCGAAGGGTAAATTGAGCAAACCGGCAATGTAGTCGGCCAGTTCGCCGGCGGTTGCTTTGCTGCGCGTCACCGCCATGACCTGCTGATTGGCTTCGCCAACGACTTCTGCGTATTGTTCCAGATAGGCAATAGCCTGATGCAGCAGGGGTGAATCCGAAGCTTCGTCCGTGTCTAAGGACAGCTCCGAGTAGGAACCTTCCAAAAAGGGTTCCGTGGCTGCCAGATCGTGGAATTTAACGCGGCGGCGTAGTTCCAGCAGCATCTGCACGCCCATGTGGGGGGAACGCAGAATGTCGCGCACGGTAGCTAAAACGCCAATAGAAACCAGGTCTTCGGTTTTGGGATCTTCTACTTCAGCGTCGTACTGCACCAAAACCAGGAGATCACCACCCCGTTCAACGGCCGTTTGCGCGGCTGTTAATGAGGGTCGTCGGCCAACTGAAATGGTCGTCGTGACGCCGGGAAACACGGCCCCTCCTCGCAAAGGGACTACCGGAATTTTCTTCAACACTTTTACTTCTTCTGACATGGTACTAGCTTCCTTATACCGTCCTGTACCGACAAAATACCCACTCAGGGGATAGTCACGTTCCTAAACGCGCCCAAAAATTCAGGTCGCTCCAGGCATCCGGGCGCCGCTCTCACGGCCACGATACAAAATCATACCGCTAAGAATAGTATGATCGTCACCAGATGAGTTCTCAATAGGCCAAAAGTATTTTATGGGCCGGAATAAGGTAGCCAATAGTCCTATTGCAACCTCATCAGCCCCTCATAAAAATTCGTTAAACCAGACAAAATCAAGTATAATCTTCCAGTTAAAAAGTATGAAAATAAGGGTCGTTTGCCATCCCAAATCGTGATGGCATTTTTACTGAACAATCCATCTAAAATGAGCACAAACCAGGCAATTGAAACCATGCGGAAAAACAGATAAACCTCTGCATCCTGCCTTTGCTGGGCCACATTGATTAACTTTTCGGTATCGATACAGGTGCAGCCTGAGCTTGTCGAAGGCGAAACCTGTATCGATGCAACTTTTCTGACCCATGGAGGAACAATCCTTGGAAATCGGCACCATCAATTCAATCGACATCAATGAGGAGATGCGCAACTCCTACCTGGACTATGCCATGAGCGTCATCGTGGCCCGCGCCCTGCCCGACGCCCGCGACGGACTCAAACCCGTCCACCGGCGCATCCTCTACGCCATGCACGACATGGGCATTCGCGCCAACACCCCGCACCGCAAAAGCGCTCGTATCGTCGGTGAGGTATTGGGTAAATATCACCCTCACGGCGACCAATCCGTTTATGACGCCATGGTGCGCATGGCGCAGCCTTTTTCCATGCGCTACATGCTCGTGGATGGGCAGGGTAACTTCGGCAGCATAGATGGCGATTCGGCCGCTGCCATGCGCTACACCGAAGCCCGTATGGCCCGCATTGCTCACGAACTGCTGGAAGATATCGATAAAAATACCGTCGATTTTGGTCCCAACTTCGACGACTCTCTGCCTGAGCCGCTGCTGCTGCCCGCCCGCCTGCCCAACTTGCTGCTCAATGGTTCCTCCGGTATCGCCGTCGGTATGGCGACCAACATTCCACCCCACAACCTGAACGAAATTTGCGACGCTATCATCTATCTCATCGACCGGCAAGACGACGTGGATGACGTCACCCTGGAAGAACTGATGCAGTTCGTCAAAGGGCCGGATTTCCCGACCGGCGGCATCATCCTGGGCAACGAAGGCATCCGCAACGCCTTTGCCACGGGGCGCGGCCGTATCGTGGTGCGCGGCGTGGCAACCATTGAAGAACTGCCCGGCAAACCGGACCGGCAGCGCATCAACATATCAGAGCTGCCTTATCAAGTTAACAAGGCCATGCTCATCGAGCGCATGGCCGAACTCGTCAACCAGGGCGTCATTCCGGACATCTCCGATTTGCGTGATTCCTCAGACCGGAAAGGGATTTCCGTGATTGTGGAGCTAAAACGGGGCACCCAACCGATGAAGGTGCTGAACCAGCTTTACAAACACACCACCCTGCAATCATCCTTTGGCGTGCAGATGCTGGCCCTGGTAGACAAGCAGCCGCGCCTGCTTTCGCTCAAACGCGCCCTGCAAATCCACATCGATCACCGCGTAGATGTCATTACCCGGCGCACCCAATTTGATTTGGAGAAAGCGCTCAAGCGGCAGCACATTCTGGAAGGACTGCTGATCGCCCTGGATAATCTCGACGCCGTGATCGAAACCATTCGCCAATCCGCTGACGCCGACTCTGCCCGCGAACAGTTGATCTCAAAATTCGGACTCACCGATGCGCAAGCCGTTGCCATTTTAGACATGCAGCTGCGCCGTCTGGCAGCCCTGGAACGACTAAAAATCGAGGAAGAGTACAAGGAAATCACGGCCCATATCGAATATTTACGCAGCTTGTTGGCCGACAAGAAAAAGATTCTGGCGCTTATCCGCGAAGACCTGCAAGACCTTAAGGCAAAATATGGCGACGAACGCCGCTCCCGCATCGCCTTTGATCTGGTGGAAGATCTGAACATGGAAGACCTGATTAAGGACGAGGACGTGTTCATCTCTATCACGCAGCGGGGCTATGTCAAACGCACGCCGGTAACGGCTTATCGCGTTCAGGGGCGCGGCGGCAAGGGTCTTATCGGCATGACGACGCGGGATGAAGACCAGTTGGAGCATTTGTTTGCCGCCGGTACGCACAACAGCATTCTGTTCTTCTCCAATTTTGGCAAGGTGTACGCCATCAAAGCGTATGAAATCCCGGAGCTGGATCGCACGGCGAAGGGCACAAATTTGATGAATATTTTGCCGTTGATGCCGGAAGAAAAGATAACGGCCGTTCTCCCCGTCCACTCCTTTGATGACGCCGAATACATGATGATGGTCACACGCAAGGGCCGTATTAAACGCACCGAAATCTCACAGTTTGCCTACGTACGCCCCAGCGGTCTCATTGCTATCAGCCTGGACGAAGGCGACAGCCTGGGCTGGGTCAAAACCACTCATGGCGACAACGACATCGTCATTGTCAGTGAACAGGGGCGCGGCATTCGTTTCAGCGAAGACGACGTGCGCCCCATGGGGCGCACCGCCGCCGGCGTTTTTGGCATTCGCCTCAACACCTGGGACCGTGTCGCCGGTACGGGCGTGGTGCAGTCAGGCGAGGATCTGCTCGTCATCACCGAGAAGGGCTACGGCAAACGCACGCCGCTGGACGAGTACCGGCAGCAAAACCGCTTCGGGCAAGGCGTGCGCGCCATGACCCTGACGCCGGAACGCACGGGCAAAATTATCAGCGCGCGCGTCGTCGCCAAAGAGGATGAAATCACCTGTATTTCCAGCAAGGGCATTATCTTGCGCACGGGCGCCAACGTCATCTCGCAGCAGGGACGCATTACGCAGGGGGTGCGGGTGATGGATCTGCGCGCCGGTGATTCGGTGGTCTCCGTGGCAGTACTGCGGCAAGGCAAACTTTCTCGTGTGGGTGAAGATCTGGCTCTAGATGAAAATGGTGACGCCGAGGTTGGCGATATCGTGGTTCACGAAGAAAATGGGGGAGAAACGGCCGTTTCCATTCCCCCACCCGCCGACACAGATTAAAACGCTTCTCAACAATACAACCCCAAACAGCATATTGCCTGTGCCAAAAGCCACAAGCAATATGCTGTTTTTGATCCGCAAGCCTACCCACTCCTGAAAGATCCCTATTCCTCTCGCCCTATTTTCCTATGTTCCCGGCGTAGGACTGCACCTATACTTACTGGACACTGGCGTTTTTGTTCGCTAACAGTGGAAGGCGATTTGGCAAAACGCTTTACAGCACCAGAGGTCAGCGTCATTTTCGCCAGACTCCAGACCATATCGGCAGCAGCATGTACGGAGATTCACAACCCGCCACACCCAAACACATCTTGCCCACAGGTTCAGTAAGGTTTTACGAGCAGCTCACCAGACTGAATACCCATCACCAGAAACCGCTTGCCGCAAAGAATGAACTGAGATAATCAAGAAACAGGTGAAATAAGGTATGTTATCAGCTGAAATGAAACAACTCATGACCCAGCCCATGAAGGTCGAAGATCTGGGTATCCCAATCGGCATGGTGCAAGACGTCATCTTTCGCCTGCTCTTCAACGAAGGCGAAGCCAGCGCCGCCCAAATCGCCGTCAAACTAGGCATCCACGCCACCATCGTGGATGATTTGATGAGCCACATGAAGCAAGAACATCTCGTTGAAATCAAAAAAGCCGGAGGAGTCGGCAGTCTGGGATACATTTACAGTCCCACGGACGCCGGTATGCAGCGGGCGCGTGATTCGTTTGAACGCAGCCAATACATTGGCCTTGCCCCGGTTACTCTGGATGCTTATAAACAAGCCATTCTGCTACAAACGGGACGCAACCGGCAGATTAGCCAAAAGCAAATTCAGGCGGCCTTAAGCCATCTCATCCTGCCGGAAAATTTTCACCGGCGTATTGGTCCCGCCGTCAATTCCGGCTCCTCACTCTTCCTCTACGGCCCCCCGGGAAACGGCAAAACGACCGTCGCCGAAGCGATTGCCAAAGTGCTGGCCAAAGATGATCCCATCTGGCTGCCCGACACCATCGCTGTAGGCGGGCAGGTTATTCGTATTTTCGATCCCCTGGTCCATATTCCGGTGAGTGAAGAAGAAGTCAAACACTACATGGATCCCTATAGCACAGGTGAAAAGGTGCGGCTCGATAAGCGGTGGCGGTTGTTTCAACGGCCGTCCGTCATGGTTGGCGGCGAGCTGACAATGGATGCACTGGATTTGCGTTTTGAGCCGGTCGCCAAAATTTATGAGGCTCCACTGCAAATGAAGGCCAATGGCGGCATGTTCCTCATCGATGACTTTGGCCGCCAGCAAATGCGTCCCCAAGAACTGCTCAACCGCTGGATTGTGCCCCTGGAAAGCAGCATCGACTTCCTGCGCCTGCAATCAGGCCAGACACTAGAAGTACCCTTTCAACAGCTCATCGTCTTTTCCACCAACCTGGACCCCAACGAACTGGTTGACGATGCCTTCCTGCGTCGTATTCAAATGAAAGTGCTGGTGGGCAGCCCGGATGAAAAATTATTCTTCCAAATTTTCATGACCGTGTGCAAACATTACAGGGTGGCCTTTGATAAACAATCTTTTGTCTATTTACTGCAAAAATGGTACCGCGAACCGGGCCGGGTGATGCAGGCTGTTCATCCCCGTGACATCATCAAGATTGTGATTGCCCTCTGTGATTATGAAGGTGTGCCCCCGAAGATGACCCCCTCCCTTGTGGATGAAGCGTGTTTGAGCTATTTTGTGGATTCATCAGTCTCGACAGCCTGGATTACCCCGGCTCAACTAAATAATACAGCCCCGGCACGGCAGCCAACCCCGATAGCCTGATATATTCCAAAAATTCACCCCGGAGGGCGCGAAAAGGCAGAGAAAACCACTTTTTATCGCCGCATCTCCGTGCCCTCTGCGGTTTTTTTGGACATGCCCAAGTTTTCAGCGTGTAATCAGGTCAATTCCATTTCCACCGCCAGCGCAACCGCTTCGCCGCCGCCCAGGCACAGCGCGGCCACGCCCCGCCGCAGTCCCCGATTTTGCAGAGCATAGAGCAGCGTGACCAAGATTCGTGTTCCGCTGGCGCCAATGGGATGTCCCAGCGCAATCGCGCCGCCGTTCACATTCACGTTATCCCAGGAGAACGGGTAGCCGCGCTGGCGCAGTTCTGCGCCATTCGCCAGGCACTGTGCGGCGAAGGCTTCATTTAGCTCAAACAAATCCACGTCTCCCATTTGCCAGCCGAGGCGTTCCAGCAGCCGAGGCACGGCGCGGGCAGGGGCGGCAAACAGCCATTTTGGTTCGACGGCAGCCAGTGTGTAGCCCACGATACGCGCCAGCGGTGTTAACCCCTGCCGATCCGCCTCAGCCCGGCTGACCACCACCACGGCTGCCGCGCCATCGTTGAGACCGGGCGCATTACCTGCGGTGACAGCGCCATCTTTTTCAAAGGCGGGCGGCAGCTTCGCCAAACCTTCCAGGCTAGTTTGCAGTTCATAGCCGCCATTGGAAAACATGGCCCGAATCGGCTCATCCTGGTTAACAATCACGGTTTGTTTTCGACTTTTGATTTCTACGGGCACGATTTCGGCGGCAAAACGGCCGTTTACCGTGGCTTCTGCGGCTCGTTGATGACTGCGTAAGGCAAACTCGTCCATTTCCTGCCGCGTAATCTCGAACTGTCTGGCAATGAATTCGGCGGCATTGCCCATCGGCCAGTCCTGAAAAGCACACCACAGGCCGTCGTGGAGAATGGCGTCTTGTAGTAGGGCGTCGCCATAACGCAGCCCTTCCCGCGCTTTGGGCAGCAGGTAAGGCGCGTTGCTCATGCTCTCCATGCCGCCCGCCACAAACACCTCCGCCTCGCCCGCTTTAATACCATTCGCCGCCAGCATCACCGCCTTTAGCCCGGAACCGCACACCTTGTTGACAGCCATCGCCCCCACCGTGTCCGGCAGACCGCCGCGCAGCGCTGCCTGACGCGCCGGGGCCTGCCCCACGCCTGCCTGCACCACGTTGCCCATCACGACCTCATAAACGCTGTTGGGATCAATGGCGGCGCGGGAAACGGCCGTTTTCACCGCCAGCGCCCCCAGGTCAGAAGCGCTTAAACTACTCAGTCCACCCATAAACCGTCCCGTCGGGGTGCGCGCCGCCCCGACAATGACAACATCACTCGCCTGTTTTTCTATACTCATGTTCAGCTCCTATTTGTGGGAATTTCAGCCATAGCATAGCATAAAATCAGGCAAAAACGGCCGTTTTCAGGCGGTTTGTGCAGTAAAGCGTAATAATTATCAGATAATTAGAGCATACTCCGATTAACAACTTTTGCTTACCATATCATTATAATGAATGCTTGCTTATCAACCTGAAATTTACGCTAAAGGAGATGGCTGGAGAACACACCCTGGAAACCCCTCTAGCTCCAACTCCAAACTCAAAAACATCGGATTCATCATGCAGCTCTTCACAAATCCGGCAAATTCAAATGTACAAAACTTTGCCTGCCACCACTGCCATATCACCAAACGCGTTTCGGGCAAAACAGTGCGGCGCGCCATCGCCTGCCCTGACTGTGGGCGCTATATGCACAACATGTACGCCGGTTTTATACCGCCGCATCCTGCCGACCAGGATCAATGGCAAAAAGTAGAACTGCTGGTCAAACACAAGTTTCAATTTGAATATTGCCAACCAGATACCGCTTTTTCAAAATAAGCGGTGATTGTGCGCCGTAAACGGCCGTTCCTCCCCCCATTTTCCCCGCGAATAGTTCCAAAGTACTAGACAAACAATTTGTTTTTTGCGTCAATAGTGCTATACACAACATCGTACTATGCACACACCGACCCCAACCACATGCCTGCCTTTTTACTCTTCGTAGTACCCAAGAAGAGGAGCAGTATCATTATTAAGCGAGCGTTCTTCCTAATTATTGTCCTGGCGGCAGGGTTGAGTGTCTTTACTGCTGTCGCCTTTATCATCCCCAGCGTATTCGCCCAAAACAATCCTTCAACCCGCTATCTGGCGCCCGGTGGTGCAGACAATGGCAACGACTGCGCCAACCCTGCCGTGCCCTGCGCCACCTTGCGCCACGCTCTCAACGTAGCCCAACCTGACAATACCATCCTGGTCGCCGGTGGAACCTACAGCCACATTACCAGCAGCGGCGGCGTCACCCAGGTCGCCATCATCAGCCAGCCGGTGACCATTCGCGGCGGCTACACGACCGTTTTCACCGACCCGCCGGATCCCCAGGCCAACCCCACCATTTTTAATGCCAACGGACAGGGGCGCGTCTTCACCATTCTGGATGCCGGTCTCGTGACCCTGAATGGGTTGCAGCTAACCGGCGGCAGCGCCAGCGGCGCCAACGACCGGGGTGGCGCACTTTACGTCCTCAACAGTCAGCTAACCCTGCAAAACAGCGCCGTCTATGGCAGCCAGGCCGGTTACGGGGGTGGACTCTACCTGCAAAACAGCCAGGTAAACCTGTGGCAAAATAAGATTTACAGCAACAGCGCCCGCTTTAGCGGCGGTGGTATCCGCTGCTACGGCTGCGCCGGCAGCCTCCAGCACAACCAGATATTGAGCAACACGGCCGTTTTAAACGGCGGCGGTCTGCAAATTACAGCCAGCCCGCTTACGCTGGCAAACAACCTCATCCAGAACAACGGCACTGCCACCGCCGGGCTGGGCTGGGGCGGCGGCGTTCACCTGCAAGCCAGCGCCGACACCCTGCTCACCGGCAATACTATCCAAAACAACCGCGCTTATGCTGGCGGTGGACTGCGCCTCTATAACAGCCCGGCCGCCCTGCAGGGCAACCTGATTCGTGACAACGAAGCCGAACAAGGCGGCGGTCTGCTACTGGAAAAGGACAGCCACGCCTTGCTGGAAAATAACGCCTTCATTGCCAACAGCGCCGCGGTGCAAGGCGCCGGTCTCTCGGTTCTTTCTTCTGCGCCCCTGCTGCGACACAACACGTTCAACGGGAATGTGGGAACGGCCGTTTATGCTGCTAACAGCCAGTTTGAAATGAGCAACAGCCTGATCGCCAATCATGACACAGGCGTGGTCAACACCGGAGGCACAGTCACACTTACCACCACACTGTGGGACAATAACAGCACCGATACGCAGGGAAGTGTGCAACAAAGCAACGCCCTCACAGGTACTGCCGGATTTGCGGCCGATGGCTACCACATAACGGCCGTTTCAGCCGCCCTCAACGCCGCAGACCCATCCGAGACCACTATCGACATCGACAACCAACAGCGCCCCCACTACGGCGGCTCCGACATCGGCGCAGATGAATGGTGGCCTCTCGACGCCGTCAAACTGGTATCCGCCGTCACCGTACAGCCCGGCCTCATCGTCACCTACACCATCGTCCTCACCAATCATGCCGACACAACGGCTGCCTTTATGGTGACCGATACCCTGCCGGCTCAGGTTGATTTTATAGGACCAACGTCTGCTAGTGTCGGCAGTGCCAGCTTCAGCGGCGGTGCGGTTTTATGGCAGGGTAACCTGTCGCCAAACAGTTCTGCCGCTCTGCTCTGGCCCGTACAGGTTGCCAACAACCTGCTGCCCGGCGCCACTATCACCAACAGCGCCATCGTCCAGGATGAGCAAGGCGTTTATAACACGACAACGGCCGTTATGGTCGTGCCCGCCAAAGTTTATTTACCCATCATTGTGCGGTAGTTATCCTAACGGAGAGACGTATCATGAACATGAAGTATCACACACTCCCTCGTTTAGCAGCCAGCCTGATTCTCGCGGCTGGCCTGTTGTGTTTGTTGGCCTTGTGGCTGGTCACGACGCCCGTACAGGCCCAGGTCACAGACCAGATCACCGTAGACAAGCAGCTTGGCCGCGCCAATCCGGTGGTGCGGGTCGGTGAATACCTTACCTTCACTATCCGCATTCGCAACCAAAGCCAGTTCACCGTCACCACCCTGCCTTTGTCCGACAACTTCAACAATGCCGTCCTGGCCTATGTAGATGCCTCCGTGCCGCCGGACAGCGTGGATACCGCCGCCGGCGCGATAGAATGGAACGACCTGACCACCTTCTTCGGCGATCTGGCTCCCGGCGCTGAAGTAACGGTCATCGTCGGCTTCATCGCGGAACATCCCGCGCCAGTCGTGGTCAACCGCGCCGAAGTCCACGACGCTCTGGGCGACGAGGGTTCCGTGCCCGGCGGCGGCGATGACAGCGACGAAGGCGAATCGATTGGCGGCGCATCGCCCGTGGACAAGAAGCTGATTGGCGGGGTCATCCCGGAAGTGGGCATGCCCCTCACGTTCACCATTTCCATCACCAACGACGGTTACACCACCATGACCGTCGTGCCCCTTTTGGAAGATTACGACCCGGACTTTCTACAGTTCAGCTTTGCCGAACCGCCGCCGGACGCGGTAGACGAGGTTAGCGGTGAACTGACCTGGAGCGACCTGACCCTGTGGCTGGGTGACGTGGGACCGATGCAGGCGATTTCGTTAACGGCCGTTTTCACCGCCCTGGCCCCCATCGACATCACCACCAACTCGGCCAGCGTCGCCAATGCCAAAGATTGGTACGGCAACGATCTCGCCGCCGGCGCCGACGATGTGCCCATCACCATCATCGGGCAAGATCAGCAGCAAACACCCACGCCTGCCGCCACCACCCAGGCCACCGCCACACCCGGATCGGGCGGAGGCGAGGCAGCTCCCACCGCCACCGCAGCTGCTACTACCACTGCTGCTGCTACTCAGGCCGCTATGCAAATGCCGGAAACCGGTATTCCGCCTGCCGCGCCGCTGTGGCCTACCTTTCTGCTGATGGCGCTGGCAGCGCTCCTGCCCGCCGTCGGCTGGCTCATCTGGCAGCGCCGGTCTAAATCATGATCGTGAGCATTCATTGGGACTGGGTGCTGGCTGCTTTTCTGGCAGGCAGCACCCTGATCCTTTTTGTGGAGACCTGGCGGCGGCAGCGTAAATCGTGGCTGCTGCTCTCCGTCCTGGTCTCTTTATTGTGGTTGGCTGGCGGCGTCTGGCTGGTTTACCCGGCAGACAATCGCGCCCAACCACTATCCGCTAACCAGGATTTGCTCCAGGTAGCTGATGAAATACCGTCCATCAGCAGTTCGGTCCAAACAGAAGCAGAGCCATTTCTGCCCCAGCCTCAAATTTCACTGCGCGAAGTAACCCCGCCGCCCACCTTGACGGCCACACCGATCTTTATGGAGGAAACGGCCGTTCGCCGCCTACACATCCCCGCCCTCCAACTCAACAAACCCGTTCTTACCATTCCCCTGGAAAACGGCTCATGGGACGTCTCCACTCTAGGCGGGGACGTAGGCTGGCTGGCAGCCACCGCCGCCGAACCGGGGGGAAACCAGCCGATGGTCTTTGTGGGACACATGACCTTTGCCGACGACAGCCTGCTCGAAGAAGGCGCGTTCGCCCACATCCCCACCCTTCCCTACGGCAGCGCCGTCGTCCTGGAAACCAATGTAGAAAAGCTCACCTACCGCATTGATTCCGTGCGCCGCGCCCCGGCCAGCGATGTTTCCGCCCTCTTCCAGGAAACCGGCGACGCCATTCTTCTCCTCACATGCGCCGACTGGAACCCACTGCGCGGCGTGTACGACAACCGCCTGCTGGTGCGGGCGGTGCGGGACAAGTGACAGTGAACAGTGAACAGTAAAAAGGGGGCAGTTCATCTGATCGATTATTGTTTGCTGAAAACTGTACCCGGTAAACCGGAAACTCCGCTATAATCCGCCCCCATGAAAAGTCGCATACTCATATTTTTATTCCTGGTTTTTGTGGTGGCCTCTTGCGGAGCCGAAGGGTTTCCCGCAATTCGGGACGCTTACGAAGAAGTAACCATCACACCCACCCCTAGAGACACGCCAGCGCCCACACCGGAGCCAGTGCTGGATGACGCGGGCGGCATTGGCCGCGCCTTTTACCGCGCCTGGGAATTAGGCGATCTGCTGGGCATGTACAGCCTGCTCGCCACCCAAAGCCAGACTCTCGTCGCCAGCCAGGACTTTGTGCAGCGTTACGAAGCGGCCATGACCGCCGCACACGTGCAGGCAGTACGGGCACAACCCCTGTCTCTCATTCAGGATGGCGATCAGGCAAAATTGGGGGTACGGGTGACGTGGGAAACGGCCGTTTTCGGCGACATCATCCGTGAATTCAATACGCCGCTGGCCTACCAGGATGGGCGCTGGGGCATCGTCTGGGACGAAGGTTTGATCCTGCCGGAGCTGGCGGGCGGCAACCGGCTGCAAGGCACGGTCCGCACCCCGGCCCGCGCCAACATCTACGACAAAACCGGGCGGGCGCTGGCCTTCCAGGGTACCTCCCTAAGACTAGGCGTTATTCCGGGCAGGATTGAAGATGAAGCCGGTTTGCTCAACGCACTTAGTCTCGTTTTGGGCAAAACACCCGCCGAAATCAAAGAAATTTACGCCGTGGCGCAACCCGACTGGTATTGGCCTGTCGGCGAAATCAGCGAAACGGTGATGCAGGAAAATGCCGCCGCTTTGCAGCCTTACATCGGCAAAGGGCTGGCGCCGCCCGAACCGCGGCTGGCGCGGCTCTACGCCCCGCAAGGCGCCGCGCCTCACATTGTGGGTTACGTCGGCCCCATTCCCGCCGAAGCCGCCGACAAATACGCTGAACTAGGTTACCAAGGCGACGAATCGGTGGGGTTGGCTGGCCTGGAGGCGTGGGGCGAAGACATTCTCAACGGAGAGCGCGGCGGCATCTTAAATGTAGTGGGCGCGAACGGCGACTATATCACCACGCTGGCGCAAGTGGCTCCACAGCAGGCCCGCAGCATTTTCACCACACTGGATTATGAGTTCCAGGCCGCCGCTGAACAGGCGCTGGCTGAAGCCATTGAAACCTATCCGGGCGCGTCAGCCGGTTCCGCCGTCATCATGGATGTGAACACCGGCGACATCAAAGCCATCGTCAGCTACCCCTCCTATGACCCCGCCATTTTTGACGCGCTCAGTGATGAGGCGCTGGCCCAGTTAGCCCAGGTGATGAATGATCCACAACGGCCGTTACTCAACCGGGCCACACAAGGCGCATACCCCACCGGTTCCCTGTTCAAAATCATCACCCTCTCCGCTGCTCTGGAAAGCGGTCTCTACACCGCCGACACCCGCTACACCAGCACCGGCGCCTGGTATGGCCTGGGCGAAAATTTTGTCAAATACGACTGGCTGCAAGGCGGGCATGGCACCATCAGCATGAGACAGGCGCTGGT
This sequence comes from Chloroflexota bacterium, assembly GCA_046496595.1. Lineage (GTDB taxonomy): Bacteria > Chloroflexota > Anaerolineae > Promineifilales > Promineifilaceae. The sequence continues at coordinate 17,548 of JAWOGU010000006.1, forward strand.
GGTTTCCTGCAATTCCTGCTTCTACGAGGCCGGGCTGAACATGGACAACGTTGATAACACCTTCCTGCCAGATACAGCCAGAGACTTTGGCCTGGGTCAGTTGACCGGCATAGAGGTCAGCGAATCGGCCGGGAACATTCCCGATCCGGAATGGAAGCTCAACACTATCGGCGAAGGCTGGGCCACGGGTGACGCCGTCAACATGGCGATTGGGCAGGGTTTTGTGCAGGTTACGCCGCTGCAAATGGTGAACGCAGTGGCAGCGATTGCCAACGGCGGCGCCCTCTACCAGCCAACGGTGGTAGACCGCATTGGCGCCGGCGCCGGCCACCTGGAGGAAGAACTGCCCTCCCAGGTGCGCTGGCAGCTTCCCATCTCTCCCGCCACCCTGGCGACGCTGCGCGAAGCGATGTTTGGCGTAACAAACAGTCCATCCGGCACGGCTACGCACCAGTTTTTGGAACTCCCGCTGGCGGTTGCCGGCAAAACCGGCACGGCGGAAGATCCGCCGCGCAATTCTCATGCATGGTTTGCGGGTTATGCCCCAGCCGCTCCTTACACCCGCCCTGATGGAACCGTGATTGAGAACCCGGAAATCGCCCTCGTGGTCATGATTGAGAATGCGGGTGAAGGATCTGCGGTAGCCGCACCCATTTTCCGCCGCCTGGTAGAACTGTATTATGACATTCAACCACAACGGCCGTTACCCTGGAGCGGTGGATAAATTTCAAGACTTCATTTTCCTGGTACCAGCAAGCCACCAATTTCTAAATTCCAGCTAAATCAGGGTTCCAAACGGCTGCCTGATTCGTGTATAATGAGCAAAGTGCCCCAGGCACACGACAAAATACTTAATGGAAAATATTGCGAGGAATAGAAAAACATGACTAAGTTACTTCTGGAAGCGATTGACGCAGCTAAACAGTTACCTGAATGGGAGCAAGACGCCCTGGCAGCCATGATTCTGGATGAAATAGCAGATAATCACCGCTGTCTGGTTACTGAAATTCACAATCCCAAAGCAGACATGCTGGTTAAATTAGTGGAAGAAACCCTGATATTTGCCCACAATTAACCACATTTACCCTCAAACGAAAATCGCAAATTGCTCGATTTCACCTAAAATCCCACCCAGGGGCCAGGACGCCAATTTCTCAAATAACCTCCCCAAATCTTGTGGCTTTTTTAGACAACCCAAACTTCACGGTGGAAATTAGAAGCCAGAGTCTGCTATCTCTTTGACTTTTAATTTCCACATTCTTTTTATTTTTCACTTACTCAATCCTAATTTCCCCTATGTCCAAAAAGAAAAACAACAACGATTCCCTCACTGACTGGCGCAAAGCTGTAAAAAAAACGATGCGCGAAGCTACCGAACGCGAGATTGTGCAGCGTTTCGGCAGCATGAACAATGCCTCTTTCAACTATCGTTGGGAACACGTTAAAACAGTGGTGACGCTGGCCCAGCAGTTGGCAAACCTCACTGGCGCTGATCAAGATGTGGTTATTGCCGCCGCCTGGCTGCACGATGTGCGCAAAGATGCCAAAGACCTGCATCCCCATGAAGGCGCCCTGTTTGCCCGCGCCTTTTTGCCCACCACCAATTTCCCCCCCGAGAAAATTGAACGAGTCGCGCAGGCCATTGAAGACCACATGGGACTGTGGCTGGACGAGCCGTTGGCTAACCTGGAGTCTCAAGTGTTGTGGGATGCGGATAAACTGGCGAAAATTGGCTTAACGGCCGTTTTCCATTGGACCGGGTTCGCGTTAGCCGGTAATAAACCCCGCGACATGCACGACCTCATCACTCGTGGACGTAATGCCGAATGGCAAGAGAAAACCGTCGCCAGCATGCACACCACACCAGCCCGCCGCGCCGCCCAAGCCCGCCTGATAGCCTACAACAAATTGTGGGACGAACTGGAAACCGAACTGGAAGGGAAAGACCTGTATTAAAGGCAAAAGGATGAAGGCAAAAGGCAAAAGACAGAAAATTTTGCCTTTTGCCTTTTGCTTTTTGCTTTTTCTTACCTCGCGTTTTGGTAGAAAAACTCCGTGACCACCGGATGCACCCAGTTATCGCGGAACAGCGCCTGCCACTCCCAGGCCGGATCATTGCCCCCGGCTGTTTGATTCGCCAACAGCCAATAACTGAACGCTAAAAAATAGGGTTCAGCGTCACGCATGTAGGTGTACTGGTATACCAGCAAATTTTTAGCGACCTGCCCATCAGGATGGTAAGAGCCGCCCTCCGTGCCCACCATAGGCAGGGAGCGCCCTAAATGGCTGCGCACAATTTCATCGTAGTTGCGAAAAAGCAGAAAACCGTCGGGATCATCATAAGGGCGGGTGCCATGATAATTATGCACGGAAAGCCAGGCATGGTTCAGCAGAGCGGCGTCCCCGTTGTATTCCAGCGCCCGCAGGGTGCGGTCCAGGAACTCATAGTGGTTATATTCCCCCCCAGGGCTGAAAGCGCCAATCCCCGGTAAACCGCCGTTATTGACAATTTCCCGCGCCGTTTGCGCCCAGGCAGCGGCGTATTGGTTTGGATTGGCGAAACCCTGGTGGTTTTCCACGTTAACGTTCGGCTCGTTGTAAATCTGGTAATAGTAGACTCCCCTGGCGCGGTAGTGGCGCACCATCGCGCCCACATCACGGCCATAAGGCAGTACACCGGCGCGATACAGGCGCATCACCGGCATAATGCCGTTGGCGACCAGTTTGTCCACCAGGTAATCGTTGTCGCCAATGTTAGAGCCATCATTCAAAAACACCACCCATTTGATGTGCATCTTAACCAGTTCGTTAACATAACGATCTACTGCTTCCTGGCTTTGGCTGACAGTAGGTATCCAATGCATACCCCAGCCGTTGTTACCTGGCGGTACCGGAAAAGCCTGGTAGGGAATCACTTCCTGGTAGCTGTACTGGTTGATGGGTTTGATGACGGGCGTGTTAGTGGGGGTAATTAAGGGGGAAGCAGTGGGCGTGGGCGTGTCTGAGGGACGCGGCGTGAAGGGGGTGAGTGTGGGGATGGGCAGTGGGGTTTTGGATGGGGTGGCGGTGTCGCGGATGAAAATTTCAGTGGCGGCGGGAACGGCCGTTTCCGGCGCTGGCGTAAAAGTGGAAGGCACACCCTCAGTCGGAATAGGTACCACAGCCGCCGCTACCAGCGTGGGTAAAGGCGCCGCCTCCACATACTGGCAGCCAGCTAAGAGCAATACGACAAGAAATAAAATCACATGGTTTTTTTTCTGCAATACACGTTACCTCCGTGAAAAGTAAAGGCGAGAGTACTACCCACCCGCTTTTACTACCGGTACAAATCCAATTCCGGTGGACGAATTAAATCGCTGGCCCGGCCTGCTTGCAATGGGAGTTCCAGGCCACGTACCAGCACCACCGGCTGGCCTTCACGCGCCTGCCCCATCACCAAACCGGCGGCGGCGGCGATTTCATCGGCGGCGCCTACGTCAGTGTACTGCAAAATGTGCCCGTCCCGGTCCGGCTCGCCGCGCCGGTCCCACAAGGCGGGTATGCCCGCCACACCGATTGCCACCCCCACCGTGCCCAGGCGAAACGGCCGTCCATGGCTGTCTGTAATCACCACGCCCACGGCTGTACCTGTTTCGCGTTGAATCGTCTGGCGAATGGCTGCCGCCGAGGCATCCGGATCGATGGGCAGCAGCAGCACCGCTTCTTCCGCCTCCTGCCGCCCAACGTTGGAGCGGTCTATGCCGGCGTTGGCGCTGGTAAACCCCAGCCGATGGCGCGTCACCAGGACACCAGGTTTCATGCGGGAAATACTTTCGCTCTCTTGTAAGACAAGTTCAACAAGCCGGGGATCTTTTTCGGTGACGGCGGCCACGGTTTGCGCCTGCTCACCGGGCGTCACGTCTGCCAGCCGTACCCGCCGCCCTTCCGCCTTGGAGACGATTTTTTGGGCGACAGCCAGCACATCGCCTGGTTGCAGGGAGAGATTGGCCGCCGCTAACGCCGCCAGGATGACAGCGGCGAGATCGTCGCCGGGCTGAATTTCCGGCATGTGGGGAACGGCCGTTAACGTGATTTCCGTCATGCAGCCAAACCGGTGATACGAATGCCCGCGCTTTTCACTTTGTGGATGACGTTGATGGCAATGAGAACGGCCGTTAACTCCTCCACCGCCCGCGCATTTTGCAGCGCTCCGGCATTCACGCCGCGCAGTCCCGCATCCGCGCACAACTGCAAGGCCACCGCTTTATCTTCCTTTCCCTCGCCGCACACCAGCACGTCGCAGTCCATCTCATGGTCCAAATCAAGCAAATGATGCGCTCCAATATTCTGGAAAGCAGCCACCACGCGGGTAATCCCCTCAAGCTGCGCCTGCGCCTCTTCCGCCGCCGACAGCCCGCTCTCCAGATGATGCACGCGAGACTTCTTCTCGCCGGACGGGGCCACCACCGTGATCAACAGCTTGTCAACCAGAGCCTCTTTCACCGTTTCCAGCGTGCCCGCCTGCGCCGCATACGGCACAGACAGCACCACCACGTCCGCCTGCTGCGTCGCGGACAGATTATCCGTACCGCTGATCTTGCCATCCGGATGCAGCTCCCGCATCTTTTCCGCCGCGTCAGCCCCCTTCTCCGCCAGCCGGGAACCAATCACAATATCGTGCCCGGCCGCCGCCCAGCGATAACCCAGACCAAATCCTTCATTACCAGTACCACCTAAAATAGCAATCTTCATCGTTCATTCCTTCTTATTTGGTAACTACACAGCCAGACGAGGGCTGAGCTTGTCGAAGCCCGGTTTCGCCTTCGACAAGACTTCGGCGTGAGCTCAGTCGAACGCTCAGGCTACACCAGTATAGTCACCTTATTTGCTAAATTTCTCAAAACGCTGCCACACTTCGGATGCCAGTTCGCGGGACCGCGCCGTGATTTCCGCTTCGTCAAGCGTCAGCAGTTTCCGATCTTGCATGAGCACCTGTCCCCCGGCAATCGTAGTCGTCACCATGCTGGCCTCAAAACCAAAAATGACGTGCCAGGGCAGGTTCCCGGCCGAAAGCGGCGTTGTCGCGTGATAATCGACAAAAATCACGTCGGCCGCCGATCCCACTGCCAGCCTGCCAACCGGCGCTTCCGGCCAAAAGATGCCGGCCAGAGCCGCGTTGTTGTGGACCGCCATCTGCACAATGTCCATGCCGTTAGCGCGGCGCGGATCCCGGTGCGCCGCTTTGTGGTAGAAATAGGCGGTTTTCCATTCAGCCCACATGTTGTTGCTAAAACCATCGTTGCCCAGGCAGATGGGGATACCCAGGCGCATCATGCCCTCAATGTCGGCCGCGCCGACGGCGTTATTCATGTTGCTGCGCGGTTGGTGCGTCACCCAGGTCCCGGTTTGCGCCAGCAGTTCCTTTTCGGCCGGATCCACGTGCACGGCGTGGGCCACAATGCTCTTGGGACCAAGAATTCCGGCATCGGCCAGGCGGTCGATCACGCGCTTGTTGTATTTATAGAGCGAATCGTACTCGTCAGCTTCATGTTCGGCGGCGTGAATGTGGAAACCAATGTCCAGGTCTCTGGCAGCATCCACACAGGTGTGGAGGGTCTCGTCTGTTAACGACAGGGAAGCATGTAGACCAAAGAGTCCGGCCAACATGGGGTTGCCGCGTTCCTTTAAGGAATGGAGGAAGCGCACGTTTTCATCAATGCCCGCCTGCGCCCCATACGCGCCATTGCGGTCGGTCACTTCATAACACAAGGCCGCGCGTAAACCGGATTCTGACACGGCGTCGGCGATCTGGTCCAGGGAGTTGTTGATGGCGTTGGGGCTGGCATGGTGGTCGATGAGGGTGGTTGTGCCGTGTTTGATGGCGTCAACCAGGCATACCAGCGCGCTGTAGCGCACATCCAGGTCCAGCAAGGCGCGATCCAGCCGCCACCAGAGGCGTTCCAGAATGTCCGGAAAATCCTTCATGGGTGGACCGGGGATGCCCATGCCGCGGGCAAATGCGCCGTAAAAATGAGTATGGGCGCAGATGTTGCCGGGCATTACAAGTTGATTGTGAGCGTCTAGTTGGGGCGTATTTGGATATTTTTGGCGCAGGTCGGCGCTGTTGCCCATGTCGGCGATGAGTCCGTTTTGCAGGAGCAGCGCCCCGTTTTCTATGATTTGATCCGCCGCCTGCCAGGTGACAAGACGGCCGTTTACAATTAGCAAATCGTTCATGTCAGGATTGTAACCCTCCTTGTTAGGGATGCAATGATGATCAAAGCGTAAAATTCATATCAGACAAAACGCCAATGCCTTGACAGGTCAAGGCCATCGGCTAAACTTTCAAGTAAGAATCCGATAGATTATAACATCTAAAGGCTAAGAATCTTTACCCAAGGAGCAGGATAAATGGCTAAACCATTAGCAGTAACTGATGATACTTTCCAGACCGAAGTGCTGGATTCTAATTTGCCGGTGTTGGTTGATTTTTGGGCAGAATGGTGCGGTCCCTGTCGCATGATTGCGCCCTCTGTGAGCCAGATTGCCGAGGATTATGATGGCACTATTAAAGTCACCAAAGTGGACGTGGATGAAAATCCGGCGGTGCCCGGGCGTTACGGCATTGTAGGTATCCCCACTTTGATGCTGTTCAAGAATGGCGAAGTAGTGGAACGTATTACCGGCGCTTTGCCCAAAGACCGCATTCTGGCCCAAATTTTACCCCACGTCGAAAATTAAGCGTTGGTTTTCAATGGACGTCATGAAGCCGTCAACCTTTTACAATTGTGAAGGGTTGGCGGTTTTTTGTTTAAGGGTTGCAAAGTTGCAAAGTTGCAAGGTGGAAAGCTCACCCCATCACCTCTACACCCCATCACCTCTACATCTCCGCCACTCTGCCACTCTGCCACTCTTAACAAGGAGAAAATAATGTTAGAAGTTGCGATTATGATTGAAGGGCAGGATGGGCTGAATTGGGCGCGGTGGCAGCGGCTGGCAACGGCCGTTGAAGATCTCGGTTTTGTTGGCCTTTACCGATCTGATCATTACACGAATGCAGTGGGACCGGATAAGGACTCGTTGGAGCTGTGGGTTTCGCTGACGTGGCTGGCAAGCCATACCAGGCGCATCGAATTTGGGCCGCTGGTATCGCCGGTGTCGTTTCGGCACCCGACCATGACGGCGCGCATGGCATGTGCGGTGGATGATTTGTCAAACGGCCGTTTAACCCTCGGTTTGGGCGCAGGCTGGCAAGAACGGGAACACACTCACTTTGGCCGGGATCTGCTGGAAATCCAGCCCCGTTTTCAGCGGTTCCAGGAAGGGCTGGAAGTGATTACACGCCTGCTCAACAGTGACGAACCGGTCGATTTCAGCGGAGAATACTACCGGCTGCAAGAAGCCATTTTACTGCCGCGCCCGCAGCGCCCAGGCGGACCACCTATTCTCATCGGCGGTAATGGCGCTAAATTGACGCTGCCCCTGGCGGCGCAGTACGCTTCTGAGTGGAACGCGGTTTACATTGCCCCGGACGAGTTCAAGGCCAAAAGTGCGCTGTTGGATGAGATGCTGGCGGCAAACGGCCGTTCCTCGCACGAAGTGCGCCGTTCTCTCATGACACGTGTTGAAATTGGGGAGGACAGCGTGTTAGCCTCAAAATTCACCCGGCAAATTCCGGCGGAAATGCGCCAGCGCGGACTGGTGGTAGGCTCCCCGGCGCAAATTGTAGACATTCTGGGAACCTGGGAGCAAGCCGGTTTACAGCGCATCATGCTGCAATGGCTGGACCTGGATAACCTGGACGGCCTGGAACTGCTGTCCAAATCGGTGCTGCCCTATATTTAGCATCCATTCATCCCTTCGGGGCCTGAGCCTGTCGAAGCCCGGCTGCCTTCGACAGGCTCAGGCAGCGGCCCATACAGTGCAAAAAAAGTGGGTGTAGAATGTGCATTCTACACCCACTAGCGGCTCCCGGTTGGCTCCCCTCCGGGAAAACTTTCTAAGCCGTCGCATTAATCCAATGTTATGGAGTACACCTTTGGACTAAATTTGAGCATCTGGGGCTTCCCTGAGGTTGCCTGCCAAGACTGCTTTCTAAAATTTGATTAGTTTGACTCACAACGCCTTGTTCTTAACAACGGCGGCTTATGAAATCATCATACATAAACGGCCGTTCCAATGATAGTGACAAACATCATGTCCCAGATATGACATCCAATACTAGACCAATTCGTAAAGTTCCACTAACACACCGCCTGTGCCTTTAGGATGCACAAAAGCATACTTCTTACCGTCGTGGCCCACCTTCGCCGTCTCCGTGATTAACGGCACTTCAGCCGCCCGCAGCCGGGCCAATACCGCCTCAATGTCGGTCACTTCAAAGCACAGGTGGTGCATGCCCGCCCCGCGTTTTGCCAGGTACTTGGCTACACCGCTTTCCGGATCGGTCGGCTGAAGCAGTTCAATTTCACTGTCGCCCACCGGCAAAAAGGCGATGTCAACCGCCTCTTCCGGTACGCTGTCTTCCCGCTCCAGCGTCAGACCCAGGGCGTCTACCCAGAAGCTTTTGGCCGCTTCTAAATCTTCCACCACTACAGCAATGTGATTTAATTTTTTTATCATCTACAACACCTCTTTTGTCTAAATTTCTCGATAGTTGTGAATTTTATCAAAAGGATGAAGTCAAAGGGAAATAGCTTGTTTAGTAAAAAGTAAACGGAAAACAGTATCAACCGATTCGCCAGCGCTGAGGAGGTCATGAACCATGAGGATGAGCGACTGAACCAGAGCTTGACCTTGTTGACGACAGGCTTCTCCAATGGATTTGAGGGGAAGGGCAGAACCTTTAGCGTATGACAGTTCCAGGCAGTGTAGATGAAGGAAAGAATAAGCTA